>JBDGSB010000057.1:0-42910 GCA_042217765.1 Haloarculaceae archaeon | reverse complement strand
ACGACCACACCATCGACTGGCTCAACGAGTGGCCCTGCATCCGCAACTACGGCCTCGGGACGAAACTGCCCTGGGACGACGACTTCGTCATCGAACCGCTCTCGGACTCGACCATCTACATGGCCTACTACACCATCGCCCACCGCCTGCAGGACGTCCCGCCGGAGGCGATGGACCGCGAGTTCTTCGACACGCTGTTTTACGGTGCGAGCGAGGCTCAATCCGCCTCGAACGCGAGCGAGGCCCAATCCGTCTCGGACGCGAGCGGTGACGACGAGACCCCGCGAGCCGTCGACGACCCCGACGAGCGAGCCCTCGAACTCCGCGAGGAGTGGGACTACTGGTACCCCGTCGACGTCCGGTGTTCGGCCAACGACCTCATCCAGAACCACCTCACCTTCTTCCTGTTTCACCACGCCGAACTGTTCCCCGAACCGAAGTGGCCCGAGGGCATCACCATCATGGGCATGGGCCTGCTAGAGGGCGAGAAGATGTCCTCCTCGAAGGGCCACGTCGTCCTCCCGGGCGAGGCCATCGAGGAGTACGGGGCCGACACGGTCCGATTCTTCCTGCTGAACTCCGCGGAACCCTGGCAGGACTACGACTGGCGCGCCGAGGAGGTCGGCAACACCCGCGACCAGCTATCGCGGTTCTGGAACCGCGCCCAGGACGTCATCGACGCGGACGTGCCCGACGACCCCGACCGACAGCCCATCGACCGCTGGCTGCTGTCGAAACTGCAGGAGACGATCCGCGAGACGACCGCGGCGCTCGATGGCTTCGAGACCCGCACGGCCAGCCAGACGGCCTTCTACGCCTTCGAGGAGCACCTCAAGTGGTACCGCCGCCGCGCGGACCTCGACCGGCCCGGCGCGGCGTGGACGCTCCGGGAAGTGCTCGATACGCGCCTGCGCCTGCTCGCGCCCTTCGTCCCGTTCATGACGAACGAACTCTACGAGCAGTTGACCGGCCGACCGGCCGAAGATGCCGCCTGGCCCGAACCCGACCCCGATTTGGAGTCCGACGCAGCCGAACTGCGCGAGCAACTAATCGAGCGCCTGACCGACGACGTCCACGACATCGTCGACGTGACCGACACCGACCCCGACGTCGTGCGCGTCTACGCCGCCGCCGACTGGAAGTACGACGTCTTCGAGACCGTCCGGGAGCGCGCGACGCGAACCACTGCGGACGGAGACGAGAGCGGCGACCGCGAGACGAGCATCGACGTCGGCGCGGTCATGAGCGAGGTCATGCAGGACCCCGACTTACGCGAGCGGGGCAACGCCGTCAACGACCTCGTGCAGGACCTCGTGGAACTGGTCCGCGAGCGCGACGACGAGACGCTGGCCGCGATGGCCGACGTCGACGAACGCGCCGTCTACGAGAGCGCCGCCGCCTTCCTCGAACGCGAGTTCGACGCCGACGTCGAGGTGTACGCCGAGGACGGCGAGGACGTCGTCGATCCCGCGAGCAAGGCCGGCCAGGCGGTTCCGTTCCGGCCGGCGGTTCACCTAGAGTAGCGGCCGACCACCTGGCGTGGCGGCCGCTCACCAGGATAGCGACCACCCACCGTTTTTCGGCTCCGACGTGCACGGGTTCGGGGGCCTCGCCGCGAGCACGAACTCGCGAGCGCGGTCCGTGGTACTTATTCACCCCGCCCGTGTACGTCCCCGTATGAGCACGAGCAAATCCGCTATCGGTCCGTCGCGTGGGTTCCACCCGGACACCGAGATGAACTTCTTCGGCTGGCTCATCTTCCTGCCGCTGTTGCTTCTGCTGTTGCCGGTGATCCCGCTGGTTGTGCTGTACTGGCTACTTTCGAAGGCCGTCGGCAGCGCCTAGAGGTCGGTGCCGACGAGTTCGAACGGCGTGCCGGTCCCCTCGTGGTCGGCGCGCTCGTAGACGACGTGGGCGGCCGCGACGTCCTGGATGGCGAGGCCGGTCGAGTCGAAGACGGTGACGCCGTCGTCGTCGGTGCGGCCCGGCCGCTGGCCGGCGACTACCTCGCCGATCTGGGCGTGAATGTCGTCGTCGTCGAGGACGCCGGCGGCCCACGGGACGTTGATCTCGCCGGAGTGGGTACACTGCGCGTAGTCGTCGATGACGAGTTTCGCGCGTTGCAGGACGTCGTCGGCAATCTCGTGTTTGCCCTCGGCGTCGGCCCCCATCGCGTTGACGTGGGTACGCTCGCCGACGGACGTGACGATGGGGTCCCTGACGGGAGTCGTCGTCGAGACGACGTCGCAGGCGGCCGCCTCCTCGATGGTTCCCTCCTGGACGTCGAAGTCGTCGCCGTACAACCGCTCGAACGCCGCGATTGCGTCGGCGTCGCGGTCGCTGACGACGACGGTTTCGATGGGTCGCACCTCCGCGATGGCCTCGAGTTGCGTGTGGCTCTGGACGCCGGCACCGACCAGTCCCAGCGACGTGGCGTCCTCGCGAGCGAGGTACTTCGTCGCGACGGCGGCGGCCGCGCCCGTCCGGAGCATCGTCAGGTGCGTCCCGTCCATAACCGCAAGCGGCAGCGCGGTCTCGGGATCGGAATAGATGACCGTCCCCATCACCGTCGGCAGGTGGTGGTTGTCCGGGTTGTCGGTGTGGGAGTTGACCCACTTGATCGCCGCCGCCTCCCAGTCGTCGGCCTCCAGGTAGGCCGGCATGGATCGAAAGTCGCCGTTGTACTGCGGCAGGTCGATGTAGGACTTGGCGGGCATCTCCGCGTCGCCGAGTGCGTACGCCCGGAAGGCGTCCTCGACGGCGGAGATGACCTCGTCGATGCGCGCGCTCGACGCGACGTCGTCCGGTCCGAGGAGTAACGTCTCCATACGCGAGATGTCTCGTGGCGACCACTTAGTTCCAACTGCACGGTCGGCGAGAGCGGCGGTGGCGGGCGAGCGCCGCCGTCGTCTTCGATCGTCGATGGTGACCGATCACGTCGGTTCCATCCGCTTGCCGAAACGCGACTCCGCGATGGCGAACGTGAGGGTGCTGAACAGCCCCAGCAGGGTTCCTCCGGTTAGCACCAGCGCGAGGTACGACAGTCCCCTGTACCCCAGGAAGTACGCGCTCACGCCGTGGAGGATGGCCGCGATGGCGACGACGTAGATCGGCGCGTTGAGGTAGCGCCACTCGAAGGCACCGGTCAGGTACTCGTCGGTCACGCGTCCGAGGCTAGAGGTGACGCCGGCGGCGGCGAACCACTGGATTGCCCCGTACAGCAGTGCTGCCAGCACTTCGAGCACGCCGAGTGCCCCGGCGTCGGCCCGCAACGCGGCCAGCGTCTGGACGCCGTTGACGCCGCCGACCACCAGCAGGACGGCTGCGACGACGTAGGTCACGAGCGTCACGCGGCCGGTGAACAGCGCGGCCCGCATCCGGCCGACGGCGTCGTCGAACCGCTCCTCGATGCCGAGGCCGCGAAACAGCACGTAGAGTCCGAGCAGGCCCGAGGTGAGTCCGAACACCGCGCCCGGCATCCCGAGCGTGTCCGCCAGGATCGCCAGCGGGTAGATGAGCAACAGGATGCCCAGCGGCACCAGGATCGTCCCCCGCGTTTCGGGGTCGTCGAGCACCTGCTTGATGGTGTAGTACATCGATTCGAGGTCCTGGGCCTGCCGGACGACGACCCGGTGGACGCCGTCGATGGCGATGCGCGAGCGGATGACCGGAATCACCGACTCGTCCTGTGCGCCGTCGGTGACCACCAGCGCGCGGACGTCCTCGCCGGTGGACAGCCCCGCGAGTACGGTGTCAAGTTCCTCGCCGACCTCGCGGTTTGCGGCCACCTCGTCGTCGTCACGGCCGGTGACCGCCGCGACTTCGACCGTCTCGTCGTCGACGGCGTCGTGCAGGCGCACCCCCTCGAAGAGGACGTTGACGTCGCTGTCCTCGGGATCGGCCGTCGCCAGCGAGACGGCGGCGTCCTCGACGGCGTCGCGGCCAACGACGGGCGTCTCGACGGCGGTCTTGCGCCCGACGTCGTCGTCGAGGTCGACGCACAGCACCAGCAGCATCACTCGGCGGTAGGTCGCCCGTCCATATTTGTCTTCGGTCGGGGCCCGTCACCGCTCGGCCGGTCGAACGCGCCGCGCCGATCAGTGATAGGTTTTCTCGCCGGCCGCGACGGCGACGTCGAGCCAGTTCTCCGTCGGCGGGAGCGGGCATTCGTAGGCGTCGGAGTACGCACACGTCGGGTTGTACGCCAGGTTGAAATCGAGGACCCACTCGCCGTCGTCGGTCAGGTGGCGGTCCGTTTCGAGGTCGATGTACCGCCCCGCGCCGTAGGTCTCCTCGCCGCTGGTCGCGTCCCGGAAGGGCACCCACAGACGGTCGTCCTCGGGGTCGGATTTGTAGGCCTGAATCGTGACGTCCTGGCCGTCGATTTCGACGCGGAACTCGCCCCACCGCAGGTACTCTCGCTCGCCGTCGGTGCTGGTGCCGACGGTGACCGTCTCCTTGTCGTCGTGTTCGTGCAACGGCACTACGAAGTAGTAGTCGGCGTCGGGCGGGTAGTAGTTCAGCCCGTCGAACGACGCCTGCTCGTCGGGCGGCAACGGCGAGTGCGGGTCCTGCTCGAAGTACTCGTCCTTCCGGCGGCGGTGTGCCCGAAGTTCCTCGGCGTACTGGGATTCGTCGAAGTCGGTCATCGTCACTAGCTGCACGGTACGACGGCAAAAAGGGTGGGCGATTTCTCGCCTTCGAGAGCGCAGGCCATTAGAATTGCACTATGGATACAAAACTATTTTACGGCTCGGTCGCGTACTCGACGACGAGATGGCAGCAGAAGACGACCTGCAAGACATCAGAGAGCAGAAGAAAGCCGAGCTCGCCGATCGACTCGACGGCGAGGAGAGCATCGACGAGAGCGATGCGGCCGCCGCGCCCGGCGAACCGATCCACGTCGAGGGTGCCGACCACCTCCAGGAGCTGACCGGCACGTACGACGTCGTCCTCGTGGACTTCTACGCCGACTGGTGTGGTCCGTGCAAGATGCTCGAACCGACCGTCGAGTCGCTGGCGGCCTCGACCGACGCCGCGGTCGCGAAGGTAGACGTCGACGCCAACCAGTCGCTGGCCGCCCAGTACCGCGTGCAGGGCGTGCCGATGCTGTTGCTGTTCGCGAACGGCGAGGTGGTCGAGCAGGTCGTCGGCGTCCGCGACGAGTCGACGCTACGCGGGCTCATCGAGCAACACTCCTGACGGATACGACGAGCGTTTCCGAGCATACTTCTCGACGTTCGCAACGGGAGTTTCCGAGCACATTTCTCGACGTTCTCCACCGGGGATTCAAACGCTGGCGTGCCGTACGGCCGGCTATGACTCCCGAAGACCTCCGGGCCGACGTCCCGGTCCTGTCGGACGTTGCGTACATGAACACGGGTGCGAGCGGCCCCAGTCCGCGGCGGGTCGTGACGGCCGCGACCGACTTCCAGGAGCGCATGGAGTTCCAGGCCCCGGCCGCTGGCGACGTGTACCCGACCGCGTGGGACGCGCTCGACGCCGCCCGTGAGCGGGTTGCAGCGTTCGTCGGAGCCGACGAACACGAAATCGCACTGACGTCGAGCACGGTCGACGGCATCGCCACCGTCGCCTCGGCCGTCGACTGGCAACCCGGCGACGTCGTTGTCCACACGGACCTCGAACACCCGTCGGGACGGCTGCCCTGGGAACGGCTGGCGGACCTGTACGACATCGAGGTTCGCGTGCTCGAAACCGAGGCCGGCCGTCTCGACCGCGACGATCTGAAGGCGGCCGTTGACGACGCACGGCTGCTCTGTCTGAGTTCGCTGTCGTGGAACTACGGAACGCAGTTGCCGGTCGCCGACGTCGTCGACGTCGCTCACGACGCCGGCGCGCAGGTGCTCGTCGACGCCGTCCAGTCGCCGGGACAGGTGCCCGTCGACGTCGACTCCTGGGGCGCGGACTTCGTCGCGGCGGCGGGCCACAAGTGGCTGCTCGGCGTGTGGGGGTCGGGATTCCTCTACGTGGACGACGAGGCGCTCGAAACGCTGACACCCCAGCGCGTCGGCTACCGGTCGGTCGAGGCCCCGAAGGAACCGGGCTACGCTCTCCACCCCGGCGCGCGGCGGTTCGAGATCGGCACGACGTCGATCGCTCCCTATGTCGCGCTCGGGGAGGCGATGGACGTCGTCGACGCGGTCGGTCTCGACACGATCCAGTCGCGCGTCGAACGCCTGACCGATCGGCTGAAGGAAGGCCTCGGCGAGCGACTGTTGAGCCCCCGCTCGTACGAGTCCGGGCTGGTGACCTTCGCCGCCGACGACCCGGAGGCGACCGTCCAGCACCTTCGCGAGGCTGGGATCGTCGTTCGCGACCTCCCCGCGCCCGAGGCCGTCCGGGCCTCGATCCACGTCTTCAACACCGCCGCCGACGTCGACCGGCTGCTAGACGCGCTGTGATCGGGTGCCGAAGGTGTGGGCCGTCCGACGGCCCGTGTGTCACTCTGTCACGCCGGCCGCTAGCTCACGGGAATGTCGGTGCCTTCGTCGCTGTCGACCGCTCGCTTCGGGAGACGCACGGTCAACACGCCGTTCTCGTAGGACGCCTCACAGCCCGCCTCGTCGACTCGTTCGGGGAGGGTGATCGTCCGGGAGACCGACCGCTCGTGGCGTTCGCGCTGGACCCACCGGTCGGGATCGGTCCGTTCGCGTTCCGTCTCGCGGGTCGCATTCAGGTGTAGCGTCGTCCCGTCGGCGAGTTTCACGTCGATTTCCTCGCGGGAAAACCCCGGCAGGTCGGCGACGGCGACGAAGGCGTCGCCCTCGTCGGCGACGTCGACGGCGACGCGGCCGCCGCTGCCCATCTGCCCGCTCATTACGTCGAAGACGCGTTCGAGTTCGTCGAATGGGTCGCTCGGCATCGCCCGGGGGTAGGTCGTCGACGGACTTAAGGGTCAGTACAGGACCGTCTCGGAGTCGTAGGAGCCGAGCCGTCGGACCCAGCCGCCGTCGCCGGCGATGTCCTCGACGTCGGCCAGCGCCGCCTGGGTACGCTCCTCGTAGAGGCCGGCGGCGATGTCGATGTGGAAGACGTAATCGCCCAGTCGCTCGCCGCTGGGACGGGACTCCACGCGGGTGAGGTTGATGTCCCGGTCGGCGAACGGTTCGAGCATCTCCAACAGCAGGCCGGGATAGTCGACGTTGGGGTAGACGATGAAGGAGGTCTTGCTCCCGGCGTCGCTGCGTTCGCCGGCCGGCGCGACGACGACGAAGCGGGTCGCGTTGCTAGAGCGGTCCTGGATGTCCTCCGCCAGCACCTGGAGGTCCTCCCCGGCGTTGTCGGGGTGGCCGATGCCGGCCACCGACGGGTCCTCGCGGGCACGGGCGACGCCACGGGCGGTCGAGGCGACGGCTTCGAGGCGTGCCTGGGGGTAGTTGTCTTCGAGGTAGCCCCGACACTGCGCCAGCGCCTGCGCGTGGCTGGCGACGACGTCGAACTCCGGCCGCTGGGCCAGCAGGGCGTGCCGGATGGGCGTGATGATCTCTCTGACGACGGCGACGTCGTACTCCGCGAAGGCGTCCAGCGACTCCGTGACCGACCCCTCGATGCTGTTCTCGACGGGCACGACTCCGCGGTCGTACTCCCCGCTGGCGACCGCCTCGACGATGGCCGTCACGGACTCGGTGAACGAGATGTCGTCGTCGACCGCCCGTGCGGCGCGGTGTGAGTAGGTCCCTTCCGGACCGAGCGTGAGCGTCCGCATACCACCCGGTACTTCGCTGGCCGTGAAAAGCGTCGTGGTGTTGCACTCGTCGTCGGCAGCCGTCGGCCCGTGCGTAGCAACGTCCCGGCGAGCGACGTTACCGATCGTCACCAGCCGATGGCAACCGGACCGTCGCCGTCGTCCCGTCGGGGCCGGTGTCGAACGACAGCGACCCCTTCAGGCTCGTGACCGCCCAGTCGGCCAGCCAGAGGCCGAGGCCGCTCCCGTGGGTGAGTGCGTCCTCCGATCCGTCGCGGATGGCGGCCAGTTCGTGCTCGGGAATGCCCGGTCCCTCGTCGGACACCTCGACGACGACCGCCCCGCCGTCGGTCGCTCGCGCGGCGACGTGGACGGGTCCCGTCGCGTGTTCGAGAGCGTTCTCGACCAGGGGCTCGACGGCGACCCGGAGCAGCGAGGGGTCGGCTCGAACGACCAACCGCTCGGGGACGTCGACGGTGACGGTCCCGTCGGCATCGGCCACCGCGTCGTCGGCGATTTCTGTCAGCAGTGCCTCGATGTCCGTCTCGACGCCGCTGTCCCGGCCGTCGAGGACGCGCTCGGCGGTCCGGGCCTGCTCGCTCACCCGTAGCAGCGAATCGACCTTCCGGTCGGCCCGATCGAGCAGCGTCTCGACCGTCTCGGCGTCGGTCCGGTCGACGGTCTCGTGAATCGACTCCCGGACGACGGTCAGGTCGTTGCGGAGGTTGTGCCGGAGGACGCGGTTCAGGACTGCCAGGCGCTGTTCGCGCTGGACCGCTTCGGTGACGTCCTGGAGGACGACCGCGTAGCCGACGGGAGTGCCGGTCCCACTCCGAAGGCGTGACGGCGTCGCGTGAAACGTCCGTTGTCGGCCGCCGATTTCGACCGTCACCGACTGTTCTCCGCCGTCGAGGTCGAGGTCGTCGGTGCCGAGGACCGTCGATAGCGGTCGTGTCAGCGCCGTCGTTTCCTCGGCGTCGACGGCCCGCTCCATCGCGGCGTTCAGGTCGACGACGCGTCCCCGTTCGTCGACGATGACGACGGGGCTACCGAGGTCGCTCATCGCGATCCGCTCGCCCACGCGCTGGGTCACCGGGTGGAACTCGAACATGTCGCTGACGACGAAGGCGTACCCGTCGAGCAGCACGTGTGGCAGAAAGAACACGGGCGTGAGGTTCAGTGCCGGCCACGGACCGACGCCATCGAGCCACGCCAGCAACGCGACGCCGGGGACCACCGTACTCAGCCCGACCGCAGCGGCCTCCGAACGGTACAGTGGCCCGTAACTGACGACGGTGTCGAACAGCAACGCGCTGCCGGCCGCAACCAGCAGCGCGCCGCCCCCGACCAGCAGGTACGCCGCGGGCTGGAAGGCGTAGGTGACCCCCGCGACACCGAGAACCCGCGTGACCGTGAAGTCCCGCCACAACAGTCCGTGCCAGGGGTTCGTCATCGCCAGCACCGCCGTCGCCGCCGGAGCCCCGAACAGCACGCGGTACGCCGGATATCGAACCACCTCGCCACGACCCGTGTACTTCAGAGCGAAGGTCAGAAAACACACGCCCGTCGCGCTCATCGCCGTCCAGACGAGCACCGCCAGTCCCCAGCGCAACGTGGGATCGAAGATGGTCAGCGCGACGGCGTATCCCACACACCACACCGCCTGGAAGACGAGTCCGGCGAAAAACCACCACGCTCCGGGCCTGTCGCGTTTGCTCCGGAGCCGCCAGACCAGAGACACCGTTCCGACGCCCGATGCGAGCGACCCCACCACCGGCCAGGCCGTGAGTGACACGATAGAGGGAGGGAGGAATACAATCACTTCAACGTTTTGTGCCCGTTCTGTCAGCAATTCCGTCGCCGATCCACGGCTCGACGGGCGAGCGGACCGCGTCAGCGATCCGCGAGGGTTCAGGTGGTGTGAATCGGTCTGCCGAGCGCCTTCGCACAGGCTTCCTTCACGGCCTCCGATAGCGTCGGATGGGTGTGGATCGTCGCGGCGACGTCTTCGAGTTGCGCGCCCATCTCGATGGCCAGTCCGAGTTCGGCGATCAGTTCGGAGGCTTCGGGCGCGACGACCTGCGCGCCCAGCAGGAACTGATCGTCGGCGTCGGCGACGACGCGGACGAACCCCTCGCGTTCGTTCATCGTGAGTGCCCGCCCGCTCGCTCGAAGCGGGAACTGGCCGACCAGCGGGTCGAAGCCCTCGCTTTCGGCTTCGTGCTCGGTCAGGCCGACGGTCCCGATTTCGGGGTCGGTGAAGACGGCCGCCGGAACGGCTCGCTGGTCCATCGCGGCGGGTTCGCCCGCGATGGCTTCGGCGGCGACTTCGCCCTCGGCGCTGGCCTGGTGTGCGAGCATGGGTTCGCCGGCCACGTCGCCGATGGCGAAGACGTGATCGACGTCGGTGCGACACTGTTCGTTGGTGTCGAGAAACCCGTCGTCGTTCGATTCGAGACCGACGGCGTCGATGTTCATCGTGTCGGTGACGGGTCGGCGACCGACCGCCACTAGCACCTCGTCGGCCTCGAACTCCTCGACGTCGCCGTCCTCGCTCTCGGCGCTGACGACGATGCCGTCGTCGGTCTCCTCGTAGCCGCTGGCGCCCAGTCCGAAGTTGAACTCGATGCCGAGGTCTTCCGCCCTGTCGCGAACCACCTTCGCCACGTCGTCCTCGTAGCCCGGCAACACGTCGTCGAGCATCTCCACGACGGTCACGTCCGCGCCCATCTTCCGGAAGACCGTCGACAGTTCCATGCCGATGTAGCCCGCGCCGACGGTCACGAGTGTATCGGGGACGGCGTCGAGCGACAGCGCGTCCTTCGAGGAGAGGACGTGTTCGTCCTCGAAGGAAAAGCCCGGCACCTCGATGGGACGGCTGCCGGTGGCGACGACGGCGTGCTCGAACTCGACGGTTTCGGCTCCCTGGCCTTCACCGCTGTGGACGACGCGGGCGGTGTGCTCGTCGACGAACTCCGCGCGGCCCTCGATCAGTTCGACGCCGGCGTTCTCACACAGGCTTTCGACGCCCTTCGTCAGCCGGCGGACGACGCGGTCCTTCCAGCCGACCATACCCGTCAGGTCGATGGCGGGGTCGGCGTAGACGCCCATCCGCTCGGCGTTTCCCGCATCGTGAGCGACGTCCGTCGCCGAGATCAGCGCCTTCGACGGGATACACCCGTAGTTGAGACAGACGCCGCCGAAGGCGTCCGCCTCGACGAGGGTCACGTCGAGGTCGAGTTGTCCCGCGCGGATTGCGGCGACGTAGCCGCCCGGTCCCGCGCCGATGATCAGTACGTCCGTGCCAGTGGTGACGTCTCCGACGACCATTGTTCGACACCTCGTGCGGGGGGGTTAAAAACCGGACGGGCCGAGACGGACCCACCGCGACCGGGAAGTGAAGCGACGACGGCGAGCCGGCCGACGGAGGGCGAGACGGGTCTTAGCCGTGTGACTAGGTCTCAGTAACAGGGACATAATAATGGCATCGTCCCCCGTGACGGACCGATATGTCGCTCTCGCGCCCACCCTCCGGTATCTCGTGTCCCAACTGCGGCCGACGGATTCAGTCGGCGGTCGACGGGAGTGACCATCCGGCCCTGCAACCAGATCGGCTGAAGGGGGCGACCCTCTCGTGTGAGAACTGCGAGACCGATCTGACGGTATTTTACTACTGACTCTCGGGAACCGTCTCGGTCGTCACCGGGAGCGAGACCGGCGGGAACCATCTCGGCCGTCACCGGGAGCGAGACCGGCGGGAACCATCTCGGCCGTTACTGAAGGCGAAATCCATCGCGAACGGCGGTCGGACCAACGTATATGTGCCGCGGCGGCGAACGGCTCCGCAATGGACGTCGACACCTCCGACTGGACGATTCCCGAGGCGTGGACGCGAATCGAGACCATCGACGCCCACACCGGTGGAGAGCCGCTTCGCATCGTCGTCGACGGCCTCCCGCCGCTAGAGGGCGAAACCATCCTCGACAAGCGCCGGTACATGCAGCGCGAACTCGACGACTACCGGCAGGCGCTGATGTACGAACCGCGCGGGCACGCTGACATGTACGGTGCCGTCCTGACCGACCCCGACGACGAGCGCGCCGACCTGGGCGTGCTGTTCACCCACAACGAGGGGTACAGCACGATGTGTGGCCACGGCATCGTCGCCCTCGGAACGGTCCTGCCGGAGACGGGGCTGTACGACGCGTCGACCATCCGCATTGAGACGCCCGCGGGGCTGATCACGGCGACGGTGAACCGCGACGGCGACCGCGTCGAGAGCGTCGCCTTCGAGAACGTCCCGTCGTTCGTCTACGCACGCGACCGGGCCGTCGACGTGCCCGGCCTCGGACGGGTCGAGTACGACGTCGCGTTCGGCGGTGCCTTCTACGCGTACGTCAGCGCGGCCGACGTCGGCGTCGGCCTCGGCACCGACGACGCCGCCGACCTCGTCGACGCCGGACGGGCGATCAAGGCCGCCGTCGCCGACGACCTCGAAATCGAACACCCTCACGAGGACGACCTGTCGTTCCTGTATGGAACCATCTTCACGGGCGACCCAGCGGCGGGGTCGGACGCCGACAGCCGAAACGTCTGCGTCTTCGCCGACGGCGAGGTCGACCGGTGTCCGACGGGGACGGGCGTGAGCGGGCGACTGGCGCTGCGGGCCGACGACGGTCGGCTCGACCCCGGCGAGCGATTCACCGTCGAGAGCATCGTCGGCTCGACGTTCACCGGCTGGTACGACGAGACCGCCACGTACGGCGGCTACGACGCCGTCGTCCCGACTGTCCGAGGCAGCGCTCACGTTACGGGCTCGCACACGTTCGTGCTGGATCCCGACGACCCGTTCCAGACGGGCTTTTTCCTGCGGTGACGTGCCAGCGGGCGTGCCGGGCGTCGCGAAGACGAGCGACGGACGACCGCCCCCGGACGAGCGAAGTGGCGTCGGTTCGACGTGCCCGTCAGGGTTCGAGCAACAGCAGCGTCGGATCTTCGAGGTACTCTTTGAGCGTGTTGGTGAACGCCGCCGCCTGCGCGCCGTCGATGACGCGGTGGTCGATCGACAGCGACAGCGTCATCACCTTCCGCGGGACTACTTCGCCGCTCACGACGCCGTTGGTCGCCCGTCGAGACGACGACGACGCCTCGCTATCGACGACCCACGGCCGTTCTTTGATCGCGCCCAGCCCCAGAATCGCGGTCTCGGGGTAGTTGACGATGGGGGTGGCGTACTCGCCGCCGACGGCCCCGAAGTTGGTGATCGAGAAGGTGCCGCCCTGCATCTCCTCGCGGGCGATGGTCCGGTTGCGGGCCTTCTCGACGAGTTCGTTCACCTCCGAGGCGAGTTCGAGCAGGCCCTTCCGGTCGACGTCGTCGACGACCGGCACCATCAGGCCCGCGTCGGTCGCGGTGGCGACGCCGAGGTTGTAGTAATTCTTGTAGACGATTTCCTCCTCGTCCTCGTCCAGCGAGGTGTTGAGAACGGGGTGCTCCCGGAGGGCGGCGACGACGGCTTTCAGCACGAAGGGGAGGTAGGTGAGCGTGGCGCCCCGCTCTTCGGCGCGGGGTTTGAGCTTCTCGCGGGCCTCGACCAGCCCCGTCACGTCGACGTGGTCGTGGTGGGTGACGTGGGGCGCGGTGTACTTCGCCTGCGCCATGTGCTCGCCGACCGTGCGGCGGACCCCACGGTAGGGCTCGCGACGCTCGCGGTCGCCCTCACCGGCCCCGGTCGCGGTCTCCTCGGCGGCCGTGGTTTCTCCGGCCGTCGCGGTCCCCTCGACCCGTCTCTGCTCCTCGGCGGCCGCGGCCGTTTCGGCCGTCCCGCCCTCCGTCGCCGCGGTCAGTTCCGCGGCGTCGGCAGCCTGGGCGGCCCGCTGTGCGTCGGCGTACTCCCGGACGGCCGCCTCGTCGACGTACGGTTCGCCGTCGCGCATCTGATCGGTCGGCACGGCGTCGATGTCGACGTCGAGTTCCGTGGCCACCCGGCGCGTCGCGGGCGTCGCCAGCGTCCGCTCGCGGTCGACGGGTTCGGACGCGTCGGGCTCGCGGTCGGTCGTCGTGGCAGTCGACGGTTCGGCCCCGACCGCGTCCGCGATCACGTCCGCGTCGGCGTCTGCGGCGGCGCTCTCTAGCTCGTCCATCTCGGGGATGCCCGCGACGTCGCCGTCGCCGGTACCGGTCTCGTCGCCCGTCGATGCGGGAGCCGTCGCGTCGGTCGATTCGGACGCCGACGCCCCCGCTTCGTCCGCGTCGGCTGTTTCGGCTGCACCGGCGGCTTCGCCCGCGTCGGCCGCCGCGCGGACGTCGCCTTCGGTGACGCGGCCGCCGGGACCGGACCCCTCGACGGCCGCGATGTCGACGTCGAGTTCGCGCGCGAGCCGTCTGGCGCTGGGTGCGGCGAAGACGCGGCCCCCGGTCGTTTCCTCGCCGGTCGAGTCGTCGGCTTCGTCGGCAACGCCTTCGTCCTCGCCGGGCGACTCCGCCTCCGCGTCGGCGACGCCCTCGGATTCGAGTTCGGTGCCGGCGACGTCTTCGTCGGCGACGTCCTCGTCGGTGTCGAAGGTGATCAGCACCTCGCCGACGGGGACGACGTCGCCCGCCGCGGCGTGCAGTTCCCGCACGGTGCCGGCGACCGGGGAGGGGACGTCGACCAGCGCCTTGTCGGTCTCGACCTCGGCGACGACCTGGTCCTGTTCGACGGCGTCGCCGGGCTCGACGTGCCAGGCGATCAGTTCGCCCTCGGCGACGCCCTCGCCGACGTCGGGGAGTTTGAACGCGACGGGCATGGCTAGAACTCGACGGCCTCCCGGATGCCGTCCTCGATGCGTTCGGCCTCGGGCAGGTAGTAGTCTTCGAGCGCGTACAGCGGGTAGGGAACGTCGAAGCCGGTGACGCGCGTGACGGGCGCTTCCTGATACAGCAGGGCGTCCTCCTGGATGGTAGCGATGATCTCGCCAGCCAGCCCGCCGGTCTTCGGGGCCTCGTGGACGACGACGGCGCGGCCGGTCTTCTCGAAGGACTCTAGAATGGCGTCCTCGGGAAGCGGCGACAGCGTCCGCAGGTCGACCACCTCGACGTCGATTTCAGGCGCGAGGTTCTCGGCGGCCTCCATCGTGGGACGGGTCATCGCGCCCCAGGTGAACACAGAGACGTCGCTGCCTTCACGCCGGACCGCCGCTTCGCCGAGCGGCACGGTGTAGGTCCCCTCGGGGACGTCCTCGCGGAACGCCCGGTAGATGAGCTTCGGTTCGAGGAAGACGACGGGGTCGGGGTCGCGGATGGCCGACGCCAGCAGGCCCTTGGTGTCGTACGGCGTCGAGGGGATGACCACCTTGAGACCGGGTTCGTGGACGAAGATGGCCTCCTTTGATTCGGAGTGATGCTCGGGTGCGCGGATGCCGCCGCCGTAGGGCGCGCGGACGACCATCGGGCACGTGAACCGCCCCCGACTGCGGGTTCGCAGGCGGGCGGCGTGGCTGATGATCTGGTCGAAAGCGGGATAGATGAAGCCCATGAACTGAATCTCGGTGACGGGTCGCATCCCGTAGGCGGCCATGCCGATGGCGGTGCCGACGATGCCCGACTCGGCCAGTGGGGTGTCGACGACGCGCTGGTCGCCGAACTCCTCGATGAGGCCCTGGGTCGCACGGAAGACGCCGCCGTTCTCGCCGACGTCCTCGCCCATCACGAGGACGTCCTCGTCGCGGGCCATCTCGCCGTACAGGCCGTCCCGGACCGCCTGTACCAGGGTCAAACTCTGCGTCTGCTCGGTGTCGGTGTCTACTTCGCTCATGGGTCACTCCAGGAGTGCGTCGTCGCCGTGGCGGTCCCGCAGTCGTTGCAGGTACGCCAGTTGCTCGTCGAGCCGTTTGGGCATCCCCTCGTAGACGTGTTCGAACATCTCTTCGGGGGTGGGGCGGGCCACCGACTCGGCCTCGTCGATGGCGTCGGCGACCCGGTCGCGTATCTCCGCCTCGATGGCGTCGACCCGCTCGTCGTCCAGCAGGCCGCGTTCGCGCAGGAAGGTCTCCATCCGCGGGATGGGGTCCTTGCGCCGCCACGCCTCGACCTCCTCGTCGTCGCGGTAGACGGTGGGGTCGTCGGCGGTGGTGTGTGCGCCGAACCGATACTGCACGGCCTCGATCAGCGTCGGCCGCGGGTCGTCGCCGGGGTCGCGGGCCTTCTCGACGGCCGCCGCCGTGACCTGATAGACTGCAAGCGGATCCATGCCGTCGACCTGCACGCCATCGAAGCCGTAGGCAGCGGCCTTCTGGGCGATGGTCTCGCTCGCGGTCTGGCGCGTCCGCGGCATCGAGATGGCCCACTGGTTGTTGTTACAGAAGTAGACCGCGGGCACGTCGAAGACGCCCGCGAAGTTCAGTCCCTCGTGGAAGTCGCCCTCGCTGGTCGCACCGTCGCCGAAGTACACGAGAAAGACCGTGTCCTCCTCGTCGAACTTCGACGCCCACGCCGCACCGGTGACGTGGGGAATCTGGGTCGCGATGGGCACGGCGACGCTGAAGATGTGGGTGTCCTCGTCGCGGACGTTTCCCGACTCGTGGCCCATCCAGTACAGCAGGGTTCCCGTCAGCGTCAGCCCGTGGACCAGCATCGCCGCGTGTTCGCGGTAGCTGGGAAACAGCCAGTCGTCGTCGTCCAGCGCGTGAACGCTGCCGATCTGTGCTCCCTCCTGGCCGGACAGCGGCGGGTAGGTCCCCATCCGGCCCTGTCGCTGGAGACTGACCGCCCGCTGGTCGAAGTGCCGCGCCAGTTTCATCTCGCGATACATGGCCACTAGCTCGTCGTCGTCGATGTCGGGAGCCGTGGCGTCCTCGCGAATCTGGCCGTCCTCGTCGAGAACCTGCACCTGGTCGGCGGGGTCCCGCTGCAACGTACTCACGGGCGCGCCCTCCTGCGTACCATGTCCTACAGTGACACTCGCTAGCGGCTTAGGGTTTTCGTGGATCTCCGCGGCGTCGGAGCTCGCCTGCCGCGTCGACCCGTACCGGATTCTCGGCATGTATATTAGCCGAGCAACATTTCCAAACGGAAAGAATAGGGGAAGAATATATGACGAACACGAACGTAATTGATAAAATAGTCAATATTTCTGACCGTCGAGTGACGACCGGTGTGACGGGACTCGACGACATACTGCACGGTGGCCTGGTTCCCGGTCGGAGCTATCTGGTGCGTGGCGAACCCGGTGCAGGCAAGACGATTCTCGGCTTTCACTACCTAACGGCGGGCGTCGACGCCGGCGAGCAGGTGTTGTTCATCAACCTCGAGGAACCGACGGCGGACATCGAAGCGAACGCAGCGTCGCTGGGGTTCGACCTCTCGGACGTACACTTTCTGGACCTCTCGCCGAGTTCGGACTTCTTCACGGAGGATCAGAGCTACAGCGTCTTCGCCGCCGAAGACGTCGAACAGGCACCGATCACCGACCGCATCGCCGAGGAAATTCGCGCAGTCGAACCCGACCGGGTGTTTCTCGATCCGGTGACGCAGTTTCGCTACCTCACTAGCGACGACTACCAGTTCCGCAAGCAGATTCTCTCGTTTATGCAGTTTCTCGAAGAGGGCGACGCGACGGTGCTGTTCACCTCCCAGCGAAGCGAGACGACCGACGACGACGACCTGCAGTTCATGAGCGACGGCATCGTCGAACTCCGCTACGAGGGGGACGTCCGCCGAATACGGGTGCCGAAGTTCCGCGGGTCCGCAAAGGAGAGCGGTTCGCACGGTCTGGCCATCCGCGACGACGGCCTGCACGTCTATCCGGTGCTCACGCCGGGCGACCACCGCGCCGAGTTCACCACCGAGGCGATGTCGTCCGGCGTCCCCGAACTCGACGCACTGCTGGACGGCGGCATCGAACGCGGCACCGTCACCGTCCTCAGCGGCCCGACCGGCGCCGGCAAGACCACGACCGGCACACAGTTCATGACCCAGGCCGCCACCCGCGGGGAGCGCTCGGTCGCCTACCTCTTCGAGGAGTCCGAATCGACGTTCCGTCACCGCTCGGAGGCGGTCGGAATGCCGGTCTCGGAGATGGTCGAGGAGGGGACGCTCGAAATCGAGGAAGTCGAACCCCTAGAGAAGTCCCCCGAGGAGTTCGCCAGCGACGTCCGCGAGGCGGTCGAGGACCGTGACGCCAGCGTCGTCATGATCGACGGCATCAAGGGGTATCGGCTCTCGATCGAGGGCGACGAGGACGCGCTCGTCCGTAAACTGCACGCGCTCGGACGCTACCTGAAGAACGTGGGCGTCACCGTTATTCTCGTCGACGAGATCAGCGAGGTGACCGGCGACTTCCGGGCGACCAACGCCGGCGTCAGCTACCTCGCGGACACCATCCTGTTTCTGCGACACGTCGAGATGCACGGCCAACTCCACAAGGTCGTCGGCGTCCTGAAAAAGCGCGTCGGGACCTTCGAGCGGACGCTCCGGGAGTTCGAGATAACGGCCGACGGCATCGAACTCGGCGAGCCGTTGACCGGGCTGCGAGGCGTGTTGCACGGGACGCCGGAGTTCGTCGAGCGATCGGCCGAGGAATGAACCGGCTCCACCTCCTGGTCGAGCACGACCGCAACCGCGAACTGCTGGCCGACTGGCTCACCGAGTACTACGAGGTCTCGACGGCCGCCAATCCAGTGCCGGAGGAAACCGACCTCGTCGTCGTCGACGAACCGGGCTTCGACGACCACGTCGGCGCGCTCGACGACTGGAAGGCCGACACTGATCCCGTGTTCGCGCCCGTGTTGCTCGTGACCGAGCAGGGCCTGAGCGAGGAGTTCGACCCCGAACACTGGGAGACGATCGACGGACTGTACGTCATCGACGAAGTCGTCACCATGCCGGTCGAGAAGACCGTCTTGCACCGGCGAATAGAGAACCTGCTAGAGCGGCGGGACCTCTCGACGGAACTGGCGACCCAGTACGAGCGCAGCGAGGAGCGGTTCGCGTCGCTGTTTCGCGCCACGCCCGACCCCGCGTTCGTCCTGATCGACGACCACTTCACCTACGTCGACGACGAGTTCTGTGACGTCTGTGAACTCGACCGGGACCTCCTCCACGGACGAACGCTCGCGGAAGTCGACTGTTTCGACGACGAGAGTCTGGCGACGCTCAGGCACCAACGCGACGCCGCGCGGTCCGATGGCGACCCCGAAACCGAGATCGTCGAACTCCAGGGTGGGGACGGCCAGCGCCGCGTCTTCGAGTCCAACGTCAACGCGATGACGCTCGCCGACGGTGACGGCGTCGTGTTCGTGTTGCACGACGTGACCGAGCGCCGCGAGCGCGAGCACGCGCTCCGAGAGACCGAACCCCGCTTCGAACAGATCGCCGCGAACGTCGCCGAACTCATCTGGATGATCGACGTCGAGACCGGAACCGTCGAGTACGTCAGCCCCGGCTTCGAGGAGATGCTGGGATCGGACTTCGAGGCGACGGCCTACCAGCCGCCGTCGGAGTACGTCGACCTCGTCCACCCCGACGACAGAGATACCGTCGAAGCGACCGTCGAGGCGATGCTCGCCGACGCCGTTGCCGGCGACGTCGACGAAGAGTACCACTTCGAGTTTCGCGTTCGGAATCCCGACCGGGGGACCCGGTGGTTGGAGGGACATGGCTATCCGATCCGGGACGAACGGGGCGACGTCCACCGGTACGTCGGCGTCTTCGAGGACTTCACCGAGTTCAAGCGCCGCGAACGGGAACTCCAGCGCCAGAACGAGCGCCTCGAGGAGTTCGCCGGCATCGTCAGCCACGACCTCAGGAACCCGCTGCAGGTTCTCTCCGCGCGGCTAGCACAGGTATCCGACGACGGCGACGTCGGCGAACACGTCCCGCCGATGCAGCGGTCGGTCGAGCGCATGGAGTCGCTCATCGACGACCTTCTGACGCTGGCCAGACAGGGCGAGGCGGTCACCGACACCACCGCCGTCGCGCTCTCGGCGGTGGCCGCTCGGGCGTGGGACACCGTCGACGCCCCCGAGGCGACGCTGCGCGCCGACACCGACGCCGTCGTCGAGGCCGACGAATCGCGGCTGCGACAACTGCTCGAGAACCTCTTTCGCAACAGCGTCGACCACGCGGGCCAGGACGTGACGATCCGTCTCGGGACCCTCGACGACCGCCCCGGCTTCTACGTCGAGGACGACGGTCCGGGGATTCCCGACGACGACCGCGAAGCGATCTTCGAGGCGGGCTACACCACCGACCACGAGGGAACCGGCTTCGGGCTGAACATCGTCTCCGAAATCGTCCACGCTCACGGCTGGACGATCACCGCCACCGACGGGACCGACGGCGGCGCACGCTTCGAGATCGAGACGTGACGCTCGCCGGCGCGAGCCAGGCGGTGCTGCGTGGACGCGCCGGAAGTTGTATCCTCCGTCGGTATCAGTCTGCACTCCGCGCCCGCTCGCGGGCCGTGGCGACGCTCTCGCCGTCTCGCAGGACGGCCTCGACGAACAGTTCGCCGGCGCGGTAGGACGACCGGACCATCGGCCCCGAGGCGCAGTACAGGAAGCCGAACTCCTCCTCGGCGACGCGCTGCCACGTGTCGAAGACGTCGGGGTGGACGTACTCGAACACCTCTAGGTGCGACCGCGAGGGCTGGAGGTACTGGCCGAACGTGACGACGTCGACGCCGATCTCCCGCAGGTCCGACAGCGTTTGGTAGACCTCGTGGTCGTACTCGCCGACGCCCAGCATCAGACTGGTTTTCGCGTAGGCGTCGCTGTCGCGGGCCACCTGCCGTAGCACCGACAGCGACTGCTCGTAGCCGGCGCGACGATCCCGGACGGGCCACTGGAGGCGTTCGACCGTCTCGACGTTGTGCGCGATGACGTCCGGGCCGGCGTCGACGATCTTCTCGACCGACTCCGGGTCGCCCTGGAAGTCCGGGATCAGCGTCTCCACCAGGATCGAGGGGTCGCGCTCTTTGATCGCACGAATCGTCCGCGCGAAGTGGCTCGCCCCCTGGTCGGGCAGGTCGTCGCGGTCGACGGAGGTCAACACGACGTACTCCAGGCCGATGTCCGCGACCGCCTGCGCGACGTGCTCGGGTTCGTCGGGGTCGAGCGGTTCCATCCCGCCGGTCTCGACGTCACAGAAGTTGCAGCCGCGGGAACACCGGTCGCCCATGAGCATGAACGTCGCCGTCCCGGGGCCGTCGTGGCCGCTCCAGCACTCTCCGAGGTTCGGACAGTTGGCCTCCTCGCAGACGGTGTGCAGGTTCCGGTCGCGCAACGTCTCTTTGATCTCCGTGAAACGCTCGCCGGAGGGGCGTTGCATCTTCAGCCACTCGGGCTTGCGGGCGCGACTCATCGTTCCCCCTTGCATCGCTCGCGTGAAAAGCCATCGGGTTTCGCGGACGCGACGGCGCGGTCGCCGGACACACTGAACGGTCGCAGTGAAAACGACTTTGCGCGCCCGGCGCGACGGCCCGTCCATGTTCCGCTCGGGCGCGTTCGTCGCCGCACAGCTCGGCGACCTCCGGGAGTCACAGGTACAGCCCAACGGCGTCGATCTGACGCTCGATGCCGTCTTCGAACAGGTCGAACCCGGCCGCATCGAACGCGACGGCAAGACGGTCGGTGACCGCCGTCAACTCGATCCCGCGACGTCG
The DNA here is from genome assembly GCA_042217765.1 of Haloarculaceae archaeon. Lineage (GTDB taxonomy): Archaea > Halobacteriota > Halobacteria > Halobacteriales > Haloarculaceae > JARUKX01. The sequence continues at coordinate 21,563 of JBDGSB010000057.1, read as the reverse complement.
AACGACGGCCGCGACGTCTACCGCCTGCCGCCGGGCGGGTACGTCGTGCGCTACGCCGAGACGGTCCACATTCCGGACGAACACGTCGGGTTCCTGTACCCGCGATCGTCGCTGCTGCGCAACTCCTGTATGCTCGACACCGCCGTCTGGGACGCGGGCTACGAGGGCCGCGGCGAGGGACTGCTCGAAGTCTACCACGAGATCGAACTCGAAGCGGGTGCGCGCATCGCCCAACTCGTGCTGGCGGGGGCCGACCACGAGGGAACGTACGAGGGCAGCTATCAGGGCGAACACCTCGATTGATAACTACCCTGAATTATCAAGCTCAACGCCTAACCGACGGGCAGTCGACTGTCTTAGCGGTGTTGGGGGAGACGAAGCGACCCGGACCGTGCCTCTGACAACCATCGTTCGTCAGCCCTCCGACACCGTTCTCGCTGCAGTCACTGCACTGCGTTGCGATAGACTACGAGTCTGTTGGGTAAGATGATGGCGTTCAAACTCGGTAGCGAGGCGGATTCCTCGCGCCGCCGTGGCAGGGCAACATTCAAAGTAACGGGCCCGGTACAGGCTCGTATGGCCGAGATACTGGCGGAGAACCTCTCGGGGAAGTCCGTGACTGGAACCGACGGGGCCGAACTGGGACTGCTCTACAACATCACGATGGACTTACAGAGCGGGTCGCTCGAACATCTGGTCATCGACCCGAACGAACACATCCAGCAGACGGATTTCGACCGCGACGCGGCGGGCCACCTGCTCGTTCCCGTCGAGCGCGTCCAGGCTGTCAAAGATCACATGATCGTCAAGTGCTAAATGTACGTCCTCGACGCTTCTGCGTTCATCCACGACTTCCACACCGACGGACAGCTCGCCACGATTCCGCTGGTCCGGGAGGAACTCGAAGACGAGAGCGCCTATCGGTTCGACGCGATGGAAGGGTCGGGGATGCACCTGCACATTCCCGAGACCGAAACCGTCGAGCGCATCGAACGGGCCGCCCGCGAAACCGGCGACCTCGACGTCCTCTCGCGGACGGACGTCCGGCTGGTCGCGGCGGCGTTCGAACTCGACAGCGACCTCGTGACCGACGACTACGCGATGCAGAACGTCGCGGAGAAACTCGACGTCCCGGTGACGCTCATCAACCGGGAGGGCATCTCCGAACAGCGCGAGTGGTCCTTTCAGTGTGCGGGCTGTGGCCGCGAGTTCGACGACCACCACGACCGGTGTCCCATCTGTGGCTCGGATCTGTCCCGGAAGAATCCCTCTAACACCTAGGCCGATTCGATCCGATCTGGCCCGTTCGTCCGCTTACGTGGCCGAATCGACCGTCTCGACCGACTCCAGGCCAACGTCGATGAGTTGCCGCAGTACCTCTTCCTCCGTGACGTCGTACTCCCGGGCCAGCGTCTCGATTTCGCGGGCGAGGTCGTCGTCACAGACGAGCGAGTACCGGGTCGACATTGTGGGTACTTGTCACACGTGGCGTATAAACCCCCGTCAGACGAACGACCGACGGCTCGCGTGTCGGGACGTGGGCGTCGGGAACGGGAACAGTGTCACCCGCCGATCGCGGAGGTCGAGGTGAGCCACAGCGAACCGAACAGGAAGGCGTTCCAGAGGCCGTGGACCGCCGCGGGCACGACGACGTTCTCGGTCCGCTCGTAGAGCAGTCCGAGCACGATACCCATCGCGGCCGCGATGGCCATGTAGGCCGTCTTTCCCGTGCCGGTCAGCGCGAAGATGTGCGCGACGCCAAAGAAGGCGCTGGTCACCAGGACGGCCGGGACGACGCCGTAGGCACGACGGAGCAGTCCCTGGACGACGCCCCGAAACACCAGTTCCTCTCCCGGGCCGACGAACAGCACCGAGATCGGCACCAGGTACAGAAAGAGGTCGGGATTGCGCTGTCCTTCGGTGACGACCTGGTTGGTCGCCGTCTGCGCGCCGAACTGGCTGAGGACGACGCTGAGAGCGAGCGCGGCGGCCAGCAGGCCGACGAATCCGATGGCGATCCAGCCCAAATCGCGCAGCGTCGGCACGTGAATCCCGAACAGGTCCCGTTCGTCTCGTATCGTCACGAACGCCAGCACCGCGAGCCCGAAGCCGGTGAACTGCGCCGCGAACAGCACCACTAGCGTGATCGTGTCCTCGCGCCCGAATCCCGCCAGCAGGAGGGCCTGCCCGACGACGAACGCCAGCAGGTAGCCGGTCAGGAACGCGCCGATCACGACGGCGATAGCGTACCCGACGTTGCGGAGCCGACTCTGAGTGTCCGCGACGCGGACGTAGTCGGATTCCATGACGGATCTACGAGCGCTAGACCACCCAGGCGTATCACTGCTCCGGTTGCGCGATCCGTCGCACCGAGCCGTCGTCGGCCGTTTCGTCTTCGTCGCACCTAGTCGTCGACCGTTTCGCCGCCGTCACTCGCGTCGTCGACCGTTTCGTCTCCGCCCGCTTCGCCGGAGTCGCCGCCCGATTCACCGCCGTCAGAGTCGTCGCCGCCGTCGTTCGAACCACCATTCCTCGCGACCGCGCCGAGCGTGCCGTCGAAGACGGCCCTGATACCGTAGAAGATGCGCTGCCAGGTCAGATAGAGGACCGATCCGAACGCGCCGAGCAACACCAGCGCGATTCCGACCGGGATGGCGTAGCCGAAGAAGACGATGACGTACTTCACGGCCGTCAGCCCGCCGTAGAACGCCCCGAGGAAGGCGTCGGTGAATCCGAACGACGCCCGGAAGTTGTCCGGGGGCTTGCGCGAGTCCGGTTCGTGCAGGTCGATGCGGATGGTGCTCATTGCCTCGCGCTGGCGTAGCGAGGCCTGCTGGCGCTGGAGGTCTCGCATCTGTTGGCGCACCTGCTGGAGTTCCTGGCGGACCTGCAACGCCTGGTCGGCGTCGGTGGTGTTCGCAAGCAGCCGCTGGAGGGACCGCTCGTCGCCCTGCAGTTGCTCGATGCGCTGCTGGCGATCCTCGTACTGCGCGGTGAAATCGAGCACGCGAACGTTCTCGCTTTCGAGGTGGCCAACGGCGGCCACGTCGTCGCGCGCGGCCGAGAAGTTCTCCGCGGGGACGCGGATCGTGACGTGACCGCCGTCCCACTGGCCCTCGCTTCGCTGTGAGCGGTCGCCGACGTAGCCGCCGTGGCGGTGGGCAACGACCCGCAGGCGAAACAGCGCCCGGCTGAAGTTGTTCACGCGAAGGCGCATGTCGGACTCGCGGATCAGCACCCGCTGACCGTCGTCGGTGTAGTAACTGCCGACGCCACCGGCGCCGCCGACGCCACCACCGCCGTCGCTGCCCGCCGCGAGCGACGCGCCGGTCTGTTGGCTGTTGCCGGTGAAGCCGCCGCCACCGCCGCCAGTACACCCGGCCAGTACCACGAGGACGACCACAGCCAGGCCGGCGTACCGGGTTCGAGAGCGTACACTGTCGAGGACCATTGTTCGTGGTCGTCCCTCTCGCGCAACCCCCCTAAGTGTACGCATGACTCAAGCGGTCGTTTGAGCGACGCTCGCAGCCGTCGGACTCGCCGTCGAGACACGTCTCGTCCCACTCGAAACGCACCGATCCGACGGCACGGCCGCCGCGAACCCGACAGTCTTTCGAGCGGTCACCGCGAACGGGCGGCCATGGGCGAGGAGGACATCGCGCTCGACGAGAAACGCCTGTTCGGGACGCGTCGCGAGGTGTCGGTCGCGTACGTCGCGGGCGGCCTCGGCGTCGCCACGGTCGCCGTCTCCGGCGACCAGATCGGCCGATTTCGGCTCGAACACCGGTGTCGGGCGACGGACGCCGCCGGCGCGGACGGCCGACTGGCGGTCGCGACCGACGACGACGTGCTGGTGGCGACCGAGGAGGGCTTCGTCGGAACGGACTTCGGTGCTGCGACGGCGGTCGGCCTGGACGACGGCGTCGTCGCGGCCGCACCCGACGGCGAGGTCGCGCGCCTGGTCGACGACGACTGGCGACCGCTCGGCACGATGCCCGACGTCCGCGCCATCGACGGAGACGTACTGGCGGCCGCCGACGGGGTCTATCGGGCGTCTGCCGACGGCCTCGCTGGCGTCGGCCTCAACGACGTCCGGGACGTCGCCTCGGGGGGCGACCTCCCGCTTGCGGCGACGGGCGACGGTCTGTACTACCTCGGCAACGGCTGGATGACGGCGTTGGACGGCTCCTTCGACGTGGTCGCGACCGACGGCGACCGCGCCCACGCCGTCGCCGCCGACGGGACCTGCTACGAGCGCGTCGGCGACAGCCACGCCACCTTCGAGGGCGGCCAGGAGTGGGTCGAACGACCCCGTCCAGTCGACGAGCGCGTGGTCGACGTCGCCTACGGAGAGTCCCCCTACGCGGTCACCGCCGACGGGACCTTCCTCGTCGACGCCGACCCCGAAACGACGCCCGACGGCGCTGGCGGCTGGCGGACGCGTTCGCTCGGGCTGTCCGACGTGGTCGCGCTGGCAGTTCCGTGACGTGGGTTCCCACCCCGGTGATAACCGAAATCCGCGCTACCGCGCACGGTAGACTTAAGTATATCCTGTGGCGAACCACGAGTTAGGATAGCGCGATGGTGCGAAAGAAGAAGCTCAGCCCGAGTGGCGCCAAAGATGAGGACGGCGAGTACCACAACGTGCACATCAACCTCCACGAAGACGAACTCGCGGTGGCCGGCATGGAGATCGGCGACGAGGTCTTCGTCCGCGTCCGCGACAACAAGATCATCATCCAGAAGGCCGACCCGGAGGACGTCGAACACGAGTTCTAGACGCACCATCGGTGCTTCTCGGGAGCCCGCCGTTGGCCGTCGCGCCAGCGATACAGGTAGCGCCACGACCGATCGATGAAACTCTACGACATCGCCAAACCGGTCCTGTTCGGACTGCCACCGGAGAGTGCCCACTCGCTCGTCCACGCGTCGTTGCGGGCCGTCCAGGCGACGCCAATCGAGCGCGCGCTCCGGCGTCGGTTCGTCGTCGACGACGACCGGCTCGCGGTGACCGCGTTCGACCAGCACTTCGACAATCCGGTCGGGGTAGCTGCGGGATTCGACAAGAACGCGGAGATCGCGCCCGCGCTGGCGAGTCTCGGGTTCGGCTTCGTCGAGGTCGGCGGCGTGACCGCGAACCCGCAGGCCGGCAACCCCCGGCCACGTATGTTCCGGCTGCCCGCAGACGAGGCCATCGTCAACCGGATGGGACTGAACAACGACGGCGCGGACGTCGTGGGCGAGCGCTTGCGCGCGCTCGAGGCGGACGTGCCCGTGGGCGTGAACCTCGCCAAATCCGAGGACGTCTCGCTCGCGGAAGCGGCCGCGGACTACCGCTACACCTACGAACGCGTGGCCGGCGGCGGCCCCGAAAGCGGTGCAGGGAGGGCCACGTCCGGCGGCGACTTCTTCGTCGTGAACATCTCCTGTCCCAACTCCGAGGACTTCCGCGAACTCCAGAACCGCGAACCGCTCGCGGCCATCCTGGCGTCACTGACCGACGCGGGCGCGAGTCCCCTGCTCGTGAAGCTCTCGCCGGACCTGCCCGGCACCGCCGTCGAAGACGCGCTGGAATTGGTCGCAGAGTACGACCTCGACGGCGTCGTCGCGACCAACACGACGACCGACCGACCGGCCTCGTTGCGCAGCCCCAACCGCGTCGAGGAGGGCGGCTTGTCCGGCGCGCCGCTCGAACAGCGCGCGACGGCGATGGTCCGGTTCGTCGCCGAGCGAACGGACGTCCCCGTCGTCGGCGTCGGCGGCGTCTCGACCGCCCGGGGCGCCTACCGGAAGATCCGGGCCGGCGCGAGCCTCGTCCAGTTGTACACGGGCATGATATACCGCGGTCCCTCCATCGCCCGAGCGATCAACCGCGGCCTCCTGGAACTGCTCGAACGGGACGGCTTCGACTCCGTCGAGGACGCCGTCGGAGCTGATCTATAGAGCGGCCATTCCGTTTCCGCTCGGGTTGTTCGCTTCACTCACGACCGCTCGCGCAAAAACGTGGGCGAAAACGCCGCTCACTCGAGTCCGTCTAGTCGAAACTCGAAAGCGGCCACCGGCAGTTCGAGGTCGTGTTCGACGAGCACTTCGGGGTGGACTTCGCCGATCACGCCGACGGATTCGCCGTCGAGGACGACGTCGGCGGCGCGGCCGGGGATGAACGTCGGGTGGTCGGTGGCGGGGGTTTCGAGGTCCTCGTCGAACGCGCGCGCGACGGCTTGCAGGCGTGCCTTCGCGTCCTCGTAGGAGGCGTCGTTGCGCGCGAGGACGGCGGCGACGGTTCGACGTTCGGCGACGTTGGTGTTCTCGCGGTCGTCGACGCGAGCGGCCAGCCCGATTTCGGCGAGGTCCTGGGGATGGCTCCGGTGGGTGTTGTTCTCCAGGACCATCAGCAGGGAGGGCAGCGCCCACGTCCGGAGCATGGTGTAGTCCTCGCTGTAGGGTTCGCGGATGGTGACGGGATCGGCCGCGCCCACCACTTCGTCGTCGGGGGCGACGCGCATCCGCGCGAAGTTCTCGGCCTCGTTTATCATGTGGAAGTTCAGCAGGTCCTCGAAGCCCAGTCCCACGAGCGCGTCGCGGGCGGCGTCCTCTAGCAGCGAGCGGTCGTGACGGCCGCCGACGGTCGCCACGTCGGGATAGCGAGGCCGGAGCGTGTTGAATCCGTACGCGCGGCCGACGTCGTCGATGACGTCCAGGGGGTGGAGGACGTCGACGCGGTAGGGGGGGACCGCCACCTCGTAGGCGATTTCGTCGTCGCCGATCTCGGTTCGGGTCGCGTCTAGCCCCGCACGCTCGGCGCAGTCGATCACCTCCTCGGGATCGAGGTCGACGCCGATGATTCCCTCGACGCGGTCGTGGGCGACGGTCTTTTCCGTGACCGAGAAGTCCGGCCGATCGAGCGTCGCGCCGGGGGACACGCGGTCGGCGTCGTCGTACAGCGGCCGGTCGGGATAGGAGACGTCGACCCGTTCGACCCGGCCACCGCGGGCGTCGAGCGCGTAGCAGACGATGTTCAGCATGTGGTCGATGGTCCACTGGTCGGTGCCGGTCATCTCGATGAACAGGTCCCGTGAGTCGGTCGAGACCTCCGTCCGGCGGCCGTTGATGACCGGCGGGAACGAGAACAGGCCGATCGCGTCGTAGATGGCGGGGTAGCGATCCAGCCCCGCGACGAGGTCGGCGTAGTCGTCGCCGATGGGATGGTCGGCCAGCACGTCCGCGGGCGTCATCTCCGCGTCGCTATCGAGGGGAACGAACCGGTCGCCGTCGGGTTCGACGCCGGTGTAGCGGACCGATTTTTCCGCTCCCTCACCCGCCGGCGCACCCTTCAGCATCGTGAGGTCGTGGACGCCGATCGCGCCCTTCGCTCGCTTGCGGCCCATCGTCGCGTGGAGTTTCTCCTGCAGTTGGATGAGCGACTGCAACGCGTCGTCGTCCATGTCTAGCCCCCGAACGATCGCGCCGGTGACGAACGGCCGCCCTTCGGGGACGTCCTCGGTGACTTCGATGGTCCACTCGGCGTCGTTCGTGGAGGGGACGTAGACGCCGCGGTCGTCGCCGTAGTGATACCGCAGCGAGCGGGCGACACCCTCGACCGACAGGCGATCCAGCCGGTCGGGTGCGAACTCCAACTGGAACGCGCCGTCGTCGGTCTCGCCTTCGAACTCCAGGCCGAGGTCGAACAGGTCCGATTTGAACTGATCGTCGTCTTTGTCGGCGTGGCCGGTCAGTGCCCGCAGTTCGTCGGGGTCGACGTCGACGACGGGCATCAGTGCACCACCTCCACGTCCCGCAGCAGTTGCAGGTCACACAGCGTCCCGTGGACGTCGCGGATGTCCTCGAAGCCGTACATCAGCATCAGCAGGCGCTCCAGCGCCAGCCCCCAGGCCATCACGTCACAGTCGACGCCCAGCGGGCGCAGCACCTCCTCGCGGAACAGCCCCGAGTTGCCGATCTCGATGAGGTCGCCTGTCTCCGGGTGGCGCCCGAACAGCTCGAAGCTCGGCTCGGTGTAGGGGTTGTAGTGGGGCTTGAACTCGATGTCGGTGATGCCGAACTGCTCGTAGAACTCCTCGAAGGTGCCCATCAGGTCCCGCACCGAGAGGTCCTCGGCCATCACCCACCCCTCGATCTGGAAGAACTCGAGCAGGTGGGTCGGGTCGAGCGTGTCGTTGCGGTACACCTTCTCGACGCTGAAGAAGCGCTCCGGCGGGTCGAGCTCGCCCACCTCGCGGCCGGAGAGGTACCGCATCGACAGCGAGGTGGTGTGCCCGCGCAGGTCCACCTCGCGCGCGACGTCCTCGGTCCAGGGCGAGTGGTAGCCGTCGCCGTCCTCGCCGACGCCCTCCAGGTGGGCCGACTGCACCCGCTCGACGAGGTCCTCGGGGAGGTCCGCCATCGGCGGCACGTCGAGCGCGAACTGGTCCCAGTGGGTGCGCGCCGGGTGGTCCTGGGGCATGAACAGGCAGTCGTTGATCCAGAACTGCGCGTCGGCGTGGGGGCCCTCCATCTCCTTGAATCCCATGCCCACGAGCACGTTCTTCACGCGGTTTGCCGTCTGGCGCAGAATGTGCTCTTTGCCGCCGTCGAGGCGCTCGGCGTCGGCCTCGACGTTGTACTCGGTGAACTCGACGTCGTGCCACTCGCCCGAGGTGAGCATCTCCGGCGTGAGTTCGCCCACGGTCTCGGCGACCTCGACGCCCTCCATCAGCGCGGTGACGCCCTCGTCGGTCAGCGTCACCGACTGGATGGTCCGCTCGTCGACCGCGACGAGGCCGCGGCGTTCGAGTCGGTCGAGGACGGCCGCGTCGTCGACGGTCCCGCCGTCGGCCAGGGTGGCCAGCGCGTCGGCCTCCGCGTCCGCGTCGACGTCGACGCCGGGCGTCGCGGTGACCTCGCCGCCGTCGATCTCGCCGTAGTCCTTCCGGGCGAAGTTCGCCAGCGCGACGTCGACCGCGGGTCCGTCGAGTCCGGCCGCGCCGAGTAGCCGGCCGAGTTCGACCGGGTCGTCGTCCGCGCCGGCCTCGATCGCGGCCGCGTACAGTCGGTTCTCGGGCAGGTCCTCGGAGACGTACGCGACTCCCTCGTCGGTCAGCGTCGCCGTTTGCTCGGCTTCTTCGTCGATGGCCACCAGCCCCTCCTCGTCGAGGGCGAAGGCGGCCCGGCGGACGGCGGCCGGATCGAGACCGGTCGCCTCGGCCAGTCGGTCGATGGTCTGTGCGTCGTTCGCGTCGGCGGCCCGGAGGACCGCCACCTCCGCGTCCGGTAGCGTGCGCGTCATGTGCTCTTGTTGGATACACCGCGAGTTCGTCAGTTAACGGTTCCCGTTCGTCCGGAGGGTTTCGTCCGTCCCCGGGGCGCGTGGTCCCGCGGGCGAAGTCCGCTCCCGGTCGTCACCGCCCGAAGAAAAAGCCCGACCCCTGTCGCGTCGCTGCTGGCTGACGGACTGCGCTCCGGCAGTGGGGGTCGGGTGCCATGTGCGAGCGATTGTGATGGGAGAGCAAAAACGTTCTGGAACGTCGGGAAACCGGCGAACCGATCGTCCGACGCCCCGGTCACGCCACGTTGTGTTCCTCGATCCCGTCGCCGTCCTCGAAGCGGTCGCTGGACAGCGGGGACACGTCGACCAGCGAGGCTGCGCCGTCGAGACAGAGTTGCGCGACGATCCGTCCGGTCGCGGGGGAGTGCTGGAAGCCGTGCCCGGAGAAGCCGACCGCGTTGACCAGTCCCGGCCGCGTCTCCTCCACGATGGGATGGTGATCGGGCGTGACCGCGTACAGGCCCGCCCACCCGCGCTTGACCCGTGCGTCGGGACCGAAGTAGGCGGCGACGTCGGCCGCCCGTTCGACGGCGGTGGCCGCCCAGTCGAGGTCCATCCTCTCGTCGAACGCGTCGGGGTCGCTGTCGGGATCGGCGTCGTCGAAGTGGCCGCCGACGAGGGCGTCGCCGCCGCGTTCGGGACGGAAGTACGATCCCGTATCGAGGTCGATGGTGAGCGGTACCGACTCGGGGACCGGCCGCTCGGGTTCGACGACTGCCACCTGTCGGCGGCGGGGCACGACCGGCAGGTCCACGTCGGCCATCGACGCTACCCGCCGCGCCCACGGGCCCGCGGCGTTGACCACGAAGTCGACGGCGCGGCGGTCGTCGTCCGTCCCGACGCCCGTGACGCTCCCGTCGGCGCTCGTCGACAGGTCGGTCACGGGCGTCTCCGTCCGTATCTCCGCGCCCGCGTCCCGGGCCGCCGCCGCGAATCCCTGCAGCGCCAGGTGGGGGTCCGCGAACCCGTCGATCGGCGAGTACGTCGCACCGACGAACGCCTCGGTTCGCAGTTCCGGGCAGTGCTCGACGGCTTCCTCGGGCGACAGAAACTCGCTGGGGACGCCGTGGTCGCGCTGCATGGCCACGTCCGCGCGGAACCGGTCGACGGTGTCGGCCTCGCGGGCGAGAAAGAGATAGCCCGACCGCCGGTAGGCGACGTCCGTCCCGAACGCCGCCTCGAAGTCTTCCCAGACGTCGATGCTCGCGACGGAGAGGGCGACGTTGATCGGCGTCGAGAACTGCGTGCGGATGCCGCCAGCCGACCGCTCGGTGCTGCCGTTGCCCAGCGATCCCTTCTCGTAGACGGTGACGGTCGCGCCGCGGTCCGCCAGGTAGTACGCGCTGGCGAGTCCCACGATGCCACCGCCGACGACGGCCACGTCCATGCGCGGTGGTTGGTCGGCATCGGTAATCAAGCCACGCCCAAGCGTTCGCCCCGGCCGCCGGAACATTCAGGCGCTAGGCATGTCAACGGCCGCCATGGTTCGCATCCTTCCGGACGAGGCGGTCGCATCGCTGCTCGACCTCGAGGACCTGCTCCCCGTCATCGAGGACGCGTTCCGCAAGCAGGGACGATGCCAGGTCGAGCTGCCGGAGCGGCCACACATGCCGGTCGGTATCGACCTCGACGGGGAACCGGCGGGGGGACGTACCGAGGAGTCGCTCGGCGTCTCGTTGACGATGCCGGCCTACGTCCACGGCGAGGAGACGCTCGCGACGAAACTGGTAACGATACACGACGACAACCCCGCCCGCGGCCTGCCGACGGTGAACGCGCAGGTGGTCGTCACCGACGCGGCCACCGGCCAGCCGCTGGCGTTCGCACACGGCAACCGCATCACCAACGCCCGTACCGGGTGTATCGGCGGGCTTGCCGTCCGGCATCTCGCTACGGGGCCGGTCGACCTCGGCGTCCTCGGTGCCGGGACGCAGGCCCGCTGGCAGACCCGCACCGTCGACGCCGCGACGGACCTCCGGTCGGTCAGGATCTACGCCCCCAGCGACTCCCGCGAGGCGTGTGCGGCCGACCTCCGGGCCGAACTCGACGCCGACGTGCGCGCCGTGGCGTCGTCCACGGCAGCGGTCACCGACGCCAACGTCGTGATGACGACGACCACGAGCGCGACGCCGGTGTTCGACGGCGACGACCTCGCACCCGGAACGCTCGTCGTCGGCATCGGCGCGTACACGCCCGAACTCCAGGAGATAGACGAAACCACGTTCGAGCGCGCCGCCCGGGTCTTCGCCGACGTGCCCGAGGAGGCCGCCACCGTCGGCGACGTCGCCGCGACCGACCTCGACGCCGACGATCTGGTGCCCCTCTCGGCGGTCTTCGAGGGCGAGGCCGGCCGCGAGAGTGACGACGAGATACTCGTCGTCGAGAGCGTCGGGAACGCCGTCCTCGACGCCGCGACGGCTGCCCAGGTCTACGGCGAAGCCGAACGACGAGACGCCGGAACGGTCGTGGAGTTCTGATCTGCGGCCACCATTTATAGGTATCGTGTCTGTACGCACTGACAATGCTCGATAGTGACAGTTCACACGACTACGTCATTGTCGGCGCGGGATCCGCGGGGTGCGTCCTGGCCAACCGCCTCAGCGAGGCCCACGACGTGTTGCTGCTCGAGGCCGGCGGGCCGGACGACAGGCGGGAAATTTCAGTTCCAATCGCTCACACGGATCTGTTGCGGACCGAGGTGGACTGGGGATTCGAGACGGTTCCCCAACCGGGGTTACGCGACCGGACTGTCCACGTTGCGCAGGGGCGGACAATCGGAGGGTCCAGTTCTATCAACGCGCAGATGTACTTCCGGGGCCACCCCGCGGACTACGACGAGTGGGCGGCGGCCGGCAACGAGGGCTGGGACTACGAGTCGGTGCGGCCACACTTCGAGCGCATCGAAGACGGTCCGGGCCCGCCGTTCGGAACCGGCGGCCCCCAGCACGTCGCTCCACAGAGCGATCCCAGCCCCGTCACGGAGGCGTTCGTCGATGCAGCCGTCGAGACGGGATTTCCGCGGCGGTCGACGGTCGACGGCCCGAAACTCGACGGCGTCGGCTTCACACACGTCGTCCAGAAGGACGGCAAACGCCACAGCGCGGCCGACGCATTTCTGAAGCCGGTGGTAGACCGGGCGCGGCTGACAGCCGAGACGGGCGCGACGGTTCGGCGCGTGCTGTTCGACGGGACCCGTGCGACCGGCGTCGCCTACGATCAGGACGGTGAGCGCAAGCGGGCGACCGTCACCGAGGAGGTGATACTCTCGGCGGGGGCCATCAACTCGCCGCAGCTGCTGTTACTGTCCGGGGTCGGCCCTGCGGAGCACCTGGCGTCCCACGGCGTCGACGTGATAGCCGACAGTCCCGGAGTGGGCCGGAATCTCCACGACCACCCCTTCGTGTGGGTCAACTACGACGCGACCACGGCCGACACCTACGACGGGGCCGACACGCTGGTGAATCTGGCGAAGTACCTCCTGTTGCAGCGCGGACCGTTGACGTCGAACGGGACGGAAGCGGCAGCGTTCTGGTGCTCGCGAGAGGACGCCGACGTCCCCGACGTGCAGTTGCTGTTCGCGCCCGCCCAGGTTCACGGAAAGAGCCTGGCGGACCGCGACGGCCACGGATTCTCCATCGGGGTCGCGGTCGTCCACCCGAGAAGTCGTGGACGAGTTCGACTCACGTCCGGCGACCCCGAGGACGACCCCGAGATCGACCCTGCCTATCTCGACCACGACGACGACGTCGAGGGCATGGTCCAGGGCGTCCTCAAGGCCCAGGCGGTCGCGGAGGCGGAGGCGCTGGCCCCCTATCGCGACGACCGATACCGACCCGAGGGTGGCGACCGAGAGGCGGCTCTCGACCACGTCCGATCGAACGCCGCCTCGTACTTTCACTTCGCCGGCTCCTGTCGGATGGGCGACGACGACCGGGCGGTCGTTGACGACCGGTTGCGGGTTCACGGGGTCGATGCCCTGCGGGTCGTCGACGCGTCGATAATGCCGACCATCCCCCGCGTGAACACCCATGCCCCGACCATGATGGTGGCCGAGCGGGCGGCCCGCCTGATACGGACACGCGGCTGACCCGAGAGTGGACGCCTGCAGCCTGTCGATGTGGGCACCCGTGGCCTGTCGATGTGAACGCCTTTGCCCCACGGATACCAGCCGTTCACGGCACGGGCGCTACGACGGGCCGATGACTGGCTCGCCGGGGTAGAAGGTGAGCTCGCCGTCGGCGTAGAACCGCGTGAACGCGCGGTCGCCGAGATCGAGGTTCCGGAGCGTGTCTGCCCGTGGATGCTCTCCGAGGGAGACGGAGAACCGGTCGCTGTACGGCCACAGTCCCATCTCGGCGTCGAGGTCGCCACGGATGCGCAGGAGCCGGTCGTCCGTGACGGCGTAGGCGGTAATGCGATCGGTTCGCGAGACCGTACGGGGAACCGCCACGTCCGTCGTGAGTACCCGCTGGCCGTCGACGGTCACCGTCGTGTGCCGGCGGCCGCCCGAACTCTCGAAGTCGACGTCTCCCACGACCTTCGGGTACCCCCATATCTCGTCTCCGAACGCCCGGGCTGGCTCGTGGGTGACCGGCATGTACCAGACGTAGCCCTCGGTGCTGACCACCGGCGAGACGTACGGCACCCCCGAGGAACCACCGGTCGTGGCCCCGAGCACGACCGCGAATTCGTCGTACGGCTCCATCGCCCCGCCACCGACGTCGTGGTACGCCACGCTCAGCAGCCAGACCGGGGCCGTCCCCCGGCCCGCCCGAATCGGAGACAATCCCTCGGGGAGCAACGTATCGACGGCCGCACGGTCGCCCGGGAGAATGACCGAGTTCATCGTCGCCTCTAGCGTGACCGGCAACCGGATGGTCTCCCCCGTCGACAACGTGACCTCGTCGCCCGGATCGAGGGCGTGTGGGTTGCTCACAGCCATCTCACGGGGGTAGACAGGTCCACAATAAATAGGTATGGACGGCCGTGTCGCTCGGATACCGCTAGCGGGTGGCAACCGCGCCGGGAGACGGTCCTGAGCCGCCTGCCCGAGTCCGTCCGGGATGAATCGGTCGTCACGCAAAACGCCAGCGAGTTCGGTCGGACGTCCGTTCGAGCGCATCCGAACTGACGGCCACGGTCGAAGAGAGGGGCCCAGCGAGCTACGACCGCTTGCGGTCGCTGTCGAGGTCGATGTCCAGTTCGTCGAGTTCGTCGGCCCACTCCTCGCGTTTCTCCTGGTGGTCTTGCAGGAACTCCTCCATGAGCCGTGCGGCCTGTTCCTTGCAGTCGCCACAGAGGCGTTCGCCGCCGACGCACTCCTCGTAGACCTCCTTGGCGAACTCGTCGTCGTCGCCGGCCAGCAGGTACGCGTAGAGTTCGTAGACGGGACACTCGTCGGCCTCGCCGCCGAGTTCGCGCTGTTTCTCGGCGGTCTCACGCCCGCCCGTGGTCGCGGCCTTCACCTTGTCGTAGCCGTCCGCGGGGTCGTCCAGCAGCGAGATGTGACTCGCCGGGACCGACGAGGACATCTTGCCGCCGGTCAGACCGGTCATGAACCGGTGGTAGATCGACGACGGGGGAACGAAGCCGTAGCCGCCGTGTTCGACCTCGACGTCGCGGGCAAGTTCTTCGGCGTCCGCCCGCGAGAGGTCGAAGGCGTCGACGTGTTCGTCGTAGACGCGCTTTTCGCCCTCGACGGCCTCGATCAGCGCCTCGAAGGCCTCCTCGGTGGCGTTGCGGTCGAGGAATCGCGTCCGGGGCCGGAGCGGTTCCTTGCCCGCCGCGCGAAGCTTCTCGATTGCCGCCTGTCGGATCTCGTCTGGTTCGACCTCGGCTTCGAGCCAGTCGGCGGCGTCCGCACAGCGGACCGGGTCGTCGCCGTCGTCGTCGAGCGCGCCGTAGGCCGCGGCGAGGAGTTCCCGCTCGGCATCCGAGTCGACCTCGAAACTGGCGAACGCCCGCGTCACGCCGAAGTACCGCACGCGCGCGGCCAGATCGCGAGTCAGCCGCATGTGGGGGTCCTGGTCGGGCCCGACCGGAATCACGGTCGGCTTGGGCTCGTCGAGTTGCGGATAGAGGATGTCCGCCGTCTGCGTGACGACGCTTTGCATGTGGCTGACGTCGGTCTCGCCGTCGAAGCCGTAGATTGACTGAAACTCCGAGAAGTTGGCCTCGATGCCGAGTTCGAACGCCAGATCCTGCACCTCGCGGTTGTCCGACTGCCGGTAAAGTTCGCCTTCCTCGGGATCGAACCCCAGCGCCAGGATCGAGAGGACGTAGTCGCGGGCGTGCTCGTCTATTTTCGCCCACGTCAGCCCGCGGGCGCTGTGGGCTTCGAGGTCGGCGATGAGCGCGTAGGCGTCCCCGCCCTGGCGCTGGTGGTAGATGATCTCGTCGAAGACCATCTTGTGGCCGATGTGGGGGTCGCCCGTGGGCATGAACCCCGAGAGGGCGGCGAACGGTTCGTCTGCGCGCATCGCCCGCGCGATGGCGCGGTAGTCGCGGTGGCCGAAGATGACGCCCCGGCGCATCAGGTAGTGCGGGGCCGGAACCTCATCGATGACCTCGTCGAACTCCTCGATGCCGAACTCCTCGAAGAGCTTGCGGTAATCGGAGACGGTCGAGGAGCCCCACGGGTCGAGGGCGACGTCGTCGGCCTCCGTCGTCCCGCCGTCGGCCGCTATCCGGCCGGCGTTCGAGTCGGAGGTGCCGTCGGCCGCTCCCCGGCCGGCGTTCGAGTCGGAGGTGCTGTCGGCCGCTCCCCGGTCGGCGTTCGGGTCCGTGACGCCGCTGAGCGCTGGCCGGCCGGCGTTCGAATCGGCGGCGCCGTCGGTCCGGCGGGGGGACGATTCCTCGACCTCGCGGGTGGTGTCGTCGTCGGTCATGGTGTCAGGCGGCTCACGGCGAGCCAGTCTATGCCGTCGTTGGCGTCGGTCAGCGCAAAAACCATTCGCTTGCGGACGCCGTGGGCCAGCCGCACGTCGAGCGCCAGGTCCCGCGGCTCGAAGGCGTGAGTCTCCGGTAGCACGCGAACGAGGTGTTCGGAGTGCCCCAGGTCGTCGACGGAAGTGACGTCGGCGTAAGTCCGGAAGTCCGCGCCGAACTTGAAGCCAGTCTTGGGGACGACCCCGCGTTCGCGCAGGGCCGCGTACACGCGAAGCCGGCGGTCGAAGCGCTCGCCCTCGACGTCGCGACCGCGTTCGATCACCGCCTCGTGGCCGCCGTCGACGGCCAGGACGTCCCGGCGGGCGAGGTAGGCCGCCTCCACTAGCGACAGTTGCAACGCTCCGTCGCGCTCGTCGTCGAGCCGCTGGCCGTAGAAGCCCCGCTCGTACAGTTCGGCCGGTGCGTCCCAGACCAGCACGCGGTCGGCCAGCAGGTCGCCGTCGACGCCGGCCGGCAGGTCGATCCCGCTAGCCCCGTCGAGGATGGACCGTTCGGTGTCGAGGTAGGTGAGTTCGCTCTCCTCGTCGACGACCGCCAGCACGACCTCGCCCAGCGTCGAGGCGGGGACGCTCGCGCGCTCGCTGACGACCGTCACCCGGTACTGGACCGCGTCGTCCCACGGCCCCTGGCCGCGGGGATACACGACGAAGTCGACGTTCTCGGGGTCGGCGACCCACCCTTCGCGGGCGGGCGAGAGGTAAAAGCCCCTGTCGCGCAGGTCCTTGTAGACGAGGAAGGCGAGTTCCGAGACGGCCGCCGAGGCGAGAAACGCCCGGAAGTCCACGCCGTCGAGCGCGTCGAGGTCGCCCCGGTAGAGGAGGTGGGCGGCCTCGACCGGCGCGAGTTCGAGCGCGCCGCCGTCGACCGGGCGGCCGTAGCCCCGGGAGTCGTAGAACCGCTCGCGGGCGTCGCTCCCGCCGCGGACGACGTCTCCCTCTAGCGTGATGTCCATGGTGGCTCCTCCCCGGTCGGGAGCCAAAGCCCCTGCGGTCTGCAGCGGTACGCACGACCGAGCGCTCGTCGCCGTCGGCGCGAGCAGTCGTCATGCATGCTCGCCCGAGGACCCCGATTGGCTCGTCTCGGCCGTCCCGTCGGTGCCGTCGTCCGTGCCGTTGCTCGCCTCGTCGAGTGTCCGCGTCGCCTCACACGTCGCGTCGAGACACCGGCTCCCGCCGGCGGTCTCGAGCACCGGCAGACCACAGTCGCACTCGCCGACGACGACGCCGGCGGGCAACGAGAAGCCGGTCTCGCAGTCGGGGTAGTGCTCGCAGCCGACGATGAGGCCGCCCCTGCGGAGTACCCGGAGGTCGCCGCCGCAGTCGGGACAGTGCCACGCCCGGTCGAACGCCTCGCGCACGCGGTCGTCGAGCGACTCGCAGGTGCGGTCGACGCAAACCTCGAACGCCGACCCGCGTTCGACGCGCATCGTCGGGAGGCCACACTCGCAGGTCCGGTCGGTGATCGCCGCGTCGGCGGGCAGTCCATACCGGGCATCACAGCCGAGGCACGTCACCGCGCCGTCGCCGCGGACGAGCGCCCCCTCGCAGTCCGGGCAGGGACCGACCGGAACGCCGGCGGTCGAGGCGGGGTAGGTCGCCACGCCGTGCTCGCGGTGCGTCACGACCCGCAAGAGCGCGTCGCCGTCGCGGGCGGTCACCGTTCCGTCGTCGAACGTGACCGCCTCCGCACGGGTCAGCCACGCGACGGGCTGGTAGCCGTCGGCGTCGTGGACCAGCACGGTGTTGTCGGGCTTGACAAGGACAACCACGTCTCCGCGGTGCTCGCGCTCGCGGGGACCGTCGGCGATGGTCGTACACTCTCCAGCCATGACGCGGGTGCCGTCGTGCATGGTCCGCCCTGGCCGCGTTTCGGGTGATAAACCCTCGTACGATGACAGTCCGTGTCGAACGTCGGTCTCCGTCGGGCGCGGTCACTCGCAGTTGTGATCGCGACCGAGGACGATACCGGCGACGTTGGCACCGACCAGGACGGCGAAAGCGATGGGATTCGCGGCGGCGAGGCCGGAGAACAGAAACGCCAGCGCGACGAACGGCAACAGGACGGCCGCCCAGAAGCCGGCCGCGCGGAGCGGCCAGCCGGCGCGCGTCTGGAGGGGCTGTGCGTCGGCGAGGAGTCCGGCCGAAGCGGTGGTTCGACCGCGGCGGTCGGATCGGAGGGAAGTGTCGGACGACATGGCTTGGAGGTGTTCACCCCTTGCACCCCCACCCCCATATAAAGGAGTGACCCCTAGGGTAGTTTCCCGCGAATTAACGCCAGTTCCCGCCGATCCGGCGTCGTGACCGCTCGTTTCGCGACCGTTCGCGCGGTTTCGAAACGCCCGCAAAACGGTGCTAACGTTTTACAACAGCCTCTGAGTGCGTTTCGAGTTCTTCGGTCACGGTCGGTTACGCGACGGTCACGGTCCGGGTGTCGACGACCGGATCGAGCGGGAGTTCGGGGAACGCGACTTCGACCGCGAAGGTCAGCGCTTCGGCGTCGCCGCCGAAGACGCCCACGGGGAGCGTCGCAGTCCCGAGGTAGGTGGCTTTGCTCGACATCTCGACGTCGTTTACGGTAACGCGGACGCCGGCGCGCGCGTCGCCGCCGACGTTCCGGACGGTGACCTCGCACATGTCGTTGTCGCCGCGGGCGATGGCGTCGGGGAAGTCGCCCCACTCGACGACGACGTTGGGCAACTCGCGGGCACTCTCGACGACGCGTTCGGCGACGCCCTCCGTGAGGCCGGCCGCGACGAGGCCCCTCGTGCCCGCCTCGCGGACGTCGGCAGGCGAGGTGAGGCCGGCGGCGGCGAGGTCGCTCGCGCGGCCCGCGCCCACGCCGTCGATGGCGGTCAAGCCGACGGCGTCGGCGCTGACGCCGTGCTCGACGCGGGCCTCGACGCGGCGCGCGAGGGTGGCCGCGCGGGCGTCCGTGAAGCGATCGAGGAACGCGCGCAGCGCCGCGAGCAGTCGCAGAGCGTTCTGGCGGATGACCCAGGCGTCACTCCGGAGTTCCGAGGGCGTCGTCCCGCTCATGCTCGACCGGAGGATGGCCAGTACCTTTCGGGGACCCGACTCCAGGTCGTCGGCCCGCGGCCCCAGAACGGCCTGGACGGCGTCGCGCTCGTCGCTGCGGGCACTGACGCTGTGGAACTCGGTCGCGTCGGCGACCGCGCGCAGGATCGCGTCGGCGTCGAGGTCGGCGGGATCGCGTTCACAGCAGTCCGCGAACCCGCGGGCGGTGTCCAGCCGCAGGTAGAACTTCGAGGCCAGCCGTCCCAGCGGGGTGGGCTCGATGGCTGTGGACGCCTCGCCGGCGTCGGGGTTCGCCTCGGTGTCGGGGTTCGCCTCGGTGTCGGGGTTCGCCTCGGTGTCGGAGTCCGCGCCGGTGCCGGGGTTCGCGTCGCCACCTGCTTCGACGAATCCGCGGTCGATCAGCGAGGAGAGCGTCTCGCGCACCCGCTCGCGCAGGTCGGTCCCCGAGTCGTACCGCTCGGGGGCGCTGGTGGCGCGGGCGTAGTAGAACGTCGTTTCGAGCCAGTCCAGCACGTCCTCGACGTCGTGGACGGTCCCGAGCGCGATCTCGGCGTTGAGGTGGGCGTCGAGTTCGGACGCGAGCCGGGACTCGATGTCCTTGCCGTCCCGCAGGAGTCGACGGTACCGGTCGGCCTCCGAGCGGTCGCAGACGACCCACGCGTAGCCCCGGTCGTCGTAGCCGGGCCGGCCCGCGCGGCCGAGCATCTGCAGGACGTCCAGGGGGCTCATGTCCACCTCTCCCTCGAGGGGGTCGTGGAGCTTGGTGTCGCGGATGACCACACAGCGGGCGGGGAGGTTCACGCCCCACGCCAGCGTCGACGTCGAGAACAGCAGTTGGAGTTTGCCGTCGCGGAACCACCGCTCGACGCGGTCCTTGTCGGCCTTCGAGAGACCGGCGTGGTGGAAGCCGACGCCGTCGAGCACCGACTGCCGGAGCGTCTCGTTCTCGAGGTCGGCGGCGTCGGTGTGGAAGTCGTAGTCGCCCCGCGCTCCCACCGGAACGTCCCGCTCGACGAGTTCGTCGCGGGCCTTCTTCGCGGCCTGGACGGTGTCCTGCCGCGAGGAGACGAACACGAGCGTCTGTCCTTCCTCGCGGATGTGCGGTTCCGCCAGGTCGAGCGCGCGGTAGAGCCGCCGATACTTGTCGGCGAAGGCGTTGTCGCCGTGGGAGTAGGTCTTGACGTCCGCCGACAGCGGCACGGGGCGGTACTCGTCGCCGAACGAGAAGGTCGTCGCCTCGGGGGCGTCCAGCCACGCGGCGACGTCGTCGACGTTGGGCATGGTCGCCGACAGCGCGACCACGCGGGGCGAACAGAGCCGTCGCAGGCGCGAGACGGTCACTTCCAGGACCGCCCCGCGTTTCTCGGAGTCGAGCAGGTGGACCTCGTCGATGACGACGCAGTCGACGTCGGTGACGAACGAGTACCGCCGGGAGTCGTGTTTCCTGGTCGCCGAATCCGCCTTCTCGGGAGTCATCACCAGCACGTCCGCCCGCTCGGCGCGGCGCGGGTTCAACTCGCGCTCGCCGGTGACGACGTACACCGAGTACCCGAGGTCCTCGAAGCGCTCCCACTCGCGTTCCTTCTCGTTGGTGAGCGCGCGCAAGGGGGCGAGAAACAGCGCGGTCCCGCCGGCCTGGAGAGTTCGACAGATGGCCATCTCGGCGACGGCGGTCTTGCCGCTGGCGGTGGGCGCGCTGACGACCACGTTGTCCTCGCGGTCGACGACGGCGGGAACGACCGCGCTTTGCATCCGGTTGAATCGCTCGAAGGGAAAGGCGTCGGCGAACTCGGGGAAGACGTCGGAGACGGGGACGGCCGTCTCGCTGTCGGCGCGACCTGACACGGACGTGTCCGACGGCCCACAGCGTATAGTCGTTTTCGCCTCCGGGACGAACCCGGTCGGTTCCGGGTCATCCAAATCCGTTCGAAATCCTTTTACGCGCTTCGCGGGGACGTTTGGGCAACGAACCATGGACATCGACATCATCGAGGAAGAGGACAATCCGATGTTGCACCGGACCGACGTGCGGTTCTCGGTCACGCACGAGGAGGCGACGCCCTCGCGGCTGTCGGTTCGCGACAGCCTGGCGGCGAAACTGAACAAGGACGCCGAGGAGGTCGTCGTCCACGAACTCGACACCAAATTCGGTATGCGCAAGACCGTCGGCTACGCGAAGGTCTACGACAACCCCGAGTACGCCAAAGACGTCGAGCAGGATCACATGCTCGAACGCAACAAGATCACCGCCGACG
>JBDGSB010000076.1:0-43310 GCA_042217765.1 Haloarculaceae archaeon | reverse complement strand
CACGGTCATCTCGCTCGCGCTGGCGTACCCGGCCGCCTATTACATCGCCTTCATGGACAGCAAATACAAGAACATCTACCTGCTCATGCTGATCCTTCCGTTCTGGATAAATCTCATCATCCGGACGTTCGCCTGGCAGTTGATACTCGGAAAGAAGGGACTGATAAACTACGTCGTCTACAACGTGTTGGGGCTCGTCGACGCACCGATGAACCTCCTGTTCTCGAAGGCCGCTATCGTCCTGGGGCTCGTTCACGTGTTCATGCCGTTTGCGGTCATTCCGCTGTACACCTCCCTCGAGCGCATCGACCGATCGCACATCGAATCGTCGAGAAATCTCGGCGCGAACAGACTGCAGACCTTCTACGAGGTCGTCCTGCCACAGAACGCGCCCGGCATCGCCGCGAGCACGGTCATCGTGTTCGTGCTCTCGTTCGGATCGTTCGTCATTCCCGACATGCTCGGCGGGAGCGGCAACGTCATGATCGGGAACATCATCTCACAGATGTTCGGTCGGAACTACGACTGGGCGTTCGGCAGCGCGATAGCGACCGTCTTCGTGGTCACCGTCGTCGTGCTCGTATACCTGTTCAATCGAACCATGGGGCTGCAGAGTCTCTACGGGGACGATTCGTGATGAGCGCAACCACGAAGAACCTCAGCGACCGACTCAGCCTGGCACTCGACTGGATCTCTCTGTCGGGGGAGACGAGTCGGCGACTCCTCGAACTCGAAACGATCGGGCTGTACCTCTTTCTGTACGCGCCGGTGTTCGTGGTCGTCGTCCTGTCGTTCACCCCCAAATCCATCCCGGCGTTTCCCATGCCCGGCGTTTCGTTGAAGTGGTACGCCAAACTCGTCCCGCCGGGATACGACGAGGAACTCATCGGTGCCCTCGCTACCAGCATCAAACTCGGCGTGTCCGCAGCCGTCGGGTCCGCCGTCGTCGGAACGGGTGCCGCGATCGGTATGGTTCGCAACGACTACGGGGGCTGGCTGTTCGACAACGACACGCTCAACACCGTCTTCATCGCCCCGATGATGGTCCCGTGGATCGTCACCGGCATCGCCGTGCTCTCGCTGTACTCGCTTTTGAACGTCTCCGGTACGTTTCTCTCGCTGGTCGTCGGACACGTGCTAATCACGCTTCCGTTCATGACCGTGGTCGTCGCCGGCCAACTCTACGGATTCGATCGATCGCTCGAAGAGGCAGCACGGAACCTCGGGGCCGGTCCGCTCCGGACGTTCTACGAGGTGACACTGCCGCTAATCGCACCGGGAATCGTCGCCGGTATGATGTTCGCGTTCACCATCTCGTTCGATAACTTCACCCAGACGTTCTTCTGGACGTCGAGTACGCTCAACACGTTACCGATCGTCATCTACTCGCGAATCAACTTCGGGCTGACGCCGGTCATCAACGCGATGGGGACGATCGTCGTCGCCATCTCACTCACGCTGGCGTTTCTCGCCGAACGGCTCTCGAATCGCCTGCTGTGAACTCCGGGGGTCGATCGCTCCCACGTACCGCCGTCGAGTGGATTGTTGCAACCATCGTAAGCTTATTCTATGTCGATATAGAACGTGTGCTCGTACGTGATACCATGAGTCGAAGCTTTCGGGGTCGAGGGTCGAGACGGACGTTTCTCAAAACGGTGGCGACGGTGGGTTGTGCGTCGGGGCTGGCAGGCTGTTCCGGCGGCAGTGGCGGGAACGCGACCACGACCGCCCAGACGACGCCCGCGCTCGAACCGATAACCTTCATGCAGTGGGGGGGTGCGTTCGGGGAAGCGGCACGCAAGGTGCTCAAAGAACCGTTCGAAGAGGAATTCGGCGTGACGGTCGAGCAAGTTCCACTGCCGACGCCGTCCGGAATGTTGTCGAAGCTACAGGCCGGAAACGCCAACTTCGATCTGGTTTCCCATTGGGATTTCACCCTGTACCGCGGCGTCGAGTCGGACCTGTTTCAAGAAATTCCGCTCGACGAAGTCCCGAACGTCCGCGACCGGGTGAAAGACTCGTTCGACCCGACGGACGTCCAGTACGATCCCGGACCGGCGGCCCACCACGTCCCCTACTCCGTCAGCGGCTGGGGACTGACGTACAACACCGAGAAGTTAGAGAAGCCGGACAGTTGGGACGTGCTGCTCTCCGATGCGGTGAGCGGGAAGGTGAGTAATTCGAGTTGGATGAGTGGCTGGCTCGGTCAGGCGGCGAAACACGCCGGCGTCCCGTTCGACGAAATTCCCGATCGCATCGACGAGATCTGGGACATGATTCGGAAATACGACGACCAGACCTACACCTGGTGGGGGTCGGGACAGCAGATGGAGAAGTTGCTGACCAACGGCTCGGCGGTGGCCGGTTCCTTCTGGTACGCCCGTACGTACCGACTCCGGGCTCAGAACGACGTGCCGGTCCGATATACCGTGCCCAAAGAGGGCACCTGCATGTGGATCGAGACGTACACCATTCCGAAAGGCGTCAGCGGGGGGAAACGACGGACCGCACTCGAATTCATGAACTACATCAATCGCCCGGACGTCCAAAAGCGGTTCGGCAAGGCGTTGCGGTACGCCGTGCCGTACAACTTCGAGAACATTCCGTCGGATCACATCTACGCGCACCATCCCGAACTTCCCCTGATCGGGACCGACAAACTCCAGCCGATGAACCAGAAGATGTACAACTCCCACTACAACGACTACAGCAGCAAATTCCAGCAACTCACAGGCTAATCTGTCGATTGCAGTCCGTTCTCTCGAACGCAGTCGAGAATCGTTGTTTTCGACGACCCGTACGACGAACCGGAGTCCCGTCGACCCCGCGAATCACAGTGGTGAGGGGGCCGACCACCGTGAGGGAATGGCGGTTCTTTCACGACGAAACGAATCCTAATTTTTATATTTGCGCTTTCCGCATTCCGTTATATGACCGGAAACGCGGGTACCGACTCCGGAACGGTGGGGGCGACCGAAACGACGTTCGCTATCATAGAACACCTCCGCGAGTTCGACGGGACGGGTGTCACCGAGATTGCCGACGTGCTCGACCTGTCGAAGAGCACGGTACACAACCACCTCCGGACGTTGCGTCGACTGGGATACGTGATCAAGCAGGACAACAGCTACCACCTCGGACTCCAGTTTCTGGACCTGGGTCACGCGGCCCGGGCCCGCCGGAACGTCTACGACGTCGCCAAACCGGAGATGGACGAACTCGTGTCGAATATCGGTGAGCACGGGTACGTGATGGTCGAAGAGGGGAATCGCGGCGTCTACATCTACCAGTCGAAGAGCGAACGGGCCGTGCAGACGGACTCGCACATCGGGACGTCGGTCGACCTCCACGCGACGGCGGTCGGACAGGCGTACATCGCCCACCTTTCCGAACGGCGACGCAACGAGGTGCTCGAAGAACTCGACTTCACGCCACGAACGGAGTCGACCTATACCGAACGCGAGTCGTTCGAAGAAAAACTGTCCTCGATACGGGAACGTGGATTCGCTCTCAACGACGAGGAACGCTTCGTCGGCATGCGCGCGGTCGGTGCCCCGGTTCTCGGGCCGGACGACCGGGTGCTGGCCGCGATCAGCGTCTCGGGGCCCACGACCCGAATGAGTGGGGAGCGGTTTCGATCCGAACTGCCGGAGGTAGTGCAACGGACGGCCCGAATCATCGGTATTCGGGCCACGTATTCGTAGCCACCCATCGAACCGAACGCCCGTTCGCCATCGCTGTTTCACACGACTCGCGCTGGTCGTGCGTCGGGACGGATACGACGTCTCCAGGGAAATTACACTACTAACGCCGTAATGGTGCTCGTCGCAAGGCCTTCCAGCGAGTGCGCTCCACAAACGGAACATGTGATATTTTATATGACAGAATAAACATAGTTGACATAGACAAAACACACATGAAATAAGATTTGAAAGATAAGATATCAGTATAATGTTATCATCGTTGGCTTTTGGACCGATACCGATGAAGGCGATGAAAACCCGGATATGCGCCTCAAAACCCGAATGTCGACGCAATGGTATGGCTATCGAGCCACGACCGATGGCCTTCTTTTCGAATCGCCCGTAATCCCGGGTGAACGGTCGTGAACCGCTGTTTTCGAACCCCACCGCTCGTTTTCGAACAATTACTATCGGATATGATTAGTATTATATAACGTATGTCTGTATCGCATATATGTAGGTGATATAAAATACATTATAGATCAGATATATCAATACTATTTTTTGGTTCGAGGCCCGTGACACACCGATTGTCGGTGCCTCGTTCGCCGCTGACGTATTCGGGTCACTCGTTTCGTTCGCGTCCCGTTACGTTCGGCCCTCGCTGGTAACTGTCGGTCCCGCCCGGGTAGCCCTCGGGGTTCTCCAGGCCGACCAGTTTCCCGCCGGTCGGGGAGGAAAACAGCGCAAACAGCAATTCGTCGACGACGTAGTAGCGCACGCGCTCGACGTCCGATCCCTCGGGGTCGGGATCGGCGACGTCGGCGTTCATCCGCTCTAGGGCCGCTTCACGCGTCTCGACGGCGAGTGCCCCGAAGGGGTCGTCGTACCACGATCGGGCGTAGGCGTCGAGGTAGCCGACGGCGTCGGCCATTCCGGCGGCGTGGTCGGGCCGATCGATCGCGCGTCCTCGCACGTACTCCGTGACGAACCCCTCGACGTTCTCGACGGCGGACGGGTAGAGCACCTCGGCGGCGCTCACGAGCGTGGCAACGTCGGTGGCTGAAAGCGGTGACGAGTGATCGCTGGCGGTGGGTGCCTCGACCTCGTCGTCCGCGAGCACTGCCGCACCGCCGCCGACGCCGGCCGCCGCGAGCGCCGCGAGTGCGTCGCGCCGGGTGAGTTCCATCGATTCGAAATTAGGGCGGCCTAAACTTAGGCGTTGGGGAGCGATTCGGCCTCGTGGTGCTTCACATCGCTGTTCGGCGTGAGCAACCTGACGCTTTGGACCGTCTGACTACGAGTCCGCTGGAGCGTATCCAACAAATCGGGCCATTCGTTCAGCCGCGGTTCTCGTCACCGTCTGATCGACAATTGCCACGGCGCGTTCGATATCGCCCTCGCGAAGGGAGACAACAGCCCATGGTGAGACAAATGACTGTTCCGAGAGACCGCCTTCGACGAACCGTCCCTCCAACGAAATCGACGGGCATCGTACTCTGTTGTAATTGTATGTTGACGAGTGTACTCAGCCTTCTGGCTCTAGACTCTCGTTCCGGTGACATACACGCCCGATTCGCGCTCCGTATCTCGCACGCACGAACCACTAGTCTCGAATATCGAATTCGACCGCGGCCAGGTCGGTCCGAACGAACACGCCGTCGGGGGCCGTCTCGGGGAGGTACGCCGCCGCACCGCCGCAGTTTCGGGCGACGCGGCATCGCTCGACGCGCGGCGATAGCGCGCGGACCCGCTTTCCGGAGGCGTCGACAGGGAGGTCCAGCCGGTACGTGAACCCGCCTCCCGCACCGTAGTCGACGAAGGCGGTCAGGCGGACGTCGTCGCGGCCGTCGACCGCGAGCGTCCGGTTCGCCACCGCCCGGACGTCCCCGCCGACGCGCACCTGGCCGTCGGCGACCGTCAGGCGGACGTCGAGCGCGTCCGAAACGTCACGGGCGACGTAGTACGCGCTCCCCTCGTCGGTCGCGACGCGGACCGTAACGCGGTCGGCCCCGCCGGGGACGCCGACCGTCGCGTCGAGGCGAACGGCGTCACCGGAGACGTCTCGGACCCGCCGGAGGCGAGCGGCGGTCGGCGACCCCTCCGTGGGAGCCCACGCACCGCGGTAGACGTAGCGGTACAGCGTTCGATTCGGGAAGGCGTCCGCGATGGCGAACGGGCGGTCGTCGACGGCGTAGACGGTGCGGCCGTCGAAGCCGGGGTCGTTTCGGAGGGCCTGGAAGGGGTGGTTCAGCCAGTCGCCGTACGGACCCGGCAACAGGACGACAGCGTTCGCGGGCGGCCCGTCGTCGAACGGTTCGTAGACGGTCCGGTAGGTCGCCGTCGCGTCCAGGTTTCGCTCGACGGGGTCGTCGAGGTTCCGTGCGGTCACGCCGCCGAACGCGACGACGCTCGCCACGAGCACGAGCGCCATCGCGACCCGGGTGGCCTGTCCGTCGAGGCGGCCGGACAGTGGGTGGCGATTAGTCTGCGCACGGCGGCCGGCCAGCGCGCGACGGAGAGTCCGGCCGCCCCAGCACGCGCCGACCACCGCGAACGCCGCCGTCGGGACCAGCAGGTCGAAGTGGTAGTACGGCCCGAGGACGGCGACGAGGCCGTCGCCCGGCCGGTCCAGGACGCCCAGGACGTTGTAGTTCCCCCAGAAGAAGACGTTGCCCACGACGATCGACGGGAACAGGCCGGCCAGCGCGAGTTCGCGCGCGGTCGGACGGCGGCGTGCGACGCGTGCCAGGCCTGCAACGGCGAGCGCGGTGCCGAGGAGGCCGCCGGCCACCCACTTCGTGAACAGGAGCGCGACGACCCGCCGGTTCGCACGGAGCGCGAGGTCGACCGTGTAGGCAACTTCGTGGTTCAGAATGCGGTGCGTCCCGAACCCGAGGCCGTCGCGGGGCGCGAACGCCAGGTACGGGAACACCCACGGCGACCCGGTCACGACGGCGTTGTACGCCAGCGCCACGCCCACGCCGGCCAGCCCGAGCGCCGCCGTGACGCCCTGCCGGACGAGCGCCTGCCGCCCGTCGGCGTGGAGCGTCCAGAGCGCGTGGCCGACGAACGGCGTCGCGAACAGGACTGCCGTGTACGGCCGCGCGAAGAAGGCCAGTCCCGCCGCCGAACCGGCGAGGGCCGCCCACCGGCGGTCGTGCTCGCGGTCGGCCCGGAGGTAGGCGTAGGCGAACGCGAGGTTCAACAGCGTGGTGGGTGCGTACGGCAGGAAGACGGACGAATCGAGGAGGAACAGCGGCGACGCGAGGACGAACGCGGCGGCCAGCACTCCCGCGGGGCGGTCGAACACCTCCCGGACGACGCCGGCGACGAGCGCGAGGACGCCGGCGGCGATTCCCGAGAGCGCAAGCCAGTAGGCCCCGAGGAGTTTTCCCAGCGCGAACATCGCGGCCGGGACGGGCGCGTACTTCGGGTACAGCAGGTCGCCGCGTGCGACGAAGAACCAGGGCCGAAAGACGCCCTCGATCGGTGGGTGGAGGAACAACTGCCCGTGAAGCACCATCGCGGCCTGCTCGAGGTAGACGCCCTCGTCGTGGTTCAGCGAGTGATAGGGAAAGACGTGCGTCGAGACGACGGCGACCGCGAGCGCGCCACAGAGCGCGACGGCGGCCGTCGTCCGCCGGGCGGTCCGCGAGCGCATCTCACCCGGCGGGGAACCACGCCAGCGTGTGGTCGATGGCGAGGTCGACCCGGACGGACCGGTCGAGGCCGAAGCGGTCGACGTGGTTGTGCGAGCAGTGGACCACGTCGCCGGAGTCGAGTTCGACCCGGTAGACGAACGACGGGCCGGTGTACTGGCGGCTGACGATGCGACCGTTGGCGTCGCCGTCGTCGGTCGGCACCGCCCGCAGGTCGTCCGGGCGGACGAGGACGTCGATGGTCGACCCCTCGTAGGCCGGGCTCAACCCCTCGACCATCCCGGCGTCGATCTCGCCGAGCGCGGTGTCGACGCGGTCGTCCTCCACCTGACCCGTGACGAAACCGGTCTCGCCGAGGAACTCCGCGACGAACCGGGACTGGGGGTGCTGAAAGACGCGTTCGGGCGGGCCGACCTGTTCGAGGTGGCCGTCGTGGATCACGCCGATGCGGTCGCTGATGGACAGCGCCTCCTCCTGGTCGTGGGTGACCGAGATGGCGGTGACGCCGGCGTCTTTCAGGATCCGCCGGACCTCCTGGCGCATCTCCTTGCGGAGCGCGACGTCGAGGTTCGAGAACGGTTCGTCGAGCAACAGGACGTCGGGTTCGGGGGCCAGCGACCGGGCCAGCGCGATCCGCTGTTTCTGCCCGCCCGAGAGGCTGTCCGGGTGGTGGTCGCGGTAGTCGGCCAGGTCGACGAGGTCTAGCAGGTCGTCGACGCGGCGCTCGATTTCGTCGTCGCCGCAGTCCTGGATGCCGAAGGCGACGTTTTCGGCGACGGTGAGGTGCGGAAAGAGCGCGAAGTCCTGGAAGATGAGGCCGACGTTGCGCTCCTCCGGCGGAACGAACCGGCCGCCGCCGGCGACGACGTCGTCGCGGACGCGGATTGCGCCCTCGTCGGGCCGGTCCAGCCCCGCGAGCAACCGCAGCGTCGTCGTCTTGCCACATCCCGAGGGGCCCAGCAGGGTCAGGAGTTCGCCCTCCGGAACGGACAGCGAGAAGTCCTCGACGGCCGCCTCGTCGCCGAACGTTCGCGTCACGGAATCGAGTTCCAGCACGGGCGGTCCGGACGCCGTCTCGGCGGCGTCGTCGGTCCGTGCCTGCGGCGTCGAGTCCGTTCGCGTGCGGTCCATCGTCGTTCGGTCGGGGTGTCGTTGTTCCATCATCGTGGCTCACTGGCCGGGCGACCGACCACCCTCCTGTGTCAGAATGACGGCCATCGAGAGGCCCGACGCGACCACGAGCACGAGTGCCGGTACGGCGGCCTGCCCGTAAAAGCCTGCCTCTTGAACGCGCCAGATGTACGTCACCAGGGTGTCGAACCGGAGCGGGCGCAACAACAGCGTCGCCGGCAGTTCCTTCATCGTCGTCAGGAAGACCAGCGCCGCTCCCGTCGCGATACCGGGGGCGATGAGCGGCAGCGTCACCGACCGGAAGGCGGTCAGTCGCGACCGGCCCAGCGTCCGCGCCGCCTCGACCAGCCGCGCGTCGACCTGCATCGTCGACGTGCGGATCGATCCGATGGCCTGCGGGACGAACCGGACGACGTAGGCGAACACGAGCAGGGGAATCGTCTTGTAGACGACCGGCAGGACGTCGAGGCTGAACGCCACCAGCGCGATGGCCAGCACGATGCCGGGCGTCGCGTAGCCCACGTACGACGCGCGGTCGGCCAGCGCCGCCAGCCGCGAGTTCGACACCGCCGACCGGAGCGCGATGGGCAGTGCAACGAGGATCGACGCGCCGGCAGCCAGCAGCGAGACGTACACGGAGTTCCAGCCGTAGGCCCACGAGAACGACATCGAGCCGGCGGCGTAGCCGGGCCCGCTCTGCAGTAGCCACAGGCCGAAGACGCCGACCGGGAGCGCGATGGCGACGAGGCCGACGGCCACGGGGAGGAGCAACGCGGGATATCGCCAGCTACCGAGGTCGAGGTCGACGCCGCCGCCACCGCTACGGCTCGCGTACGCGCCCGACTCGTCGACGCCGATGCGGGACTCGATGGCCAGCACGACGACGGTCACGCCGAGCAACTGCAGCGACAGCAACGCCGCGTACTCGCGCATGAAGGCGTTGTACCGGGCGAAGATGAACTGCGTGAACACCGACACGCGCATGATGTTGGGCGTGCCGAAGTCCGAGAGGGTGTACAGCGCGACCAGCAGCGCGCCCGCGGCGACGCCCGGCGTGATCTGTGGCAGGGTGACTCGCTTGAAGGCGTCCCAGCGGTTCGCGTCGAGCGTCCGGGCGGCCTCGACGAGCGAGACGTCGAGCGACAGCAACGAGGCCCGCGTCGTCAGGAAGACGTACGGATAGGTGTACAACGTGAGTACGAGCGCGGCCCCGCCGAATCCGTAGATCGTCGGCAATCGCTCGACTCCGAGCGGGGCGAGCACGTCGACCAGGGCCCCCCGAGGGCCGAACGCCGAAACGGCGGCGAACGCCCCGAGGTAACTGGGGACCGCCAGCGGCAGGGCGGCCACGACCGTCCAGAAGCGCCGGAACGGGACGTCGCCCTGGACGGTCAGCACGGCCAGCGGCACGCCGAGGAGGACGCTCCCAGCCGTCACCACGGCGACGAGCGCGACGCTCCGGCCGAGCACCTGTACCGTCGTCGGCGCGACAGCCAGCGCCAGCGCCCGGCCGCCCAGACCGAACACCCGAACGAGGAGCCACCCCAGCGGCAGGACGAGCAGCGCCGCGACGGCCGCGGCCAAAAGCGCCATTCCGGTGTCGAACGCCGTCGCGTCGTCGTCGCCGAGGCGCGTCCAGACCGACGCGAGGCGGGATCGGACCGACGCGAGGCGGGCGCGGACGGTCATCCCAGCACGCCAGCCTCCCGCATGAGGTCGAGGGTCGGTTCGAGGTCCGAGAGCTTCGCCAGATCGATCTCCGGCGGGTGCAATTCGTCGATGGTCGGGAGGCCGCCGACGGGTTCCACCCCGGAAATCATCGGGTAGGCGAAGCTCACCGTCGTGAAGAACTCCTGGGCCTCCGCCGAGAGGAGGTGTCGGACGAAGAGGTTCACGAGGTCGTCTTTCTCGGTGCCCTCGATCCGGAGGACTCCGGAAACGTTGACCAGCGCGCCCGCGTCGTTGCTAGTGAACGCCAGGTCCAGCGGCACGTCCGGTCGCTGGTTTTTCACCCGGAGCGCGTAGTAGTGGTTCGCCAGTCCCGCATCGAGCGTGCCGTCGGCGACCTGCTGGGAGACGACGTACTCGTTGGGGAACCGTTGCGTGCCGGCCTCGCGCATCGCCGTGAGCCACTGCCGCGTCGGGTCGGGACCGCGCAGGAGTCGCATCGCCGTCACGAAGGACTTGAACGCGCCGTAGGTCGGGGCCCAGCCCATCGCGTCACGCAGGGCGTCGGTACTCGGAAACCGCCGGACTTTCCCCGGGATGTCGTCGGCGCTCAGTCGGTCGGTGTTGTACGGGACGCTACGGGCGCGGCCCGCGACGCCGACCCAGGCGTCGTCTGCGCCCCGGAAGGCGGTGGGCACGGGATCGACCACGTCGTCGGGTAGCGACTCGTAGGCGTCGTTGGCGGCCACGTAACCGAGCGAACTCGCGTCGATGGACCAGAAGACGTCGGCCTGTGGTGCCCCGGCCTGGACCTCCTCGACGACGGTCTGTGCCAGCGACGACGAGGCCGCGCTGCTGGCGAATACCCGAAAGTCGGGGTAGATCTCCTGGAGCATCTCGACGAACCGGGAGTAGATGCCGCCCTCGCCGCCGCCGATGTAGAGGTTCAGATCCCCCGACAGGTCGGGCAACTCCTCGATGGAGGTCCCGCCGGGTGCGGGCCGGCCCTCGACCAGCGATCCGGAGCCGCGAAAGGCGGTCAGCGGGGGAATCTCGACGTCCTGGGACCCGCCGGTGTCGGAACCCGACGTCGGCGACGCCGAACAGCCCGCGAGTCCGACCGCTCCGGCCGCGCCGACCGCTCCGAGAAAGCGCCGTCGCGATACGTCCGTGAGCCGATTCGATCCGTCCATGCGTTGATCGTCCGTCATTGATATTAGGTTCGCCTAAATCACTTGTAGGTGCCGATTCAGTCCCGTGCGACCGCCGCGGCCTCGCCTCGTGAAGCGGTCCCTTCGTCGATGGCGTCGAGGCAATCCAGCCACCGGAGCATCGACTCGCCCACGTGGTTCAGGAAGTCGCCGTTTTCGTAGTCGAAGTTGCCGGCCGCGAGCGTCCGGCCCATCGCCTCGAACGCCCCAGCGTAGGACGTGATCGTTCCGGCGGCGTCGCGGTCGCCGTCGGCCACGCGCGACGTTGCGGTCCCGGCCGCGTCGGGCACGATGGCGTCGTCCGCGGCGTGTCCGACCGCATCGCCCGTGACGGTCCCGACGTCGTCGACGATCTCCCAGAGGTGCTCGTTGAGTTCCAGCCCGGGGGCCTCGTTTGCGAGGTCGTCGAACGTCGAGCGGGGGGCCTTCTCGTGCTCGCACAGCGGGTAGCCGTTGTAGATCTGCTTGCCCAGCAGGTCGCAGGCCCGCTTGAGGAACACGCCGCTCCAGATGTCGTCGAAGCGGCCCACGTCCCACTCGTTGTCGTCCATCGGCAACTGGTAGAACGCGGGAATCACCTCCCGGCGAAAGGCGAGGTTCATCGAGCAGACGGTGAGGTACTGGCCCGCGGCAGCGACGAAGTCCCCGTCGTAGTCTTCGACCGTCGTGCGAGTCCGGGCCTGTCCCTGCAGGTCGCCGTCCATCAGGATGCGGACGGCGTCGAGGTCGGGCACGTTCGTCCACAGGCCCTGCGAGACGACGACGTCGTCGACGTACGTGGTCGCGGTCTCGACGGTTTCGTCCATCGCCGAGTAGGGATAGCCCCGGGGGTACATGCTGTGGTCGTCGGCGTTCTGGTAGAGGACGTTCACCCACCGCTCGTCCGAGCGGACGGTCTCGATCTCGCCCTCGAAGGCGAGATTGTCGAGGTGGCGACCGAAGAAGTCGAACGCCTCGTGAGGGCGGGTGTCGTCGTCGACGAAGACCCCGAACTCGAAGTCCCGATCCCACACGTACAGCAGGCCGAAACTCGTCTGGGCGTGGCTGGCCTCCGGGATCAGGTCCGCATAGTCCGAGAGTCCACGTTCGTCGAACCACGTCCGACGGCGCGTCCCGTCGAAGACCTCGCCCGAGACGCCTTCCTCCTCGAGCATCGCCGCCATCGCGTCGGTGTCACAGAAGTCCTCCGTGACCAGCACCACGTGCAATCGATCCAGGTCGAACCCGTGGGCCCGGGCGTTCTCGACGTACGAGCGCACGCACTCGTAGTTCCGAACCGTGGGCACGACCACGCAGACGTCCTCGTTCATTTTGGCTTACCTAAAACATCTTTAGGAGGGCCTAAAATACTTGTCGTTGTCCTCGCGTTCCGGGAACGAGGCCGGCCGGTCGACCCGAGAACGCCAGCCGAGGCGACGGTGGCGGCCAGGACACGCCAATTCGGTCGGGTACGCCACCGGGGCGTCGCCACGCGAATTTCCCGTAAGCCGAACTATTATTTGCCTGTGCGTGGCCAGTCTTGAGTGTAGCATGAGCAGCGAGGAATCCGAGACGGCCGACGACGAGTCCGGCGGCGAGGCGACGTCACCCGTCGAGGAACTCCGCGAGCGTCGCGCGCAGTCGCGCGAGGGTGGTGGGGAAGAACGCATTCAGCGCCAGCACGACCGGGGGAAGATGACGGCCCACGAGCGCGTCGAGTACCTGCTGGACGACGGAACGTTCCGGGAGATCGATCCGTTCGTCGAACACCGCTCGACCAACTTCGGGATGGCTGAGAAACGATACGCCGGCGACGCCGTCGTGACCGGCTACGGCGACGTGAACGGCCGGAAAATCTTCGTCTTCGCCCACGACTTCACGGTGCTCGGTGGATCGGTCGGCGAGGCAGTCGCCGAAAAGATCTGCAAGGTGATGGACCGCGCCGTCGAGAACGGCGTGCCCGTCGTGGGAATCAACGACTCCGGCGGCGCACGCATCCAGGAGGGCGTGGATTCGCTGGTCGGCTTCGCGAAGATATTCCGTCGCAACACGGAAGCGAGCGGCGTGATTCCACAGATCTCCGCCGTCATGGGACCCTGTGCGGGCGGCGCGACCTACTCGCCCGCGCTGACCGATTTCACGTTCATGGTCCAGGACACTAGCCACATGTTCATCACCGGCCCGGACGTCATCGAGACGGTCACCGGCGAGCAGGTCAGCAAGGAGGAACTGGGGGGTGCAACGAGCCACTCGAGCAAGTCCGGGGTCGCGCACTTCGCCTGCCAGTCCGAGCAAGAGGCGCTGGACGAGATTCGGCAGTTGCTGTCGTACCTGCCCGCCAACAACATGGAGGACCCGCCCCGCGTCCCGCCGTGGGACGACCCCCATCGGGAACTCGACGACGTGACCGACGTCGTGCCCGAAGCGCCCAAAAAGCCCTACGACATGACGACGGTCGTCGGGCAGGTGGTCGACGAGGACTCCTTCTTCGAGGTCCACGAGAACTGGGCGCGCAACGTCGTCGTCGGCTTCGCGCGCATGGACGGCCGGTCGGTCGGAATCGTCGCCAACCAGCCCCGCGTGAGCGCGGGCACGCTCGACATCGACGCTGCCGAGAAGGCCGCCCGGTTCGTCCGCTTCTGTGACGCCTACAACGTCCCCATCGTGACGCTCGTGGACGTCCCGGGATTCATGCCCGGGACCGATCAGGAGCACAACGGCATCATCCGTCGCGGTGCCAAACTCATCTACGCCTACGCCGAGGCCACCGTTCCCCTGCTGACCGTCGTCGTCCGGAAGGCCTACGGCGGCGCGTACATCGTCATGGGCTCGAAGTACCTCGGCGCGGACGTCAACTACGCCTGGCCCGGCTCGGAGATGGCCGTGCTCGGCCCCCGCGGCGCGGTCAACATCCTCTACCGGGACGAGATCGCCGACGCCGACGACCCCGAAGCCAGGCGCGAGGAGCTGATGGATCAGTTCCGCGAGGAGTTCGCCCACCCCTACGGCCCGGCCAAACGGGGTTACCTCGACGACGTCATCGAACCGGCCGCAACCCGCAAGCGACTCATCTCGGATCTGGACCTCCTAGAACGCAAACGGACGGACAAGCCACCGAAAGACCACGGAAACATTCCACTCTGACCATGTCATTGCTCGAACCAACCGAGGACGATTCCGAAACCGACGGCACACGCGAGGACGCGACCGTTGCAGTCGGACCCGAACGGAGCGTATCGATGCCGGCCGACGCGACCGACGCCGAGGCAGCGGCCATCGCGGCTGCCGTGAGCGCCCACCTCGACGACCGACGGCGTGCGGCGGCCGCCGCGTCCGCCGACGCGGACCGGCCGGAGTTCGTCGACCGGTGGAAACTCCACGCTCGCCTGCGAGCGATCGGCAAGCGCCGCTATCCTCGCGAGGTCGAGCGCGGCGAGGAGTGGAAGGCCGCGGCCCGCGCGTTCTACTGACGCCCGTTCGACGCCGGCGGGAGCCGGCGATGTCCACTGGTCCGTAACTGTCACAAGCCCCGGTGTCGACCACTCGAACATGACAGTCGCAGTGATTGGCGGTTCGATGACCCAGTTTGGGCAGCGCGACGCCTGGATACGCGCGTTGCTCGCGGAGGCGGGCGCGGCCTGCCTCGACGACGCTGGCGTCGCGCCCGGCGAGGTCGAACACCTCTACGTCTCGAACATGGCCAGCGGCGAGTTCGAGGGCCAGGGTGGGGTAATGAACGCGCTCGCACACGACCTCGGCGTGATGCCGGCCTACAGCGAGCGGGTCGACCAGACCTCCTCCTCCGGCGGTGCGGGCATCTACGCGGCCTGGCAGTCGGTCGCGTCCGGTGCCAGCGAGATGACCCTGCTCGTCGGCGGCGAGAAGATGACCCACAAGACGACCGCCGAGGCGACCGACGTCATCGCCTCGATTACCCATCCCGCGGAGTACAAACACGGCGTGACGCTTCCCTCCTTCGCGGGGATGACGGCGCGACACTACCTCGAACGGTTCGACGCGCCCCGCGAGAGCCTGGCGCGCGTGGCGGTCAAGAATCACAAAAACGGCGTGGACAACCCCAACGCCCAGTTTCGCAAGGAGGTCGACGTGGAGACGGTCATGGAAAGTCCCGTCGTCGCGGACCCGCTGCGGCTGTACGACTTCTGTCCCATCACCGACGGGTCGGCGGCGCTCGCGTTCACGACCGAAGAGCGTGCACAGGAACTCGTCGACGACTACGCGGTGGTTTCGGGAATCGCCGGCGCGACGGACACCCACGTCGTCCACGAGCGCGAGGACCCGACCGTGATGGGCGGCGTCGTCGAGTCGGGCCGGCAGGCCTACGAGATGGCCGGTATCGGGCCCGCCGACGTCGACGTCGCGGAACTGCACGACATGTTCACTATCCTGGAGTTCCTCCAGATGGAGGGGCTAGACTTCGCCGAACAGGGGGCGGCCTGGAAGCGCGTGCAGGCCGGCGAGACCGAACGGGACGGGGAGTTGCCAATCAACACCTCCGGCGGCCTCAAATCCAAGGGCCACCCGCTGGGAGCCAGCGGCGTCGCACAGGGCTACGAGATATACGAACAGCTCGTCGGCGAGGCCGGGCCGCGACAGGTCGACGCCGACGTCGGCCTCGCCTGCAACGTCGGCGGGTTCGGAAACTGCGTCATCACCACCGTCATGGAGGCCGCGCGATGAGCTTCGACGCACACCGCTGTCCCAACGGGCACGTGACCTACCCCGGCCACACCCTCTGTCCGGACTGTGGCGAGAAACAGACCGAGACGGTCGACCTCGCCGAGCGGATCGCCGAGGTCGTCACGTGGACGACCAGCACTGCGACGCCGCCGGGCGTCCGCGCACCGAACACGCTGGCTATCGTCGAGTTCGCCGTCGACGGCGAGACGGTCCGGGCCATCGGCCAGGTCACGACCGACGACGTCGAAACCGGCGACGCGGTCGAACCGGTCTACGTCGAGCAACTCCGGGACCCCGAGGCGGGCATCAAGGAACCCGACAGCCAGGACTGGGACGGCTACCG
The DNA here is from genome assembly GCA_042217765.1 of Haloarculaceae archaeon. Classification (GTDB taxonomy): domain Archaea; phylum Halobacteriota; class Halobacteria; order Halobacteriales; family Haloarculaceae; genus JARUKX01. Next base: position 26,932 of record JBDGSB010000076.1, on the reverse strand, counting down.
GTTCCGGCCCGTCGAGTGATCAGGGCGCGATCACCGGTCGCTCGCGCTCGCCGCCGGATTCGAGGTCGGCCAGACAGTCCGCGACCGACCGCGTCTCGTCGCCGTCGGCGTGAGGGTAGACCGTCTTCAAAACGCCGTCCTCGAAGACGGCCACACAGAGCACGGGGAGGACGATCCACTCGTCTCGCGCGCCAGTCGCCGTCGAGTAACACTCGCGGACGTCGAAGAACGGCGACAGCGAGACGCCCGCCGCTCGCGCCCAGTCGACGAAGGCGGCGTAGGTCTCGCGGACGCGCTCGTCTTCGGTACCGGCCCGTTCGAACCGCTTCGGCCAGCGAACGAGGTCGAACGACGCGACCCGGCCGTCGGCTGTGAGCCGTTCGAACCCCTCGATTACCGCACGACGGCGGCGCCTCGCCGGACCTGGTAACTCCTCGCGGACGAACAATCGGATCGCCGGTCGTCCGTGCCGCTCGACTGTAGTCATGAGTGGTGGGAACTGACGCCGTCCAAAATAATAAACCATTATGTACTATAGACAATCACTTCCGGCACGATTCGACGGCTGCAGTCTCCTATCCGCTGGCGTTGGGACCAGTCTCGTCGTCACCACCGGGACCCCGCTCGGCGTCGTCGGTGCCCGGACCACTCTCACCATCGTCGGTGCCCGGGCCGTTTCCGCCGTGACCCGGAGCGTCCTCGTCGTCCGTGTCTAGACCCTCCTCGTCGGCGAGTTCCTGCTTTATCGTGTCTAGTTCCGCCTCGACGTCGACCGGTACGTGCTCGGCGTCGGTCGTCGAGGTGGCGTCGCTTTTCGCGGTGGCGTCGCTTTTCGCGGTGCCGTCGGCGTCCGGGCGGCCTTCGCGGTCGGTGCTGGCGTCGGGACTCGCCTCGTCGAGTCGGCGTGCCACGTCCGAGCGGAGCCGTCGGGCGTCGTCGAGGAGGGCGCGCGCCTCGTCGTCGGGAGGTCGTCCCTCTAACGCCGAACTCAACGCGGCCAGCGTCTCGTCCAGGCGGGACAGGGTCCGTTTGGTGACGTCCGACGCGCGCGCCGCCACCGCGGCGTCGGTGTCCGACGATTCGTCCTCGTCGACGAGACGGAGCGCCCGCTGGAGGAGGCGAAGCGCTCGAACGTTGGTCTCCAGGACGAGGACTGCCGCGGGGATGGCCACCTCGCTGGTCAACCGGAGCGCCTCCCGAGGCGTCGGGGGACGGAGACGCGGGCCGCGAGACGGGTCGAGTTCGGTTTCGAGGTCCCGGAGCGTCCGGACGAGGTCCGCCACGAGCCGACCCAGGTCCTCCTCGCTGTCGGTCATGGGCGTCCTTCGTCCGAGAGCGGCAAAAGCCTGTCCGAGGGCGGCAACAGCCTGCGGTCGAAGCGTGCGGGCATCGGAGCGGTGTGGAGTGGCATGCACAACGGTTGGAGACAGTCCAGCGATGGCGTCGAACAGCCCGAAAGCCCCTGCCCCTTTCGTTCCCGCCCGTCTCGGCTGGTGAACCAAGCTACGTGGGTGGGAGCGAAAGGGGCAACCGGCACCACCGGACCGGAACGCTTTTGTCTTTAGGCTCGCCTAAATCCCACTCGATGAGTGAGCCGGCCTGGACACCGGACGCCTCGCGGGATCGCGACCCGATCGACGACGAGCGCCCGCCGGTGAGCGTACACGAGACACGGTCCGACCGGTTCGTGTTCACTGAGGACGGCAACGACGACGCCTGGATCGCGACGGACCTGACGGTCCGATCGCGGCGGTAACGACTACCGTTTCAGCGAGTCGTTCCCGAGGAAGTGATCGATAGTGTGTGCGAACTCTTCGAGGTCGACCAGTTGCTCCTGGAGCATCTCGGCGGTCGCGTGGTCGCCAAGGTTTTCGGCGAGTTCGACGTGGTCCCGGACCGTCTCGATGATGTCGCCGTACGTCTCCAGGTCGTTTTCGAGCGACGTCCGGATGTCGTAGACGTCCTCGCCCTCGTACTCGACCGGCGCGTGCTCCTCTAGCGCGGCGGGCCCGGAAACCGGGACTCCGCCGATGGCCTGAACGCGCTCGGCCAGTTCGTCGGCGGCTTCCTCTGCGGATTCGGCGGCGTCACCGAGGAAGAGGTGCAGGTCGCGGTACTCTGCGCCCTCGACGTTCCAGTGGTGTTTGCGGAGCTGGTGGTACAGTACGTAGGTCGCGGCGAGGTCGGTATTCAGGGCGTCGACGATCTGCTCGGCCTTGCCCGTCTCTAGTCGGAGGGCGTTCGCTTCGACGGTTCCGGCCTCGTGGAGGACGTTCTTCTGGGAACTCATTGCGTCCGTCTGTACGCTTGCAATCGCCATAAATCTCTCCGTTTAGAAAACAAACTTTTGGAATCCAAAACTACTGTTCCCAATATCCGGAACCGGCACGATTCACGGTCGGACGTGGGTGACGGACTCGTCGCCGGCGGCGGCGTCCGTCCAGTCGATGAGTACGTGCCGTTCGGCGACCGCGTCGGTTGCGGGCTGTCGGTAAACATTTGAGGACCGCCGGCGCACGGGCAGATATGCACCCGCGTACCGAGGAGTTCGCGCGACGCGCCGCCGACGAGTACGGAGTCGACGTCGACGTTCACGAGTTCCCCGAGGGGACGAAGACGGCCGTCGACGCCGCCGACGCCGTCGGCTGTGACGTGGCACAGATCGCCAGTTCGCTCGCCTGGCGGGTCGGAAACGACCTCGTCGTGGTCGTCACTAGCGGGGCCAACCGCGTCGACGAGGGGAAACTGGCGGCCCTGCGCGGCGTCGACGAGTCGGCCGTCGACATGGCCGACGCGGACGTCATCAAGGAGACGCTGGGCTGGTCCATCGGCGGCGTGCCGCCGTTCTGTCACGACGCCGCGGTCCCGGTCTACCTCGACGAGACCCTGCTCGAATTCGACACGGTCTGGGCCGCCGCCGGGACGCCCGAGGCCGTATTTCCCGTCTCGCCCGACGCCATCCTGACCCACGCCGGTGCGGAAGCCGTCGACGTCGTCGAGTGATCGGGTCGCGAAACGAAGTGACTCGACCGAGTCGCGTTCCCAGTCGCCTGGAGTCGCCACTACCTATTTGCTGGCCGAGGGCGAACGCCCGACACGCAGACGATGGGTGACTTAGCAACGCTGTTCGCGCCCGAACGCGTCGCGGTCGTCGGTGCGACCGACCGCGAGGGCTCGGTCGGTCGGGCCATCACGGCGAACCTGTTGGCGGACTTCGAGGGAACGGTCGTCCCGGTCAACCCCTCGAAGGAATCGGTGCTCGGAACGCCCTGCGTCGACGACCTCTCGGCGGCGGGCGACGTCGACGTCGCGGTGATAGCCGTGCCGCCCTCGGTCGTGCTAGACGTCCTGCGGGACGCCGGGGCGGCCGGCGTCGAGAACGTCGTCGTCATCACCGCGGGGTTCGGCGAGACCGGCAGCGAGGGGGCCGCACGCGAGCGGGAACTCCAGGCCGTCGCCGCGGAGTACGACCTGAACATCGTCGGCCCGAACAGCCTCGGCGTGATGAGCACTGCCGTCGGACTCAACGCGACATTCGCGCCGACGAACGCCGCTCCCGGCAACATGTCTTTCCTGAGCCAGTCGGGGGCGTTCGTGACCGCCGTGCTCGACTGGGCGGCCGACCGATCGATCGGTTTCAAGGACGTGGTGTCGCTGGGCAACAAGGCCGTCCTCGACGAGAGCGACTTCGTCGCGGCGTGGGGCGACGACCCCGACACCGACGTCATCCTGGGCTACCTCGAAGACGTCGCGGACGGCCAGCGATTCCTCCGCATCGCCCGCGAGGTGAGCCGGGACACCCCCATCGTGCTCGTGAAGGCCGGCCGCACCGAGGCCGGGGCCAGCGCGGCCGCCTCCCACACCGGCGCGCTGGCGGGCAGCGAACAGGCCTACGCGGCGGCCTTCGAGCAGGCTGGCGTCATCCGGGTCGACACCGTCGAGGAACTGTTCGACTTCGCGGGCATCCTGTCGGGCCAGCCGGTTCCCGACGACTCCGGCGTCGGCATCGTCACGAACGCGGGCGGTCCCGGCGTCATGGCGACCGACGCCGTCGGCGATTCGGACCTGTCGCTGGCGTCGTTCGCCGACGCGACCCTCGACCGACTCGCCGACGAACTGCCCGAAGAAGCCAACGTCTACAATCCGGTCGACGTCATCGGCGACGCCGACGTCGAGCGCTTCGAACGGGGCATCGACGCCGTACTCGCCGACCCGAACGTCGACGCTGCGGTCGTCCTCTCCTGTCCGACGGCGACCATCGACTTCGGGGACCTGGCGGAGGCGACCGCTCGCCTACAAGCCAACCACGACAAGCCCGTCGCGGTGACGCTGATGGGCGGGGAGTCGACCCGCGCGCCGAGCCAGCGACTGGCCGAGGACGGCATCCCGACGTACTTCGACCCGTCGCGGGCCGTCGACAGCCTCGACGCGCTCGTCGACTACGCCGAGATACGCGAACTGACCGACGAGGAACCGCGGACCTTCGACGTCGACCGCGAGCGCGCACGCGAGGTGCTGGCCGACGCCGTCCACCGGAACACGAACCGTCTCGGCGTCGAGGCTCTACCGCTGCTTGACGCCTACGGCATTCCGACGCCCGAGGGCGAAATCGTCTCTAGCCCCGCCGATGCCGAACGCGTCGCGGCGCGGCTGCTCGACGACCGCGCTGGGGGCGGGACGACGTCGACCGCCGACCGCGTGGACGGGTCGGACGGTCGCGGAGACGGCGTCGTGATGAAACTCGTCAGCCCGGACATCCTCCACAAGTCCGACATCGGCGGCGTCGAAGTCGGCGTGTCGCCGGCGGACGTCGCGGACACCTACGAGGACCTGGTCGCGCGAGCGCGCAGTTACCAGCCCGACGCGACCGTGCTGGGCGTACAGGTGCAGGAGCGCCTGGACACGTCGGCGGGCGTCGAGACGATCCTCGGGACGAACCGCGACCCGCAGTTCGGGCCGCTGGTCATGTTCGGACTCGGGGGCATCTTCGTGGAGGTGTTAGAGGATACGGCCTTCCGCGTGGCACCGTTCGGGGAACGCGAGGCCCGTGAGATGATCTCGGAGATCGACGCCGCGCCGCTGTTGCGCGGTGCGCGCGGCCGCGATCCCGTCGACGAGGACGCCGTCGTCGAGGCGATCCAGCGACTCGCGCAACTGGTCGTCGACTTCCCGGCAATCCTCGAACTGGACGTGAATCCACTGCTGGCGACCGCCGACGGCGTCAGCGCCGTCGACTGCAGACTCACCATCGACCAGGAGCAACTATGAACCCGATACTCGTCACCTCGACGACGGAAGGCACCGGCAAGACGGCCATCGCGATCGCGCTGGCGAAACTCGCCGACGAGCGCGGACTCGACGTCGGCTACATGAAGCCGAAGGGCACGCGCCTGCGTAGCGCCGTCGGCAAGACGCGCGACGAGGACCCGATGCTAGCGAAGGAGGTGCTCGGCCTCGAAGAGGGCGTGGCCGACCTCGAACCGGTCGTCTACTCGCCGACGTTCGTCCGGCAGGCCATCCGCGGCCAGGAGGACGTCGACGACCTCCGGGCGACCGTGCGCGACGCCTACGACCGAATCGCCACGGACAGGGACCTCGTGATCGTCGAGGGCGGCGGCTCTCTGTCGACGGGCGGCATCGTCGAACTGACCGACGGCGACGTGGCCGCGTTGCTGGACGCGGAGGTCCTGGTCGTCGCCCGCTACGCGGACGTGATGGGCGTCGACGACGTGCTGGCCGCGGCGGAGTCGGTGGGCGACCGATTGAACGGCGTCCTGTTCAACGCGGTGGCCGACGCCGCCGTCGAGGAGGTGACGACCGACGTCGCCCCGTTCCTCGACGGCCGCGACGTCCCCGTCCAGGGCGTGCTCCCGCGCGTGCAGGAACTGGCGGGCGTCTCCGTGGCCGATCTGGCGGACGGCCTCGGCGCGGAGGTACTGACCGAGACGGCCGACACGTCGGCGTTCGTCGAGCGATTCACCGTCGGTGCGATGGGCAGCGACGCGGCTCTCAGGCAGTTTCGGCGACACCGCGACGCCGCGGTCGTCACCGGAGGCGACCGCTCGAACGTCCAGACCGCGGCACTTGAAGCGCCCGGCATCGAGTGTCTGATCCTGACCGGCGGCCTCCAGCCGGCGGGTGCCGTGCTCGGACGTGCGGAGTCGGCGGGCGTCCCGGTGTTGCTCGTCCGGTCGGACACCAAGACGACCGTCGACCGGGTCGAGGAACTGCTGCGGACCGGACGCACCCGCGACCCCGAGACGGTCGAACGGATGCAACAGCTACTGACCGACGGCGCGGACGTCGACGCCATTCTGGGCGGCGGGTGACGGGTTACGGGTGACGGCCGGACTGCGGCACGTTCGGTACGCTCCGGGTCACTGCACGACGGTCACGGGCACGGCCGCGCGCTCGACGAGCGCCTTCGAGGTGGAGCCGATGACGCGTTCGGCCTCCTCGGAGAGACCGCGCCGGCCCACGAACAGGCCGTCGGCGTCGACGTCTTCGGCGTAGTCGCTGATCGCCTCGACGGGCGTCCCGTAGACGAGGTCGGTCTCGACGCGCGCGCCGTACTCCTCGGCGAAGGCGGCCATCTGCTGCAGGACCCGCTCGCCGCGTTCCTCGGCGTCGGCGACGTCCTCGATGATGAGTCGGTCTTCGGCGTCGCTGATGTCGTTGACCGGTTCGATCCCGCCCTCGGCGTGTACTTCCGGGTCGACGGCGTAGACCGCGGTGATGGTCGCGCCCGCCGGTTCGCCGAGGTCGATGGCGTGTGCCAGTGCTCGCTTGCTCTGTTCGGACCCGTCCACGGCGACGACGAGGTGCATACCCGTCGATACGCGCTCGGACGTAATGACCTTGGGTGGCCGTACCGGGGCGTGACGGGTGTGTGACGTGACGAAACGTCTGGCGACGCGGCGCGGAATTGCCCGCAACGGATGCTTTTATCAGCACCGACCCTATAGGGACCGGTAATGCAGGACCCAACGTTCGGCTCCGAGTTCTCGCGGAACCAGCAGCGGCTGACTCACGACCGCTTCGGTCACGACCCGACCGAACCCGAACTCGGTTCGCTCCCGGAGAACCGTTCGCCCGGCGACCACGGCGACAACGTCAACGAGACGGGCACGACGACCATCGGCATCTCCACCGAGGAGGGCGTCGTCGTCGCGACGGACATGCGCGCCAGCCTCGGCGGTCGCTTCGTCTCGAACAAGCGCGTCCAGAAGGTCGAGCAGATTCACCCCACCGCGGCGCTGACGCTCGTCGGCTCCGTCGGCGGTGCCCAGTCGTTCATCCGCTCGCTGCGCGCGGAGGTCAACCTCTATGAGGCCCGCCGCGGCGAGGACATGAGCATGCAGGCGCTGTCGACGCTGGCGGGCAACTTCGCCCGCGGCGGCCCCTTCTTCGCCATCAACCCCATCCTCGGCGGCATCGACGACGAGGGCACCCACGTCTTCAGCATCGACCCCGCCGGCGGCGTCATGGAGGACGACTACACCGTCACCGGCTCCGGGCTGACCGTCGCCTACGGCACTCTCGAAGACCGCTACGAAGAAGGCATGTCCATGGAGGAGGCCCGTACGACCGCCGTTACCTCCATCAAGGCCGCCGCCGAGCGCGACACCGGCTCGGGCAACGGCGTCTACGTCGCCGAAGTCACCGAAGAGGGCGTCGACATCTCCGACTATCCCGACTTCGAGAACGCGCTGTAACGTCCTCTCTGTCCCCTGACTCTCTTTGTCCCCTGTAACTTCCTTTTCTCGGGCGTGTCGCGCTTTTCACCGGCGCGCCGTTGCACGCCGTCCACCGTCGTCCCGCAAGCGTCGTTGCACGCCGTCCATCGTCGTCCCTCCACCGCAATCGGTCGATCGTCGGGCCGTCACTGTTCGATCGTCGGGCCGTCACCGCTCGATCGTCAGGTACGTATCGACCACCAACAGGACCACGATGGCCACCGCCAGCCCGACGCCGACCTCCCAGTAGGGGACCAGGAGGGCCTGCTCGTGGCCGGCCCACGCGTGCATCGCGCCGAGCATCGGCATGGTGAACGTCAGCAGCACCAGCGGTACCAGTACCAGGACCGCCAGCAGTAACACCAGGCCGCCGGTGAAGGCGTCGTTCGCTCGCGTGGACATCGTGCGCACCTCGGTCGAAACTTGGTTCTTGGTAACGATAAACACGACGGGGATTGTCACGTTCCGAGAATCGAAATCGAAGCCGGCGCGGGCGAGCACACGTCGTAGCCGCTAAGTGTTCGCCGGCGAAGGGACGACTATGGACCTGTTCGGGACGGCGGGCATCAGAGGTGACGCGCGGCGCGAGGTGAACCCCGAACTCGCGCTGACGGTGGGTCGTGCGGTCGGACAGGACGGGGCGACGTTCGTCGTCGGTCGGGACGGCCGCGAGACGGGACCCGCGCTGGTCGCCGCCGTCGAAGCCGGACTCGAAAGCGCCGGCGCGGACGTCGTCCGACTCGGCGTCGTCCCGACGCCGGCGCTGGCGTACGCCTCGCGGGGCCGTCGCGGCGTGATGGTCACGGCGAGTCACAACCCGCCGGACGACAACGGGATCAAACTGCTCGTCGACGGCCGGGAGTACGGCTACGATGCGGAGACAGCCGTCGAGGACCGCGTCGAGAAGCACCCGAGTCCCGTGCGGTGGGACGAGTGGGGCCACGCCCGCCGCGAGGACGTCCTCCCGGCGTACCGCGAGGCCGTGACGGCGTACGCGAGCCGATACGGTGGCGACCCGGACGGGTTGACCGTCGCCGTCGACTGCGGCAACGGGATGGCGAATCTCGCCACGCCGCAGGTGCTCCGGGCGCTGGGCGCGTCGGTTCGCGCGCTGAACGCCAACGTCGACGGCCACTTCCCCGGCCGCGAGAGCAAACCGACCCCCGAGAGCCTGCGCGACCTGCGGGCGTTCGTCGCCGACGGAGACGCCGACGTCGGTATCGGCCACGACGGTGACGCCGACCGCGTCGTCGTCGTCGACGGCGACGGCGAAGTCGTCCACGAGGACACGGTACTCGCGATTCTGGGCGACCACTACGTCCGCGATTCCGACGCCGACGACCCCGTCGTCGTGACCACGCCCAACGCGTCGGGACGCGTCGACGAGCGCGTCGAGGCGGCCGGCGGGCGAGTCGAACGCGTCCGTCTGGGCGCGCTCCACGAGGGCATCGCCGCCGCACGCGAGGGGGGAACCGAGGACACGCGGGTCGTCTTCGCGGGCGAACCCTGGAAGCACGTCCACCCCGCGTTCGGCGGGTGGATCGACGGCGTGGTCAGCGCGGCCGTGCTGACGCGACTGTTCGCCGCGGAGTCGCTCCCGTCGCGGCGCGACCCGATACGTGAACGCCCCTACCGCAAGGAGAGCGTCGCGTGCGACGACGAGGCCAAGACCCGCGCGATGGCCGCCCTGGAGACGGCGCTCCCCGAGCGATTCCCGGACGCGGACGTCGACACCGACTACGGGATTCGCCTCGATTTCCCCGACGGGTCGTGGACGCTCGTCCGGCCCAGCGGGACCGAACCCTACGTCCGGGTCTACGCCGAGAGCGACGCCGTCGACGACCTGCTCGCGGACGTGATCGACGTCGTCGAGGACGCCATCGACGCCGTCGCCTAGGTCCCTCGCGTCGCCCGATCGAGGGCCGCGTCACACGACAGACAGCGGAGCACTTTGGCGTCCTCGGTTTCGGAGACGGCGTACTCGAACTCGGTCGTCCGACCGCACTCGGGACAGACGATGCGTTGCGCTGCGGTTTCGCTCTCCCGCGGAGCGCCCAGCGCGAGCACCGTCGCCGTCTCGTCGCCGTCGTTGTACCCGAGCTGGTAGTCTCCGGGCGCGAACCGTATCACCTCGTCGGTCCGAACGACCACGTCGCCGTCGGGCTGTTCGAACGTCACCGTGCCCGAAAGCACGTAGAAGAGTTCCTCCTGGTCGAAGTGCGTGTGGACGATCGCCCCGAGCGTCTCGCCGGGATCGACCTCGTAGTAGGAGATGGCGACGTTCTCGGCGTCGAGGGCGTCACCGAGACGTCGCCTGACGCTCGCGAACGACCAGTGCTGCTCGACGTCGTCGACTCGTATCTTGTCCATGAACGTCGGATCCCGGCGCGACGCAATAGGGCTTGCGACGAGGTATCGCGTGCCACTATCTCATCACGTTGACACCCGTGCCGCGTCCCCGGGTGTCGGGGACGGCACGCGGTCGGGGCGTCGGGACCGATACCGGAGCTTCGACGGATGACGAAAAGCTTAGGGCTGCGGGGTGTGGGGGTTCAACTTGGTACGAGTACACAATGCATTCCGTAGTTCTGACGAAAGGCGTTCCCGACTTTCGCGAAGGGCAGGTCTCCTTCGACGAGGACGGCCACCTGGAGCGAGGGAAGACGCCGACGGTGATGAACCCCAACGACAAGTACGCGTTGCGGGCCGCGTTGCAGACGAAGGTGCGCCACGGCGGTACCGTCTCGCTGATGAGCATGGGACCGCCGGGGTACAAGGAGGTCCTGCAGGAGGGAATGCGCGACGTCTACGCGGACGACCTGTATCTCCTCTCGGACCGCGAGATGGGCGCGGCCGACACCTGGGCGACGGCCATGACCGCCGCCAGCGGCATCCTGAAACTCGACGACCAGCCCGACGTCGTGTTCGCGGGCTTCAAGACGGCCGACGGCGAGACCGGCCACACCGGCCCGCAGACCTGCTGGTGTCTCGACCGGCCGCTCGTCACGCACGTCATCTCCCTGGACATCGACGAGGACGAGGGCGTCCTGCGAGCGAAACGCCTCGTCGAGGGCGATGTCGAAGAGATCGAGACCGTCGAGGCCCCGCTGCCGGCGTTCGTCGTCACCGATCCCGAGTTCGAACCCAGCTACCGGAAGGCGTCCCACCGGCTGACGCACAAGGACCTCCGCGCGGAGACCCGACGGCGTGCGGACGACTACGAGGACCACCTCACCGTCTGGAACCACGAGGCGCTGAACCTCGATCCCGACTTCATCGGCCTCGACGGGTCGCCCACCATCGTCGAGGGTGTCGATCCGATTCCGAAGGCACCGTCCGAGCGCGAGGCGACCATGTTGACCCCCGACGACGAGGGGATGGCCGACGTGCTCGAAACGCTACAGCCCCACGCGGCAGGTGACTGACCATGGTCGAGATAGATCCCACTGAGTACGAAATCGCCGACCTCGGACCGAAGATCAAGGACGTCGAGGACGTCGACGAACTAGAGGAGATGCTGGCCCTCGAGCAGGACGGCGAGGACCGCGCGCCGGTCAAGACGCTCATCGAGGACCGCATCGAGAAGCTCACCGCCGAGGACGAGGAGATCGACCCCGAGTCGGTCGACATCGCCGAGTTGACCGTCGCCGACGTCGCGAATCTGGTCCGCGAGATCGACGACGTCGAGATCCTGGAGGACCTGCTCGAACGCGAGACCGAGGGCAAAGACCGAAAGACCGCCAAAGAACAGATCGAGAGCCGCATCGACTCCGTCCAGGGCTCCGAGGAGCGCGAGGAGGAGGACGTCTATGAGTCCCCCGAGGAGAAGTACCCGAACCTCGACCACCCGACCAACGACAAGCGGTGGGTCGAGGACCTCGTCGACGGCGACTACCGGGACATGTGGGTCTACTGTGAGACCCAGCAGGGCGAACTCATCGACGTCTCCCTGGAGATGCTCGGGAAGGCCCGGCAGTTGATGGACGACTACAACGACGACTACGGGGGCTCTGCGAGCGCCGAGAGCGAAGGGTCGTCTTCCGGTGGGGACGAAGACGTCGTCGCGGTCGTCATCGGCGACGACGCCGCCGAACACGCCGAGGACGCCATCGCCTACGGGGCCGACAAGGTCGTCTACTACGAGGACGAGGAACTCGATCGGTTCCGGCACAAGCCCTACACGGAAATATTCGCCAGCATGGCCCGGGCCGGCGGCGAACTCGCCGACGAGGGCCAGGAGGACGTCGACTGGAAGGACTACGACGAACCGCGCTACGTCCTGTTCCCGGCGACGAACAACGGGCGGGACCTCTCGGCGCTCGTACAGGGCGAACTCGACTCCGGGCTGGCAAGCGACTGCTCGGGGCTGTACATCGAGAACGTCGTCATCTCCAACCCCGCGAAGGTCGGCCCGTCCGGCGACAACAAGGAGTTCGAGCGCGTCCTGCACATGAAGCGCCCGGACTTCTCGGGCTTCGAGTACTCCACCATCCTCTGTCTGGACAAGCCAAACCGCGACTTCCACCCACAGGGCGCGTCGGTCATTCCGGGCAGTTTCGACGTCCCCGAGAAGGACGCCGACCGCGAGGGCGAGATCGTCGAACACGAACTGGACCTAGACGACGAGTGGCTCCACGTCGACGTCACCGACCACGACCAACTCGACAGCGGCGTCGACCTGACCGACAACGAGGTCATCGTCGCCCTGGGTCGTGGCATCGGCGACGCCCCGACCGAGGGCATCGAACTCGGGCTGGACCTCGTCGACGCCTTCGAGAGCGCCGACCTCGGGCTCTCGCGCGGCGTCATCACCTCCTCGTACAACTTCGAGGGCCACGTCGAGCAGTACGTCACCGAGGAGCGACAGATCGGCGAGAGCGGCCAGGTGGTCGAGCCCGACGTCTACATCGCGGCGGGCATCAGCGGAGCCATCCAGCACAAGGTCGGCATGGACGAATCGGACACGATCATCGCGGTCAACACCGACCCGGAAGCGGACATCCGGGACTTCTCGGACTTCTTCGTCGAGGGCGACCTCTTCGAGGTGCTCCCGATGCTGACCGAAGCGGTAGAGAGCGGCGAACTAGACGTGCAGGCGGTCGCTGACGGAGGGCAGATCGATGAGTGAAAACGGCCACGACACTCTAGACGGGGCGAATCGACGACACGACGAGGCGGCGCTAGACGAGGCGGAACACTACGAGGCGGTCGTCGTCGGGGCCGGTCCGGGCGGCGCGGCCGCGGCGGCGACGCTGGCGCGCAACGACGTCGAGACGCTGGTGCTCGAACGGGGCGTCGACGCCGGGTCGAAGAACGTCTCTGGCGGCCTCATCTACGCGGAGAAGTCCGCGCCCTACACCATCGACGACGTGTTCCCGCGGTTCCGCCAGGAGGCCAGCGAGCGCGAGGTCACCGACCACTACATCCACAACGTCGCCGGCGACCGGGTGAAGACGCTCGACCTCGGCGACCTCCACCACCACGACACGGAGTGGACGGACTCGGTGCTGCGGCGCAAGATGGACTCCTGGATGGCCGAGCGGGTACACGAACTCACCCGCGAGACCGGCGGCGGCCTGCTGACGGACGTTCGGGTCAACGGCCTGCTGCGCGAGAACGGCCGCATCGTCGGCGTCACCTGCGACGAGATATCGCCCATCACCGCCGACGTCGTCGTCGCGGCCGACGGCGTCAACAGCGAACTCGCGCGGGCGGCCGGCCTGATGGACTGGGAGGAACCCGAGGAGTGGTTCCAGGGCGTCAAGGCCGTCGCGGAGATGCCCGCCGACGTCATCGAAGAACGGTTCGACCTCGCTGCGGGCGAGGGCGCGGCGCACCTGTTCTCGGGCGACCTCTTCGAGGGCGTCCGCGGCGGCGGCTTCCTCTATACGAACGAGGACTCGCTGTCGCTGGGCACCGTGTTCCACCTCGACAGCATCGCCGCCGAGCGCGCCGAGCCCCACGAACTGCTGAACAACCTCCTGACCCATCCGTTGCTGGCAAACTGGCTGGGCGACGACTACGAGGAAATCGAGTACAGCGCGAAGCTCGTGCCCGACTCGAAGAAGGCCGCACTCGATCGGCCCTACCGCGACCGCCTGCTGGTCGTCGGCGACGCCGCCGGCCAGATGCAGGCCCAGGGCCCGATCATCAAGGGCATGAACCACGCCGTCACCGCGGGCGCGCTGGCCGCCGAGGCCTACATCGAGGCCAAATCGCGCCGCGAGGCCGACACGATGGGCCACTACTACCGCGAGAAACTCCAGACCGAGGGCGTGATGGACAAACTCAAGCCCGCCCGGTACAAGCTCGCCCGGAAGTTCGGCGAGAGCGAGCGGATGACCGATCTGCTGGACGGGTTCGTGACGTCGGGCGTCGGCCGGAGCCTCGTCCGGACGCTGGGCGGCACGGTCGAGTCGATGTTCAACTCGCCGTTCCTGATGGGGATGATCCCGGACACGCGCAACTCCTACGTGACGATTCCGACGGTCATCGCCGAGGAACTGGGGACGCGCGTCGCCGAGACCAACACCGTCGAGCCGCCGGAACTCGACGACCGCATCGGCGACCTGACCTACGACGTCGACGTCGGCAACCCCCACATCGAACTCCTGGACAACTCCTTCGGGGCCAGCGGGACCGCCGTGACCGCCTGCCCGGTCAGCGCCACCGACTTCGGTGGGGGCTGTTACCGCGCGGAGACCGTCGAGACCAACGGCGACACCGAACGGGTCGTGAGCCTCGACACCCAGCCCTGCGTCGAGTGTGGCACCTGCGCCGTCGTCGCCGACACCCACTGGGAGCACCCCCGCGGCGGCAAGGGCGTCGAGTACAAACAGGGCTGACATGCACGCCTCGGGCTACGCCGACCGGATCGACGAACTCGCCGACGCTGCCGCGGCGGCCCGCGAGTCCTTCGAACCGCCCGCGGACCCTCCCGACGAGGAGCGCGCGATGGAACTCCTGCGGGAGGGGTTCGGCCCGACGGTCGTCGTCTACCTCGACGCACGCACCGGCGATGAGATGCCCCGCTTCGGCCGCGAGGAGTTCGACCGGCTAGAGCGGGCCAGCGACACGTGGCTCTCGCTGTACGCGGCGTGCTACGGCGAGGACGTCGACGTCGACGTGCCCGTCCGGACGGCCGCGGAACTGCTGATGGAGACACACAACGTCAAAGACGTCGCGCAGGTGCTGACGGACGTGCCGCCGCGGCGTGGGTAGCGTAGCGAACGGTAGTCCGGTCGGTGTATCCGGTCACGCGTCGTCGCGGCCCGCTCAATCGTTACGGACGTCCACGGTCGACGATTCGGTCGCGGGGTCGCCGTGTCGCAGGAACCAGTAGGCGGCTATCGTCCCGACCAACCCGACGACGCCGCCCAGGTAGAACGCGGATCGAAGGTCGAGATAGTCGACGACGGCGCCGAACGTGACGGGGCCGAAGACCT
The DNA here is from genome assembly GCA_042217765.1 of Haloarculaceae archaeon. GTDB lineage: Archaea > Halobacteriota > Halobacteria > Halobacteriales > Haloarculaceae > JARUKX01. Next base: position 11,751 of record JBDGSB010000076.1, on the reverse strand, counting down.
GCCCGACGCTGATGGACGTCGTGAACGCGCCGGTGACCGTGCCCATGCCGTGGACGCGACCCCGTTCGGTCCGGATCGCGACCGCCGACGCGCGGGAGACGGCGCTGAACACGCCCATACCGACGACGAGCGCGAGCAGCGCGAGGACGGTTCGCGTCGACGGCACGGCGAACATCAACACGGCGCTGAGGAGTCCGCCGACGACCACGAACTCCGGGCGATACACGTGGTAGCGGTCGGCCAGCCGGCCCAGCGGGTACTGGAGGACACCCCCCGCGAGCATGTACCCCGAGAGGACGAGCCCGACCGTCGTCCGACTCAGGGCGACGACGGTCACCGCGTAGACCGGGAAAAAGGAGTTGAATCCCCACCGGTAGAAGCCGCGTGCGCCGATGTACGCGATGAGTCCGCGCATCTTCCGGTCGGCGACCACCGCGCGAAACGACGTCCGCAGCGACGGCTGTTCGGAGTCGGTGTCGGCGGCCGACTCGCCGGAGGGGACCTGTATCGCGACGACGACGAGCGCGAACAGCGAGACGCCGGCGAGGGTGACGAACGGTGCCCAGAAGGAGTAGACGTCCGAGAGGTACCCGCCGAGCGATGGCCCGATCGCCATTCCCCCGAACAACGAGATGTAAAAGAGGTTCATGTACGCGCCCTCCTCTCCCTCCGGCGTGATGTCGCCCACGTACGACTGGGCGATCGGCGTGACCATCACCGACGCCACTCCCTGGCCGAAGCGGACGGCGGTGAGCACGAGCGGCGAGTTCGCGACGATGTAAGCGCCGGAGAGGACGACGTACAGCCCCAGTCCGACCAGCAGGAGCGGCTTGCGGCCGTACTGGTCGGACAGCCGACCCGTGATCGGTGCCAACACGCCACGTGCGACCGCGAAGCCGGCGAAGATGACGCCCAGCATCACCCCGGAGGCACCGAGGCTCTTCGCGTACAGGGGCATGATCGGCTCGATGATGCCGAACCCGAGCATGGCCGCCCCGGTCGCGACGAACAGACCGACGAACGCGCCACGAGTCCCACTCGTCGAGCGCGCGCCGCCGGTCATCCGGTCCCCCTCCCGTCGCTCGACGGATCGTCGTCGTCGACGACCGCGACGCTGGCTCGCGTGTCGATGGTCGGTACGGACGTCTGCCCCGTCGCGAACCTCCCGTCCGACCGGTGTGGCTGCCGAATCACTCGTCTGCCTCCGTCACGTCCGTTTGGTCTCGTCGAAGGCGTCCCGGGCGGCGGTCCCGCCGAACGACCCGCCCAGACGGCGGTCGCGGTCCTGCCGAACGCGCTCCCGGCGGCGGTCCCGACGAGACCACGAATTCGGGCGTTGCCCACCGTACTTCGTACGCGGTGAAAAGTCCTTTGACTAACTGATTAGTTAGGCGCGGACGACGCGCCGACGGGCGCCAGGTCGTCGAGATAGTCGAACTGCGCGGTCAGTTCCTTGCGCCGCTGGCGCTTTATCACGGTCGCGTCGAGCAACATTCCGACGAGGTCGATGTCGACGGCGAAGGTCGTCGTCGCCTCCACCTCGACGCCGTCGGCGGTGTCGGCGACCGTATAGCGAGTCTCCATCTCGCGGAAGATGCCGTCGTCTTGGACGTACGCCAGCACGGCCCCCTCCCTGTCGACGATGGTGAGGTCGAGTTCGATAGTCGCCAGACCCACGCCGTTCTCGATGTGGAGCGCGTCGCCGTCGAGTCGGACCGCGTCGAAGCCGGCCGCTTCCATGAACGGCTCCACGTCCAGCATAGCCGCCTCGACGGCGTCCCTGTCGGCGTCGATGGTCCGGGTGACCGAGACGGTCTGCATGAACGCCGGTAGGTAGCCACGCCGGAAAACGCTGGCGTCGACCGGTCGGGAACGTTTATTATGGACTGGCCCGCTCGAACCGTACGTGCGAATCGAGAACAGTTTCATTCCGGTCGAAGGGGTCGGCGAGACGACCGAGCGACGGCTCTGGAGCGAGGGGATTACCCACTGGGACGACTTCGAGCCCGACGCCGTCGGGCCGACGACTGCCGATCGCATCGCGGCGTTCGTCGAGCGCGCGCGGTCCCGGCTCGCGGCCGGCGACGCGGCCTTCTTCGGCGAGCAGTTCCCGTCGGGGAGCCACTGGCGGTTCTACGAGAACTTCCGTGCGGACGCGTGCTTTCTCGACATCGAGACGACGGGACTCGACCAGCACCACGACGACGTGACGGTAGTGACCTGCCACCGCGGCGGCGAGACGACCACGCTCGTGCGCGGCGACGACCTCTCGGCCGCCAGCCTCCAGGCCCACCTCGACGACGCGAAGCTTCTAGTGACGTTCAACGGCAAGCGCTTCGACGTCCCGTTTCTAGAGGCGGCCTACGACGTCGACGTCGCCGTCCCCCACGTCGACCTGCTGTATCCCTGCCGGCGGATCGGCCTCGACGGCGGCCTGAAGGTCATCGAGAAGACCGTCGGCATCGACCGCGACCGGCCCGACCTCTCCGGTCGCGACGCCGTCCGGCTCTGGCACGAGTACGAGGACGGCGACGACGCGGCGCTCGACACCCTGGTGTCGTACAACCGCGACGACACCGAGAACCTGCGGACGCTGATGGAACTGGTGGCGAACCGCCTCCACGAGAACGTCTTCGAACCGGCGACGACGGGCTAATACGGATTCGTGTCTTCGGTTGCCGGCGATTCGTCCGAACGGGTCGGCGAACCACCGGCACAGGGCGACCCGAATCCGTATAAGTCGTTCGGATGCTGCCCGACCCGTCGATCTGCCGTCGCGGCCGACAGCTATTCGGGGTCGTCGTCCGTGTGTGCAGTCGATGACGGCCATTCGGGTGTCGAACGTCTCGAAGCGGTACGGCGACGTGGCCGCGCTGTCGGCCCTCTCGCTGACCGTTCCGGAGGGGGAGTTGTTCGGGTTGCTCGGTCCCAACGGCGCGGGCAAGACCACGACGATTCGCATCTGCACCGGCCAACTCGTACCCGACGACGGCGAGGTGACGGTCCTCGGCACCGATCCGACGAGCAACGGCGTCGAGACGCGCCGCCGTGTCGGCGTCCTCCCCGAACGCGAGTCCCCGCCGAGTTTCCTCACCCCGCGGGAGTACTTCGCGTTCGTCGGGACCGTCCGCGAGATGGACGAAGAGACGGTCCGCGGGCGCGTCGCCACGTGGGCCGACCGGCTGGCGTTCCGCGAGCGACTAGACACGCTCGTCACCGACCTCTCGCGCGGGCAACAACAGAAGGTCATGATCGCCGGTGCCTTCCTGCACGAACCGTCGCTGGTGTTCATCGACGAGCCGCTGGCGAACCTCGATCCGATCATGCAAGAGCGGGTCAAGGAGTTCCTGACGGGGTACGTCGAGCGGGGCAACACCGTCTTTCTGTCGACGCACTACATCGAGACGGCCGAGCAACTGTGTACGCGGGTCGGCATCGTCGACGGCGGCGAGGTCATCGCCGAACGTGATCCGTCGACGCTGGCCGACGGGGAGTCACTGCTCGACCTCTTCGTGGCGAACGTGGACGCGGATGCGGACGCAGACGCAGGCGACGCCGTCCGGAAACGTCGCCGGGAGGTGTGAGCGACGTGGCTCGGGCGTCTTCGACACACACCCGGACGCTGCTGGCCGCCATGCTGCGCGAGGAGTGGCGACTCCACAGCGACCTCTTCGGCGGCCGCCGGTTCGCCGCGTTCCCGGCGTTCGTCGCCCTCATCAGCGCCGAGGCCGTCTACGGGCTAGTGTGGACCGGCACCGGCTACGGGACCGTCGTCGCCGGCGTCAACGCGCTGACGTTTGCGTTCGGGCTGTACACGGGGACCATCGGCCTCGTCGGCCGGGACGCGATTCGGAACCTCCTGGGCGACGTGACGCTAGTGCTGTTCGCCGCACGGACGCTCCCCGTCTCGCGGCGACGACTGCTGGGCGTCTTCGTCCTGAAGGACCTGCTGTACTACATCGCGCTGTTTCTGCTCCCCCTAACGGTCGCGTTCGTGCCCGCCGCCCTCGCTGGCTACGGGCCCGTCGGCCGACTCCCGCTGCTGGTGGCCTCGCTGGCGCTGACGTTCGCGCTCGGGCTGGGCATCACGTTCGCCGCCATCTCGCTGTCGACGCGGGGGCTTGCCGGCCGAACGCTGCTGGTCGTCGCCGCGGCCGCGGTGGGCGTCGCCTGGGCGCTCGGCGCGACGCCAGCGTGGTACGTGACCGGCGGCGTCTACGCCACGCCCGTCTCGCTCCGGACCGCCGTCCTGCTCGCCGCGGCGGTCGCGCTGATTGCCGTCGGCCTCGCCGCCTACGACCCCACTTACACGAGTCCCGCCCGAACCGCGACCGGCGGGTTCGAGCGCTACCACGGCCGTCTTCCGTTCGACGCCGACGGCCTCGTCGCCAAGAGCCTGCTCGACGTCACCCGGAGCCACGGCGGCGTCTGGAAGGTGCTGTTCTCCGGCGGCATCCTGTTCGCGGTCAGCGCCGTCCTGGTGCCCGCCGTCGAGACCGTGACCGGCGTTTCCCCCTCTACCGGCGTCGCCTTCGGCGCGATGCTGGGGCTGTCGGGGTTCACGACGTACAACTGGCTCACGCAGTTCGACTCCGTCGCGGAGTACCTCACCCTCCCCGTCTCGGTGGCGGCGCTGTTTCGCGCGAAGGGCGTCGGGTTCCTCCTGCTGGCGCTGCCCGCCGCCCTCGCGTACTACCTGCTGGCGCTGGCTCTGTTCGGCGCGCGCGTTCCCGAGGCCGCGACCGGCGTCGTCCTGCTGGTCGGCATCACGGTCTACCTGTTCGGCCTGACCACCGCCCTCGCCGGCTTCAGCCCCAACGAGTTCCTGTTCGACACCGTCCTGTTCGCGGCGTTCACCGTCGCCATCGCCGTCCCCCTCGTCCCCGCGCTCGTCGTCGGGTTCGTCGTCGTGCCGGTCCCGGCCCCGTTGCTCGGGGCGCTCCTGGTAGAGGGTGGCGTCCTCGCGCTCGTCGGCGGCTTGCTGTACCGCCGGGCGATTCCGAAGTGGTCCGTACGGTATCGCCGGGAGTGATCCTGCACGGTCCGGTTCGGTCTGTGAGTCGATTGCTCACTCGCCACCATCGCCATCGGCAAATCCGCCGGTGCTCGAACTGCTGGCACCGTCACCGAACAGCACGAGCACAGCGATCAGGAGAATGCCGCCTGCATACGCCGTCGGAATCCCGAATAGCGTCCCGGGAAATCCCATCGCGGCGAGCCCGAGCGGTTCTGACGGCAACTGCCCCGAACTCACCATGTCCCGAACGACTACCCAGCCGACGATCGCCGTGATCGCGGCGACGACCGACTTCACCAGGAATCCGATTGCCGCTACGAGGCCGAGAACGACGCGAAACACGCCCATACCCCGTAATTCGGACGAATCGATATGAACGTTCGCCCGAATACTGGTGTCTCCGTTCCTCGAATCGGGCACGTCGGCCCAAACGCACGTGCCATTTGACGATTGGCGTCGGTGAAGACGTGCGATCGTCTCTCCGGAACAGCCAGACGGCCCGCGCCTGGCTCCGTCACTCGGGCGCCGGTGCGTCGGCCCGTCCCTCGATACACTGGCGTTCCCACGCTCGCCGTCGGTCGATGGTCTCCCAGCCGTCCTCCGTGACGCGGTAGTAATCCATGTGCGTCTCGTTTTCGACCCCCTCGACGAGTCCCTTCTCGATCAGCGTGTCAAGATGCGGGAACACGCGACGGGTCGTGTACTCACGGTCGATGCCGTTGTAGATGGCTTTCTCGTAGTAGTCGTTGAGTCCTCGTTTGATGTCTCGGTAGTGGGGCTGGCCCCGTGCGGCGATGACGTAGAGCATGTCGCGTTGCAGTCCCGTCAGGTCGTCCATGTGGTTGCTCGTCGCACAGACGGAGTTAAGCGTATCGAGTGCCGTCGAACCCGCCTCCGAGCCGTCGGCACGCTGGCCCGTCGACACCGCCTTGTAGCTGGCGGACGAACCCGTCGCCACGATGCAGGCACCGCCGGAGACGCCACCGGTCGCGGACGTCCCGGAACTACGAGACGGCGGGCACCTCTGGATTCTCGAGCTGATCGACGGGGCACCGCTCCGGTTCCAGTTGCAGTCGACGGGCGCGATCCGGTTCGGCGACGGCGAACGCGCCTTCGACGCGGACGAGATTCCGCTTTCCTATCGCCACGCCGTCCGCCACGTCCGCGAGCGCCTCGACCGCGACGCCCTCCGCGGGGCCGTCGACGACGTCGAGGAGGTGACCTTCTTCGCCGAGGCGACCCACCGTCACGTCGTCGACTACGACTGGGACGCGATTCCGCCGATCCTCGGATTCGACGTCTATGACGCCGACCGCGGGTCGTTCCTCCCGCCCGACGCCGCCGAGGGCGTCTTCCGCCGACTGGGACTCGATCCGGCCAACGCCGTCGCCAAGGAAGTCCGGGCCGACGCGTTCGACCCCGACACCTACGACGTCCCCGACTCGAAGTGGTACGACGGCCCCGCGGCGGGCGTCGTCGTCCGCGACAAGATCGGCCACCGCGGGACGATCGTTCACCCCGCGTTCCGGGACCGCTCGCTGCCGGAGACGGACCTCGACGCCGCCGAACTGGCTGCCCGGTACGTCACCGACGATTGCCTCGATGCCCTCGCTGCGACGCTGGCCGACCGCCTCTCGTTCGACGCCCTCTACGAGCGTGCCCTCGAACGGGCCGTCCGCGAGATCCATCCGTTCCTGTTTTCGGATTCCAGCACTGTCGACCGCCGAGCGTTTCGGTCGGCAATCTCGGCGCGCGTCCGGACGTATCTGGACGACACCGAGAACGTCTGATCCGATGACGTGACGCCGTCGCCGTCGGTCGTCGAGTGCGACCCGCGGGTTTTATCTTTCCGACGCACTCAGTGTCCCGTGCCGGCGTGGCGCTTTTCACGTCGACGCCGGCGAATCCACTCGCGCTGCTCGGCCACTCGCGCTCGTTCGCCAGTCCGTCCGGACGGACCGGCCTCCTCGCCTCTCCGTCGTTCACGCTGTTCGAGCCCTCGGTCGCTCGGGACGTTGCTCTCTCGCTCGTAGTATTTCGCCAGGAGGGCAATCTTCCGCCAGAATGGCGGATTCCAGTACGGATTCGTATCTTCGGTTGCCGGCGGTTCGCCCGAACGAATCGGCGAACCACCGGCACAGAGCGACCCGAATCCGGATCAGTCGTCCTCGGTCATGATGTCCGCCGACAGCCCCTGTGCCATCTGGATGCCCTTCGAGTTGTTGAGCGTCCAGGCGACGCGTTCGGTGACGGCCTCGATGACTTCGCGGGCGCTGGGTGCGCCTTTGCCCGATTTCTTGACGCCGCCGAACGGAAGTTGCACCTCTGCACCGATGCAGGGCAGGTTCGCGTAGGCGAGGCCGACTTCCGCGTGGTCGCGGTAGTAGTTGATCTGGCGGTAGTCCTCCGAGACGATGGCTCCCGCGAGGCCGTAGGGGACGTCGTTGTGGATCTCGACGGCGCGTTCGATGTCGCCGGAGTACTCGATGAGCGCAACGTGGGGGCCGAACACCTCCTCGTGGATGCACCGGAGGTCGGGGTCATAGTCGATCTCGTAGACGAACGGGCCGACCCAGTGGCCGTCCTCGTGGCCGTCGGGAATCTCCTCGGGGGACAGTTCCTCGCGGTCGACCAGCACGTTCGCGCCCTCCTGGCGCGCGAGGTCGTTGTACCGTCCGAACTTCTCGACCTGGCTCTCGTCGATGACCGGCCCCATGAAGGTGTCCTCGTCGAGCGGGTCGCCGACGGCGACGTCCGCCGCGAGGTCGACGAACCGTTCTTTGAACTCGTCGTAGACGTCCTCGTGGACGACGAGTCGCTCGGAGGAGACACAGCGCTGGCCCGTCGTCTTGAACGACGACATGACCGCCGAGTGGACGGCCACGTCGAGGTCGGCTTCTTCCGTTATCACGATGGCGTTCTTGCCGCCCATCTCCAGGGCGAAGTCACGGCCCGGTTCGCCGCCGAGCGAGTCCGCGATCTTGTGGCCGACCTCCGCCGATCCCGTGAAGAGGACGGTGTCGACGCGGTCGTCCTCGACGATGGCGTTGCCGGCGTCGCCGTAGCCCTGGACGACGTTGAACACGCCGTCGGGGACGCCCGCGTCGGTCATCATCTCCGCGATGGTCTGCCCACACCAGGGCGTCTGCTCGGCGGGCTTCCAGACGACGGTGTTGCCCTCGACCAGCGTCACGGCCATGTGCCAGAACGGGATGGCGACGGGGAAGTTCCAGGGGGTGATACAGCCCACGACGCCGCGGGGCTTGCGCCGCATGTACGCGTCCTTGCTGGGAATCTCGCTGGGCACCACGTCGCCGTGGGGGTGACGGGCGTTGCCCGCGGCCCACTCGACCATGTGCCAGGCCTCGACGACGTCCGCCCGCCCCTCGTTGATCTCCTTGCCACACTCCTTGGTGACGATTTCGCCGAGTTCGTCGGTGCGCTCGCGCAGTTCGTGAAAGACCTCCCACATGACCTCGGCGCGGTCGATGTAGGACATCGCGCGCCACTCTTCGCTCGCCTCATCGGCGGCCGCGACCGCGCGCTCGACGTCGTCTTCGGTCGCGCGGTGGAACTCCGCCAGCGTCTCGCCCGTCGCCGGGTTGTAGCTCTCGAAGGTCTCGTCGCCGCTTCCGTCGACCCATTCGCCGTCGATGTAGTGCTGATATATTTCCGCCATGTTCCCGCATTACCGAGCCTGCAGGCAAAAAGGTATGCCGACGAATCACTGTCGGGACACGTCGCCTCGATGCGCCAACGCTTTTCCGCCCCCCGGCCGAACCCCCGGCATGGTCGCCGTAACGCAGTCGATTCTCCCGTCGGGCCGCTCCGGCCCACCACGATCGGGTGGATGACGCGATGGACCTGACGTTCTGGAGAGTGACGCGATGGACCTGACGTTCTGGGTGCTGGTCGGCGTCGCGACGCTGGTGTCGCTAGTGACCGCCTGGACGGTCGGAGCCAACAGCAACTCGCCGCCCTTCGCTCCTGCCATCGGCGCGAACGCCATCTCGACGATGCAAGCGGCGTTTCTCATCGGCATCCTCGCCGCGCTGGGGGCGCTGACCCAGGGTGGAAGCATCTCCGAGACGGTCGGGGCGGGGCTCATCGACGGCGTGACCATCACCTCGCTGGCGGCGACGGCGGGACTGTTGACCGCGACGGCGTTCATGGCCTTCGGCATCTACACGGGCTATCCCGTCCCGGCGGCCTTCGCGACCACGGGCGCGATGGTCGGCGTCGGGCTGGCGCTGGGCGGCGATCCCGCTTTCGCCACGTACAGGCGCATCGTCACGTTCTGGGTGCTAGTGCCGCCGGTCTCGAGCGGGCTGGCGTACCTCACGGCGACGATCCTCCGGCGCGACGACATCCCCGAGACGGTCGGCGTCCCGCTGCTGGCGGCGGTCGTGGGCGGCATCGTCGCGAACGTCGAGTTCGGCGTCATCCCCTCCCGGACCGGCAGGGGACAGAACTCAATCGCGGACTTTCTCGCGGGTGCCGTCCCCACGCCCCACCTCGCCAACGTGGACGTCGCCGTCGCCGTCGTGACGCTGGTCTTCGCGGCGGTGAGTTTCCAGTTCATCCGGCGGCGAACGCAGGCGTCCGTCGAGAACGGGGTCAAGACCTTCCTCGTGTTGCTGGGCAGCGTCGTGGCCTTCTCTAGCGGCGGCAGCCAGGTCGGGCTGGCGACGGGGCCCCTAGAGGCGCTGTACGGCGAACAACTGGGACTGCCCGGCATCGCGCTGCTGGCGCTGGGCGCGGCCGGCATCCTCGGCGGTGCCTGGATGGGCGCGACGCGGCTCCTGCAGGCGACCTCCCGGGAGTACGCACAACTCGGTGTGCGCCGCTCCATCGCCGCGCTCGTCCCCGGGTTCGTCATCGCACAGATCGCCATCGCGCTGGGCATCCCCATCTCGTTCAACAACATCATCATCTCTGGGGTCATCGGTGGCGGCCTCGCGGGCGGGTCGGCCGGCGTCTCTCGGCGGAAGGTCGGCGTGACGCTGACGTTCTGGGTGTTGACGCTAGTGACCTCCGTGGCTGTCGGCTTCGGCGTCTATCGCGCGTTCTCGACGGTACTGGGGATTCGATAACGTCGCATCTCTCGACGGGGACGCGAGCGGCGTCGTGCCACCGGCGCGGAGCTTCGACCCGTGATCGCCGATCGGGTGGAGGCCGGCCCGACTACCGACGACGCTGGACGTCCGTGCTTCCGCAGTCGGGACACTGCGTCAGCGTTCCCAGCGAGGGGTGGGTGACCGAGTCCCACTCGTCGGCACCGGCGACGGCTTCGCGACCGCACGACTGACACCGGAGGGGAGCGGTATCGGACATGGGTGTTCTGCCTATAGAGCCGACGACGGAAAGTCTTTGACGATGGTCCTCCCCGTCGAGACGCACGGACGAGGGAATGACGGTCGTTTTCCGCACCCGGCGCGTATCGTTCGCTATGGTTTCGTCGCGTACGACCACTGCCGTCGCCGGTCTCCTCGTGAGCCTGCTCGTGAGCGTGGTGCTGTGGTGGTACTTCGATACGTTCGTGTTCTTCCTGTTCGTGCCGTTCGTGCCGTTTCTGCTCCGCGGCGGTGATCGGGACCGCACACCCGAGCCAGTCCGGACGTGTCCGAACTGCGGATTCCGGACGACCGAAGACGACTACGCGTACTGTCCGCACGACGGTGCGCGACTACAGCGCCGAGAGAAGTGAGGGCTTTCAACGAGAATCCCTATGACCGTCGTCGAAGTCGCGTCCGAAGCGTCGAGGTCGGCAACACGTCCGGTCTGACGACGCGTGGCCCGACAGGTATGTACCCGTCTCGACGACGTGTGCGATGCTCTGTCACGCCCGCGCGCGTGCGGGAGCTTTATACGCCCCCATGCGCTACGGAGAGACATATTCTATGTCACAGGACCGGGAATACGGTGCGGACCAGATTCAGGTGCTGGAGGGGTTGCAAGCCGTCCAGAAGCGGCCGGCGATGTACATCGGCTCGACGGACGCTCGTGGCTTGCACCACCTCGTCTACGAAGTCGTCGACAACGCCATCGACGAGGCGCTTGCGGGCTACTGTGACGACATCGAGGTGACCATCCACGACGACGGGTCGGTCTCGGTCAGCGACGACGGGCGAGGGATTCCCGTGGACATCCACGAGGAGTACGACAGGCCCGCCGTCGAAGTCATCATGACCGTCCTGCACGCCGGCGGGAAGTTCGACAACAAGTCCTACCAGGTCTCCGGCGGCCTGCACGGGGTCGGGGTCTCGGTGGTGAACGCGCTCTCGGAAGAACTCACCGTCGAGATAAAGCGCGACGGCGCGGTCTGGACGCACTCGTTCGACCACGGCGAACCCGTCGGCGACCTCGAACGCGTTCGGGACGTGGAACCCGGCGAGGAGACCGGGACGACCATCCGATTCTGGCCCAACACGGACATCTTCGAGACGACGGACTTCACCTACTCGACGCTGCAATCGCGGCTGCGCGAACTGGCCTTTCTCAACTCCGGGGTCGCCATCACGCTCGTCGACGAACGCGACGGCCAGACGGAGACCTTCGAGTACGACGGCGGCATCCGGGAGTTCGTCGAGTACCTCAACGAGACGAAAACGCGCCTCCACGAGGACGTCATCTACTTCGCCGACGAGGCCGAGGGTATCCAGGTCGAGGTGGCGATGCAAGCCACCGACGAACTCCAGGGGTCGATCCACGCCTTCGCCAACAACATCAACACC
>JBDGSB010000084.1:43012-47131 GCA_042217765.1 Haloarculaceae archaeon | reverse complement strand
GAAGACGCCCTCCTCGCAGAAGACGTCACAGAACTCCGCGATGCCCTGGTCGGCGGCGGCAGGGGTCTGTTCGTCGACGACGGCGTCGACGTACGTCTCGGCGTCGGCGTCCTCGGGGACGGCGTGTGCGCCCATGAACGTCGGGACTACGTCGACGGGGTGGGCGTCGTCCGCGCGATCGACGACGTCGAGCATCCGGAGTTCGGTCTCGGTGTCGAGCCCGTACCCGGATTTCACCTCGACGGTCGTGGTGCCGTGGGCCAGCATGGTATCGAGCGTCTCGAGCATGTGCGAGAGCAACTGCTCGTCGCTGGCCGCCCGCACCGCCCGTACCGTCCGCAGGATGCCCCCGCCTGTGGCGAGAATCTCGCTGTACTCTTTGCCCCGGAGTTTGGCGGCGAACTCGTCGGAACGGTCGCCAGCGAACAACGCGTGCGTGTGCGCGTCAACGAAACCGGGAATCACTGCCTTGCCGGTCGCGTCGACCGCGTGGTCGGCGTTTTCGGGGGGGTACTCGCGCGTGACCTCGTCGGTCGGCCCGACGGCCGCGACCGACCCGTCGACGACTGCCACAGCGCCGTTTTCGTATCGGCGCAACTCGTCGCCGTCGAGACGGCCCGCGTGACCGTCGGGCGGGCCGACCACTAGTTCGGACGCGCCGTGGACGACAGTAGTAGATTCGCTCATGGTCGCTCCTCCAGGCCGAGCAGGAAGTGTGCAACGGTTCGCGCACCGGCGCGGACGCTCTCGGCGCTCGGTTCGGGTTCGGACTCCTCGGCGATCACTTCGACGCCGGCGATTCGCGGGTCGGCGGCGACGCGTGCGACCATCGACCCCGTCCGGGCACAGGACGCCTCTAGCGCCGGCAGGTCGACGCTGGCGAAGACGGCGTCGACGTCGCCCAGCGACGCGAGCGCGTCGGTCGCGGCGGCGGTCGGGCCGTCGTCGACGACGGCCATCGACATCGCGTGCCAGTCACGTCCGTACAGCGGTTCCCACTCGCCGGCGACGTGCTCGTCGCGTCGCGTTCCGACGACCGCCATCGCGTCTAGCCCCGCCGAGAACAACCGGCGGTAGGAGTCGCAGGCGGAGTCGGTCCGGTCGCCGTCCGCACGGATCGTCGAACCGAACCTGACGACGCCGACGCGTCCTTGCTCTAGCAGCGGTGCGACGTTCGAACAGGTCAACGTGCCGTCGCCGCCGAAGAATATCGGCGTCGCCGCGTGCTCGTAAATGCGGGCCGTGTACTGCCGGAGGGTTTCCCGGACCGTCGCGACGTCCGTCTCGGTCGGATCGACGCCGACGTTACCGAGGTCCGCGAGCGGTGCGGCGGTCTCCCCGTCGCCGTGGCGAATTTCCGTTCGCGCGAGCGCCTCGCGGAACGCCGCGGGCGTCGCCGTCCTCGCTCCGGCGGCGTCGAACGGTTCGCCGACCAGCGCGGCGTCGTACTCGTCGGCCGCCCACAGGGTCGCAGTCTCGACGACGTCGGCGAACCGGTCGTGGCTCGCGCCGTCGGACCGGCGGTACCACACCGGAGGGGCGACGAGTCCGCTCATTGGTCCCGGTCGCGCATCGGAATCGGGACGTCCGACGCGTCCGCCTGTTCGATTGCTCGTTCGTAGTCGGCGTCGACGTGCCGGACGACGCCCATCCCGGGATCGGTCGTGAACACGCGCCTGGCCTTCTCGGCGGCCAGGTCGGTCCCGTCGAGGACGACGTGGTTGTTGGCGTGGAGTGCGTTACCGATGCCGACGCCGCCGCCGTCGTGGACGGAGACGATGTCTGCGCCCGCCGCGCAGTTCAACAGCGCGTTCAGAATGGGCCAGTCGGCGACGGCGTCGCTGCCGTCCTTCATGGCCTCGGTCTCCCGGTTCGGGCTGGCGACCGATCCCGCGTCGAGGTGGTCGCGGGTCACCACGATCGGGGCCTCGATCTCCCCCTCGGCGACGAGGTCGTTGATCCGAAGGGCGAACTGCGCGCGCTCGGTGAGTCCCTCGTCGTTCTGTGCGTACCCCAGCCAGCACACCCGCGAGGGGAGTCCCTGGAACTGCACCTGTTCCTGTGCGAGGTCGATCCAGCGATGCAGCGCGTCCTTCTCGGGGAACAGTTCTTTGACCGCCTCGTCGGTCCGGTAGATGTCCTCGGGGTTGCCCGACAGCGCCGCCCACCGGAAGGGGCCTTTCCCCTCGCAGAACAGCGGCCGGACGTACGCCGGAACGAAGCCCGGGAAGTCGAACGGCGAGCGAGACGTAGTCTCGCTGCTCCCAGCGTCGGACGCTGGAACGTTCTCGACGCCACGGTGTTCCTGGACCTGGCCGCGGATGTTGTTGCCGTACTCGAAGGCGACGGCACCCCGATCCTGCAGCTCGAGGATGGCCTCGACGTGCCGTTGCATGGTGTCGAGACTCTCCGCGACGTAGGTCTCGGGGTCCCGGTCGCGCAGGTCGTCGGCTTCGGCGACGGTGTAGCCGCTCGGGTAGTATCCTTCGAGTTCGTCGTGGGCGGCGGTCTGGTCGGTCACCACGTCCGGGACGAAGTCCCGTTCGAGCATCGCTTCGAGCATGTCCGCGGCGTTCGTGTGTACGCCGACGCTGTAGCGCTCGCCGTCGGCAGCGGCCTCCCGTGCGCGCTCGATGGCCGTATCGAGGTCGCCGGTCTTCTCCTGGCAGTAGCCCGTCTCGATGCGGCGGTCGATGCGGTCCTCGTCGACTTCCGCCGCGATGCAGACGCCGCCGTTCATCGTCACCGCCAGCGGTTGTGCGCCGCCCATGCCGCCCAGACCGCCGGTCACCACGATATTCCCTTCGAGGCTCCCGCCGAAGTGCTCGCGCGCGGCGGCCGCCAGCGTCTCGTAGGTCCCCTGAATGATCCCCTGCGTGCCGATGTAGGCCCACGATCCCGCGGTCATCTGGCCGTACATCATCAATCCCTGGGCTTCGAGTTCGTGGAAGTGGTCCCAGTCGTCCCACTTGCCCACGAGATTCGAGTTGGCGATGAGCACGCGCGGTGCCTTCTCGTGTGTCGGGAACCGACCGACCGGTTTGCCGCTCTGGACCAGCAGCGTCTCCTCGTCGCCCAGGTCCCGCAGTTCGGCCACGATTGCGTCGTAGGCGTCCCACGAGCGCGCGGCCCGGCCGGTCCCCCCGTAGACGACCAGTTCCTCCGGATCTTCGCCGACCTCCGGGTCGAGGTTGTTGTTGAGCATCCGCAGGGCGGCCTCCTGGCGCCATCCCTCACACTCGATGTCGGTACCGGTAGGTGCCCCCTGGTACTCGCGCCACGTGTCGGAGGGGTCCCCGACGTCGTGGTCCGCCTCGGACGACGGTGGTTGCGTCATGCCAGGAAACTGGGGTCTCGACTCAGTTATCGAACCCTCTCCGTATGGCCACGTTTTTATGTATGCACTGCGATGTGGTACCATGTACGAGGCGGTGCTCCACGTCAAGGGGGACGGTGCCTACGAGCAGGCCACCCGACGAACGGACACCAGCATCGAACTGTGGTGCAACGACCACTGCGACCTGCTGCAGGTCCGGGGTCCCAACAGCGACCACGTCCTCGAAACCGTCGACGAGACGGTCGGAATCAGAGAGCAACTGCGCAAGGACACCGAACGAATCCTCATCACCGACGACTGTCTGAAAGATCACTTCGAGGACACCATCGATACGTTCCTCGAACGCCACGACTGCCTGCTCGTGCCGCCGCTGACCTACGAATCCGGGGAGAAACGAGCGCGCGTCCTCGCACTCGACGCCGACACGCTGTCGGCGTTCTACCGCGACCTGACCGAGGAGTACGACGTCCACGTCGAGACGAAACAGGCGATCGATTCGGTCACGCCCGACTCGCCGTTTCTGACCGTCGACGCGCTGTTGCCCGACCTGTCGGCGCGCCAGCGGACCGTCCTGCGGACCGCCCACCGGAAGGGATACTACGAACTCCCCAGGGAAACGACGACCGAGGAAATCGCCGAGGAGGTCGGCATCCAGCGCCGCACCGCCGAGGATCACCTCCGCCTCGCGGAGAAACGCCTCGTCGACGCCGTCGTCGAGTATCTGTAACGCCGTCGTCGAGTACCTGTACCGCCGTCGTCGAGTACCTGTACCGCCGTCGTCG
>JBDGSB010000084.1:0-42912 GCA_042217765.1 Haloarculaceae archaeon | reverse complement strand
CGCCGTCGTCGAGTACCTGTACCGCCGTCGTCGAGTACCTGTACCGCCGTCGTCGGCCGCGTCGAGTACCCCTTACTCCTGGCCCGTTTCTCGCGACGATGAGGACCACTGACGGTGTGTTCCTCGCGACGGCGAGATCACGACGGTAGCACTGTTCAGATAAGAGATCGAGAGTCACTGTTTGGATCAGCATGAAAGCCCCGGGCCGCTGGCTCCGGGAAGACGGACGACGCAAGCACCGCAACGGAGTGAGGAGCGCAGCGAGGCCCTCGACCGGAGCCAGCGGCCCCTTTCATGCTGTTCGTGAGCGCTTCTGCGTATCTGAACACTACCACGACGGTTGACCGATGATTTATATGAGAGTGTCCGGAAATAGGCTCATGAGCAGTGGTGGCACGGATCAACACCCGCCGGAGAGGGTTCGAAACCTCATCGAACAGGCCGGCGAGATAACCGAGACGGGAAAGCTACCGAAACGTATTCACAACGACCGCGAGATACACGACCTGGAACTGGAACGCGTGTTCGGTCGGTCGTGGATTCTCGTCGGCCACGAGACGGAGATTCCGGAACCCGGCGACTACGCCAAACGGTACGTCGGCGACAGTCCCTTCATCTTCGTCCGCGACGAGAACGGGGAAATCCGGGTCCTGTTCGACTCGTGTCGCCATCGGGGGACGACCGTCGTTCGTGCCGAACAGGGCAACACGACGCACTTCCGGTGTCCGTACCACAACTGGACGTACAAGAATACGGGCGAACTGGTCGGCGTCCCGCGAAAGAACCAGTGTTTTCAGGACCTCGATACGTGCGAGCACTCCCTGCGACCCGCGCCACAGGTCGACGACTACGGCGGCCTGGTCTTCGCGACCCTGTCGGAAGAGGCACCGCCGCTGGCGGAGTACCTGGGCGAGTTCACGTGGTACCTCGACTTGCTGTTCGAGGCCGTCGACGGGGGGCTCGAGGTCGTCGGCGAGCCGATACGGTGGGAGATCGACACGAACTGGAAGATCGGCGCGGACAACTTCACGGGCGACTCCTACCACACGCCGGCGACCCACCAGTCCGTACTGGACCTGGAACTGTTCCCGCCCGAACTGTCGGGCGAGCGCTCCCAGCGGACCGGGGTAGACGTCACCGACTGTAGCGGCCACTCGGCGCTCGTCGCCTACTTCGAGGACGAACGCGCGCCCGGCTACCCGGAGGTTCCCTACACCGACGACCACGTATCGCGGGACCAGTACGAACTGGCACAAGGACTCATCGACTTCGTCGGAACCATCTTCCCGAACTGCTCGCTCCTGCAAGCTCCCTTTACGCCGGATCCCGACAATCGGGACCTGGCGAGCTTCCTCAACGTCCGGAAGTGGCGGCCTCTCGGCCCCGACCGGACGGAAGTCTGGAACTGGATGCTCGTGCCCAGCAACGCGTCCGAGGAGTTCAAACAACAGGCCTACGACGCCGGCATCTCCACGTTCAGCGTCGCCGGGAACTTCGAAGTCGACGACTTCGCCGTCTGGGACGGCATCGCCGAGGCCGCTGGCAGCACGTTCGCGAAGACCAACGAGCCGACGGGCAACTACCAGATGGGCATGGACGACATGGCCGACTTCGAGGAACTCGGCGATAGCTGGCCCGGCCCGGGAACGGTCTACGAGACGAACTTCGAGGACGGGACGCTCCGAACGTTCTACGACAGCTGGTACCGGACGATGACCGGCCAGCGGATCGGGTGAGACGATGACGGAATCGCACCTCGAACTCCGTCTAGAGTGTGAGCAGTTCCTGTACCGGGAAGCCGAGTGTCTCGACGACGGCCGTCTCCACGAGTGGCTCGACCTGCTGGCCGACGACGTCGACTACCGAATCCCTCGCCGCGTTACCAGGGAGCGCGGGGCCGAGAAATCGGAGTTCAGCGACGATAGCTACCTCTACCGCGAGGACAGAGGCACCCTGGAGACGCGCGTGAAACGCTTCGACAAGGAGTACGCCTGGGCGGAGAACCCCCCGTCGCGTCTCCGGCACTTCGTCACCAACGTCCGGGTCGCGTCGGTCGATGGCGACGAAATCGACGTCAGGAGTAACGTCCTGCTGTACCGGAACCAGGGCGAGACGACCGAGGAGGACGTCATCTCCTGTGAGCGCCGGGATACCCTGCGAAGGACCGACGACGGACTCGAACTGGCGACGCGAACAGTGTTTCTCGACCAGACCGTCCTCGGGACCCGAAACCTCTCGTTTTTCGTATGACCGACGACACCGACGCGCCGACCGACACCAACGCGAGTTCCGATCCCCCCGGGAAGACGTCGATACGACCGCTCGCGACGGTGTCGGGACGCGACGCGACGATCGCCGTCAGGGAGGTCGAGACGCCGAAGGGAACTCGGCTCGAACTTGAATCGACCGAGCGGGACGCGAGCGTCCGGCTGGACGCGGTCGCGCTGGAAAGCCTGACCTGGCAGGACCGCGACACCTACCGGTCGTTCCTGCACGACGTCGATACGACCGCTCGCGACGGCGACCCAGCCGACGTCGTGGCGACGAGTGATCCGGCCGACGTCGTGGCGACGAGTGACCCGGACGACGGGCCTGGCGGAACGACCGAAGACCCGACGACGACTCGCCTCGTCGAAGTCACCAACGAGTTCGCCCACGTCGTCGTCAGCGAGGTTGAAACGGGCGACGGCGATCGCCTCGAACTGACGGCTCCGAAGATGGACTTCACCGTGTACCTGAACGCGACGGCGCTAGCGGGCGTTGCACACCAGTCTCAGGAGACGTTCACCGAGTTGCTCCGTCGGCGGGTCGAGTGACACACACCGTGGCCCGTTCGCGGGAAACATCTATGGGCCACCCGGTCCGTTCTCTACAGGATGAGCTTAGAGACACTGGACGTCCCGTACCTCGACAGGTTGCCTCCCGAGGGAGAGGATCTCATGCACGAGAAGTCGCTCACCATCCTCGAGGAGATGGGCATTCGCGTCGGGCACGAGGACGCGCGGCAGTTACTCGCGGCAAACGGCTGCACGGTCGACGAAGAGAGCAACGTGGTCACGTTCCCACCCGACCTGGTCGAGGACTGTATCGACGCGGCCCCTTCGACGTTCACCGTCCGCGGTCGGGGCTCCCAGCCGGACCAGACGCTCGGGGCGGACGGCCACGTCATCTCGACGGCGGCCGGCCCGCCGAACGTGCTGACCTACGACGGCGGCCGGCGGCCCTCGGTCATGGAGGACTTCGAGTTATTTCAGAAGATAACGCAGATGGAAGACGTCGTCACGACTGCGGGCACGGAAGTGTGCGTCCCGACCGACTACGACGAGAGCGTGGCCTACCTGGAGACCCAGAACCGCACCCTCCAGATGACCGACAAGCTACCCGGCAGCAACTGCTACGGCGAGGACCGCGCGCGACGCGCGGCCGAGATGGTCGGCATCGCGCACGACGACCCCGATCTCGACGACTACTACCTCATCGGCAACGCAAACAGCGTCTCGCCGCGCACGTGGGACACGAAGATGACCGGCGGTATCCTCCAGCACGCCCGGATGGAACAGCCGGTCATCCTCGCGCCCGCCGTGATGGCGTCGGCGTCCGGCCCGGCGGCAATCGCGGGGTCGATGGCCCTGGCCAACGCCGAAATCCTGGCGGGCAACGTCATCGCACAGTCGGTCAATCGCGGGACGCCGATCGTCTACGGCCTGCCGACCTCGAACATCGACATCCGGTACGGCTCGTTCTCGATCGGTAGTCCCGAGGGCGCGCTGTTCGTCTCGCTGGCCGGCCAGATGGCCCGCTACTACGACGTCCCCTCGCGGGCCGGCGGCGGACTCAACGACTCGAAGACGGTCGACGATCAGGCCGGGTCCGAGGCGATGTTACAGCTGTTCGTGACCCTCTTCAGCGGCATCGATTACGTCTCCCACGGCGTCGGCATCATGGACTCCTACTCGACGTCCTCGCCGGAGAAGTTCGTCCTCGATTGCGACCGCATCCGGTACCTCCAGCGGTTCGCCGCCGGGTTCGACCTCGACGAGGACTCCTTCGCGCTCGACCTCATCGAGGAGATCGACCCCGCCGACCACTTCCTCAACAAGCGCCACACGCTCGAATACTCCCAGGAGAACTTCCTGATTCCCGAACTGTCCTATCGCGACTCCTACGACAACTGGGAGAACGACGGCGCGAAGACCGCCTTCGAGCGTGCCCACGAGCGGGTGCAGACGCTGGTCGAGGAGTACGAACGGCCGCCGATGGACGAGGACATCCGCAACGACCTCGACCGCTACGTCGAAGACAAACGCGAGGAAATTCTGCATTGAGATGGACCCGAGAGACCTCTCGGACCACGGCGTCTATCGGCCCGGCGGCGGTCCGGAAGAGATCGCACGCGAACGCGGCGGGTCGCCCGACGACTACGTGAAGCTCTCGTCGAACGAGAACGCCCTCGGCCCGAGCCCGAAGGCCGTCGAAGCCATGCGGACGACGGCCGCGCGCGCGAACGTCTATCCGACGACGGCCCACACCGACCTCACCGAGGCCCTCGCGCGGCGGTGGGACCTCCCGCCGGAACAGGTCTGGCTCGGACCCGGTGCCAACGGCGCGCTCGATTACCTCTACCGTGCCGTACTCGATCCCGGCGAGGAGATACTGACGCCCGACCCCGGCTACCCCTACTACCCGAAGGGCGCACACTACCACAACGGAACCGTGGGCGGCCGGTACGCGCTCCGGAAGGACGACGACTGGGCGCAGACCGCCGATCGGGTACTGGACGCCTACGACGGCGAGCGGTTCGTCTTCGTGACGACGCCGCACAACCCGACCGGCAGCGAGATGCCGATGGCCGAGATCCGGACGCTGCGGGAGCGACTCGACGACGACACCCTGCTGGTCGTTGACGAGGCCTACGGGGAGTTCACCGACGCGCCCAGCGCCCGGTCACTGCTCGACGACCGTGACGACGTGGCCGTCCTCCGGACGTTCTCGAAGGTCTACGGACTGGCCGGCATTCGCGTAGGGTACGCGCTGGTGCCCGGCGTGTGGGCCGACGCCTACGACCACGTCAACTCGCCGTTCGCGGTCAGTGAACTCGCCTGCCGGGCCGGCCTGGCGGCTCTGGACGACGACGAGCACGTCCGGGAGAGCGTCGAACTCGTCCGCTGGTCGCGGGCGTACATGCACGACGAACTCGACGCCCGGACCTGGGAGAGCGCGTCGAACTTCCTGCTCGCCGAGGTCGGCGACTCCGCGGCGATCGCGCGGGCCTGCGAGGAACGCGGCGTCATCGTCAGGGACTGTGCGGACCCGCCCTGGAACGCCGATGGCTGCATCCGCATCACGTGTGGCACTCCCGAGAGCACCCGCCGCGCCGTCGAGACGATCAACGACGTGCTGGCCGAGTAGGCCAACGACGTGCTGGCCGAGTAGGCCAACGACGTGCTGGCCGAGTAGGCCAACGACGTGCTGGTGGGGGAACCGCTCTACCCGCCGTGGTCGGACGACGTGCTGCGGCCAGTCGCCAGGTGGAGTTCGGCGGGGTCGTCGTAGGTGAGGGGCTGGTTCGGCGAGCGATCGTCGAAGCGGTCGACGGTGAACAGGTCGACGTCGAAGAGGTCGCTCTCGCCGTCGAGGACGAGGTCGGCACCGAGGTGGCCGATGACGGGGCCGTGCTTGAATCCGTGGCCGGCATCGACCAGCGCGTACAGGCCGTCGGGGCCGACCTGGTCGATGATGAATCCCTGGTCGGGCGTGTTCGCGGTGACGCCGCAGAACTCGCCGACGATCTCCGAGTCGGCGAGCTTCGGCGCGAACTCGTCGAGGATGTCGAAGGCTTCGACCTTGCGTTTCTGGTCGGGAGTGCGGTCGTAGTCGTCGGGATCGACGGAATCGGCGCGGGCGTGGGTTCCCATGTAGATGGTGTCGCCGAAATCCGCCCGGAAGTACCACCAGACGCCGTCCGGATTGGAGCTGCTGCGGCCGGTCGTGCGGACCGACCGGAGCTCCGCTTTGGAGACGTTCTCCGGTGGGTCGAGCAGGAGCGCCTGTTCGCGTTCGGGCGTGATCGGGAGATCGACGTCGACCGTCGCGGCGAGTTTGTACGACCACGACCCCGCGGCGATGACGACGTCCTCGCAGGCGATGTAGCCCTCGTCGGTCTCGACGCCGGCGACCGTCCCATCGTCGGCGTCGATCGATTCGACGGCCACGCCCGTGACGACCCGTGCGCCGTTGTCCTGGGCGGCCTTCGCGAACCCGTTGGCCGCGGTCGCCGGTTCGGTGTAGCCGGCTTCGTCGTCGCTGACCGCGTACTCGAAGCCGTCGGTGAACTCGAACAGCGGAAACAGGGCGGGCAACTCGTCGGCCTCGTACCTCGTCACCGGGATGTCGAGCGACTGTAGCGTCTCGTAGTCGACCATCGGCGACACCTCGTGGCCGCTGGCCGGACCGCCCCACTGGATCAGCGGCTGGTCGGGCGTCGACAGTTCGTAGCCGGTCTCGTCCTCGAAGTCGCGGTAGAACTCGTGACTCCACCAGGCCATCTCGGCGTACGTCGGGCGGTCCTCGTAGACGTGCCGGAGGATGGCCGAGGAATCACCGGTCGCCCCGCCGGCGACGTTGTCCTTGTCGACGAGCGTCATCTCGCGGTCGGTCTTTCGCGACAGCCAGAACGCCGTCGCGGTGCCGACGATTCCGCCGCCGACGATCAGGATGTCCGTCTCTTCGGGGAGCGTCGGTCCGAGCGCCATGCCGGCAGTATTCCACCGTATGGTATTAAATGAGTGGGAGAGAATACCAAGCGTCATGGAAGGTGCTGCTATTCCCTGGCAGTTCGGCACGGGCACCCGGCGGGTCGCGTCGTTCGTCGACGACCTCGAACTGGAATCGCTCTCCGATGCGGTGCGGGACGACATTCGACGTACCGTCCTCGACACCCTGGGCGCGGTCACGGCGGGCCACACCATTCGCGAGACGGCGGCGGTCGCCGAGTACGTCGCGGGGACCTTCGCCGGGGGTGACGCGACGATTCTCGACGGCAGCGGGGACACGAGTCGGCTCGAAGGCGCGGCGCTGGCGAACTGCGTCGCGGGGAACGCGCTCGACATCGACGACGGGAATCGGCGGGGCGACGGGCACGCCGCGTCGCTGGTCGTGCCGGTGGCGCTCGCCGTCGCGGAAGAAGAGGACGCGAGCGTCGGGGAGTTCCTCGAAGCGGCCCTGGCCGGGTACGAGGTCGCCATCCGGACCGGGGACGCCCGGCGACGGCTGGTCGGGTACCACAACGGAACCGGATCGTGGGCCCCCGTCGGAGGCGCCGCCGCCGCGGGGAAGTTGCGCGGCTTCGACCGCGACACGCTGGCGAACGCGATCGGCATGGCCGACTTCAACGCGCCGCTCACGCCGGTCATGCGGAGCGCGGCGAACCCGGGCAACGGCCTGACCAAAGACGGCATCGGGTGGGGCGCGCTCGTCGCCGCGAGTTCCGTGTCGCTGGCGGAGAAGGGGCTGAACGGGTCCGGAACGCTGTTCGACCACGAGGAAATTACGACCCACGAGAGCCTGGGAGAGACCTTCTCGTTCGATTCACAGAACTTCAAACCCTATCCGGGCTGTCGGTGGACCCACGCCGGCATCGACGCCGTCCTGGACCTCTACGACGAACACGACATCGATCCCGACTCGATACGGTCGGTCGACGTCTACACGTTCGAGCAGGGTGCCTACCTCACGACCCGGATACCTGAAAACGCCGACGAGGCCGAGTACTCCTACCCGTTCCCGATGGCCGTGGCACTGATCAGAGGCGACCTGCGGCCGTCTGACCTGCAACGAGACACGCTGACCGACGCGGAGATCCTGGCGATGACCGAGCGAATCGACCTCCACCACGACCCCGACCTGGTCGCGGAGTACGGCGACGCCTTTTCGGCGCGAGTCGAGATTCACACCGGCGACGCGACGTACGCGAAGGAGGTCACGCACCCGCGCGGGGAGGCCGAACGGCCGCTGTCCGACGCGGAGTTCGAGGCGAAGATGCACAAACTGTACGCCGAACACCCCGACCCGGACGCGTACGACGACGTCGTTACCCTCCTCGAAACGCCCGACGCTCCCGTGGCCGACCTCGTGGACGTCTGGCGGTGAGCGAGCACGCTTATTCTTCCTGGGCCTGGGCGACGCCTCCGCTGGCGCGAACGGTTCGACTCCCGAGCGCCAGCGCGACGAGCGCGGCGACGAGGAAGAACCCGCTCATGATCTCGAAGGCGGCGAAGACCGACCAGGCGTCGATGACCGCACCCAGTATCGGCGGCGCGAGAAGGCCGCTGACCGAAATCGCCGTCAGCACGAACCCGAAGCTCTTGCCGGCCGCGCCGTCCGGAGTGAAGTCGCTCACGAGCCGATCCCGCGAGGGGACGGCCGCCCCCTGTAGCAGTCCCATCAGTCCGAACGCGCCGATCGCGACGGCCGGCGTCACCGAGAGGGGGCCGCCGACGAGCGCCCACACTAGCGCCCCGATGACCGTCACGGCGACGACGAGCACCCGCCGCGGGTCGTACCGGTCCGCGAGGGTGCCGCCGACGAGGATGGCGAGCGCCCCGACGGCGAAATAGGCCGTCAACGCGGTGTTGCCCAGCGTCTTCGAGAGGCCGAACCCGTCGACCATCAACACGGGCGTGAACGTCGACAGCCCCTTGTTGCCGATCGTCAGCACCAACATGAACAGGAACATGCCGAATATCGTCGGGCGAGCGAGCAGTCGCAGGTCGTCGATGAACGAGGCGTCGTCCGATTCCTCGTCGTCCGACTCCTCGTCGCCGGATTCGAGTTCGTCGAGGTAGGCGTCGTCGAGGACGAGCGCCTCGACGGCGGCGAAGACGAGTCCGATCGCTCCCACTGCGAGCAGCGCCAGCCGCCAAGACGTCGCCAGCGCGAAGCCGCCGACGGCGACCGGTGTGATCGCGAAGCCGACGTAGCCGGCGAACAGGTGGAGACTGAACGCCCGCGACTCCGAGTCGGCGTCCGAGACGGCCGTCAGGAGGGCGTAGTCGGCTGGATGAAAGGTCGCGAGGCCGACGCCGGCCAACAGCGTCACGACCAGCATCACCGAATAGGACGGTGCGAGGCCGATGAGCGCCATCCCGACAGCGAGCACCGTGGTTCCGGCGACGAGGACCTTCTTCGCGCCGATGCGGTCGACGAGGCTTCCCAGAGGCATCTGCAACAGCCCCGCGACGGCGAACATGGCCACGAGGATCCCGAACCCGGTGCTCGAAAACCCCAGGTCGTCGCGCATCAGCGGAAACAACGGCGGCAAGGTGAGCGCGTACACGTGCGAGAGCATGTGGCCGACGCTCACGACGCCCGTCGTCGTCCACCAGTCGGCCGAACGCCCGCTCATACGTCGGAGTAACGCACTGTGCGGAAAATAGCTACTGGTTCGGACGTGATGCCGGCTCGAACACGGGTACGCGTCGGACCTCGTGTCGCTACCGTCGCGCGTCAGGTGTCGTTCGTTGCTGTCACGTGCGAGGTGTCGTTCGTCCTCCGATCGTGTGCGGGGCTTTGTTCCGGCCCATCATATATGCCAATTGTCTGCAACCACCACAAATTTATTATATTCCACTTTGTTAACTCGTTTCATGGGATCTAGTGACCCATTGACGCGTCAGGAATCACCGGACCGACGAACCTACCTCAAGTTGCTCGGGGCGGGCGGTGCGGCCACACTCGCCGGTTGTATGGGCGGCGGGGGCGGTGGCGGCGAAGAGACCACGACAGAGAGCAGCGGTGGCGGCGGGGAGGAAACACAAGGGAACGGTGGCGGCGAAGAAACCACGACGGAACGACCGGACATCATTCCGGGCGGTCACCTGCGGACGACGGCGATTGCCGCCCCACAGTCGCTCAGTCCGTTCGTCGGGGACGGTCAGGGAGACTACGTCTTCTTCGAGTTGATGTACGACCGGCTGGTCGGGTACAACCGGGACTACGAACCGGTTCCGCGGCTCGCGAGGGACTGGGAGCCCAACGACGACACGACGGCGTGGACGTTCATGCTGACCGACCAGGCCAAGTTCGCGAACATCGACAAGAAGGTGCTGGGCGAGGACGTCAAGGCGACCGTCGAAGTCATGCTCTCGGAGGACCGCGTCCCCGGTGCTTCGGTCGACCTCGGAGCAGTCGACAAGGACAATCCTGTGGTCGTCGAAGACGACCATCGGGTCACGATCAATCTCTCCAAAAAGGATCCCTTCTACCCGGCGCGACTCGGCGAAACGGGGAGCTACTTCAACATCGTCCCCAAGGAAATCCTCGACAACCGCTTCGACGAACTCTCCACGACGGACTTCGGGAGTGGTCCGTTCACGCTGACCGACTACGAATCGGACAGTCAGTACCACTTCGAGAAACACGACTGGTACATCGAGCGAGAGGGGCGGGAACTGCCGTATCTCGACGAGATAACGGCCAAGATCATCCCCGACCCGGTATCCCAGGCCAGCGCGCTCACCGGCAAGCGCGTGGACGTGATCAATACGCTCGATCCCTCGCTCCGGAGCCGAATCGAAAACGCCGGGAACGCGTCGGTTCGCCAGTACTCGACCTCGGCGTTTCTGAGCATGGTGATGACGACGAACATGGAACTCGACAACGGCGACAAACCGTTCTCGAAGCTCAAAGTTCGGCAGGCGATGAAGCACGCGCTCGACCGCGAGGAGATCGTGTCGGCGACCGACGGCACCATGACTATCGGCCACCACGACCCCGTCGCGCCGGTTCATCCGGGCTACGGGGACTTCGACGAGGGTCTCGAGTTCGGCACGACCGCCCAGACCGAGAAGGCCAAGGGGTTGCTCGAAGAGGCGGGCTACGGCGACGGCCTCGAACTGCCCACCCCGATCTACGAGAACGAGTTCCAGGCCCGCCGTGGTACGTGCGTCAAACTGTTCCAGCAGCAGGCCAAAAAGGCCGGCATCGAGTTCGACATCCGACTGGTCAGCCCGGACACGTGGCTGTCGAAGTACTGGAACCAGGACGGGAAGTGGTACGCCAGCGGCTACGCGGCCCGGATGGAACAGACGACCGTTCCGCGGCTGGCGCTGGGGCCCGACGCAAAGTGGGACTCCGGACGCTGGGACAACGAGCAGTACCACGAGGCGTACAACAAGTTCAGTACGACGACCACTAGCGATCCGGCGTTCCAGAAGGCGTTCACCAAGGCACAGCGGATCAGTCACCTCGACAACGCCTGGATAATCTTCGGCTTCCTCGACCAGCAGGCCGCGTCCAACGACTACCTCAGCCACTTCGATCCCGGTCCGGCCGCCAACAAGGACTTCAACTACGACGCCGCCCTGTCGCCCGACGCGCCGAAGGGGCCGAACCCATAAGCGCGCTCACGAGGGGTTTTTCTTTCGCAAGGGGGTGTTCGCGAAGCGGTCGACGCCGCGAGTCCCGACGTTCTCGAAGCGGCCGACGCCGCGAGTCCCGACTAGTGGTCGGGCACGCCGTGGCCCTGAGGGTCGTCCTCGAAACGGTCGACCGAGAAGTAGTCGACGTCGACGAGGTCGGTGTCACCGGTCGTCACGAGGTCACAGAGAATCCTGCCGACGGTCGGTCCGTGCTTGAAGCCGTGGCCGGAGAAGCCACAGGCGAGATAGCAGCCGTCGGGTCCGGCCTGGTCGATGACGAAGTCGTGGTCCGGCGTCGTCGTGTAAACGCCGCAGTACTCGCCTTTGATCTTGGCGTCGGCGAGGCCGGGGGCGAACCCTTCCAGTTTCTCTAGGAGGTCGAGCAGCGTCTCCTGATCGGGCGTCTCGTCGTAGTGGTCGGGATCGACCGTCTCGCCGGTGTGGTGTGTCGCGAGCAACACGCCGCCGCCGAAGTCGGGCCGCATGTACCAGCCGCCGCCGGCCCCGCTGGTCGGCAGGTCTTCGAGGTGGTCGTCCGGAAAGTCCGCGGGCGGGTCGAGAATGAGAATCTGTTCGCGACTCGTCGACAGCGGGACGTCGACGCCCAGTCCGTCGAGCAGCCGCGTCGTCCACGGGCCGGCCGCCAGGACGACCTCGTCGGCGTCGACGGAGCCAGCGTCCGTCTCGACGCCGGCGACGGTCCCGCCCTCGACGCGCACGTCCTCGACGGTCACGCCCGTCACGACGGTCGCGCCCGCCTCCTGCGCGGCGCGGGCCAGTCCGCCGGCCGCGTCGGTGCCGTCGGAGTAGCCCGAGTCGTCGTCGCTGACCGCGAAGTCGAACGAATCGGTCTCGATCATCGGGTACTCGGCGTCGAGTTCGTCCGCCTCGTACCGGCTGACGGGGATGTCGAGCGACGACAGGACGTCGTAGCCCGCCTGTATCCACTCGGCGTCGTCGTCGGTCGCGAAGTTCACCATCGGCGCGCGCCCGTAGGCGATGTCGCCGCCGGCGTGTTCCTCGAAGGCGCGATAGAACTCGTGGCCCCACCGCGCCATCTTCGAGTATATCTCCTGGTCGCCGTAGTGATGGCGCAAGATTGCCGAGGAGTCGCCCGTCGATCCGCCGGCGATTTTGTCGCGCTCGACCAGCAAGACGTCGCGGTCGGTCTCGGTCGCCAGGAAGTACGCGGCGCTCGTCCCCATGATGCCGCCACCGACGATCGCGACGTCCGCGCGGTCGGGAAGCTCTACCAGACTCATGGTGTCACCGTCGGCACGGCACCGACGCTGGGCTCGAACCTCTGTTCGAACATACTCGTCGGGTACTCGTCGCCCCGTCTTAACGATGTGGGAACGACTCCCGCCCGTCCCGCTCGACGACGGGACGTTCTCGACCGCCATCGAGCGGAACGTCGTCGTGATTTGACGGATAGAGTGTGACCTATCCACAAGGTTATTGTACTATCTGGTATAAGGGTGCCGGAAGGGAAAGGATTGGACGTGGTCAACACACTGTACCTCGCCAAACGGATCGTCGTGTCGATTATCTCAGTAATCGCCATCGCAAGCATCGTCTTCGGGATGACCGCGGCGATTCCCGGGTCAGCAGCGACCATCGTACTCGGGACACAACGAACCGAGGAGGCGATGCACCAGCTCGAACAACAGATGGGGCTCACGCGGCCACTGTACGAACGGTACATCGATTTCGTCCTGCACACGTTCACGTTCGACTGGGGCACTAGCCTCATCTCCGGGCAGCCGGTGTCGAAGCTCGTGGTTCCGGCGTTTTTCCGCACGCTCGAACTGGCCCTGGTCGCGACGATCATCTCGATCATCATCGCGATTCCGCTGGGCGTGCTGACGGCCGCCAAGCGGGATTCGATATTCGATACGGTGTCGCTGAATCTGTCGTACGTCGCCATCAGCATCCCCTCGTTCGTCAGCGCGACGCTGTTACTGCTGTTCCTTACGACGCCGCCGTTGAACCTCTTTCCCAACGGCGGGTACGTCCCACTGAGCGAGAACCCGATCGGGTGGCTCTATCACCTCATCTTGCCCGCGATATCGATCAACTTCGTCATCTTCGCGTACGTGTTACGCCAGACCAGATCGTCCATGATCGAGACGCTCGAAGCGGACTTCATTCGGACGGCCCGCTTGAAAGGCGTCGCCGAATCGAACGTCCTGGCCAGACACGCCTTACGCAACGGGCTGTTGCCCACGATTACGGTCCTGGCGATCAACTTCGGCTGGATGATGGGCTCGGTCGTCATCATCGAGGAGATTTTCTCCTATCCCGGCATCGGCCGGGTCATCGTCCGAGCGATTTCGAGCCGGGACTTGCCCGTGATACAGGCCGCCATCCTGGTCCCGACGATGGCGTTCATCCTCGCGAACCTCGTCGCCGACCTTCTGTACACAGTTCTCGACCCCCGCATCGAACTGGGTGAGAAATAATGGCTGCTGAAGAATCCACTGCGACGGTCGGAGGTATCGACGTTCCACCGATAGTCAAACGACTGCTGACGAACCCGAAGGTCGTCACGGCGCTGGTGATTCTGATTCCCGTCATCGTCCTGACGGCGCTCGGCAAGTCCATCGCACCCCACGATCCGCTGGCCACCCATCCGGCCGCCCGATTCGCCGGGCTGGGCGGGAAGTACCCGCTCGGCACGGACAACCTCGGACGGGACCTGCTGTCCCGGACCATCGTCGGCGGCCAGAAGTCGCTGTTGCTCGGGTTCGGAGCCGCCGGGGTCTCGCTTCTGTTCGGCGTCCCCATCGGCCTGTTCACGGGCTACGTCAAGGGACGCGCCGACGAACTGCTGATGCGGCTGATGGACATCATGATGAGCATTCCGGTGCTGTTGCTGGGCATCCTGTTGGTGGTCGCGCTCGGATCGAGTCTCGTGAACGTGGTGCTGGCGGTCGGCATCGTGTTCACGCCGCGGATCGCCCGCGTCACGCGGTCGGCCACCCTCTCCGAGAGCGAGGAACCGTACGTTCTCTCGGCGAAGGCCCGCGGCGAGTCGACGCCGCACATCCTCTTCCGGGAGATCCTGCCGAACGTGACCGCGCCCATCGTCGTCGAGGGTTCCATCCGGGTCGGCTACGCCATCCTCATCGGGACGAGCCTGTCGTTTCTCGGTCTCGGTGCCGGGCCGCCCCACCCCGACTGGGGATTCATGATCTCGCAGGCGCGGGTCTACATGTACTCGTCGCCGTGGTACCTGCTGTGGCCCAGCGTCGCGCTCGTGTCGACCATCATGGCGATGAACCTGCTCGGCGACGGCCTGCGTGACGTGCTCGATCCGCGGACCGAAGCCGGCGGGAGGGCCGAGTGATGAGCCAGCAAGCCATGGACGCGACCCAGCGCGCCAGCGAGGACCTCCTGTCGGTCGACTCGCTCGACGTCGAGTTCACGGTCAAACACGGCACACTCCGAGCGTTGCGGGACGTCTCGATGCGCCTGCAGAAAGGCGAGACCCTGGGCATCGTCGGCGAGTCCGGTTCCGGCAAGAGCACGCTCGCGCTGGCCATCGTCCGCTATCTCGACGAGAACGGCCGCATCGCCGACGGGTCCATCGAGTTCAAGGGCCAGGACATCTACGACCTCTCGACGGCGCAGTTGCGCGACATCCGGGGCAACCAGATCGCCCACGTCGCCCAGAACGCCTCGCGGGCGCTCAATCCGAGCATCCGCATCGGGGCCCAGATCCGCGAGGCGATTACCCTCCACCAGGACGTCTCGGGCAAGCAAGAGGCCATGGACCGCGTCTACGAGGTCCTCGACCAGGTCAACATCCCCGACCCCGAAGAGTTCTCGAATCGCTACCCGAGCGAACTCTCCGGCGGGCAACAACAGCGTGCGCTCATCGCGATGGGGCTATCCTGCGATCCCGACTGTCTCATCCTCGACGAACCGACGACGGGGCTGGACGTCACCACGCAGGCGAAGTTGCTCGACCTCATGGAGGAGTTGAAGACCGGCGACGTGGGCATCCTGCTGATTACGCACAACCTGGCCGTCGTCTCCCAGATCGCCGACCGTGTGAACATCCTCTATGCGGGCAAGATGATGGAGCAAGGGCCCGTCGACGCCGTCTTCGACAACCCGGCCAACCCCTACACGCAGGCGTTGCTCGCGACCACGCCCGAGCGGGGCAAACAGAAGAATCTCCGGCCGATCCCCGGCCAGATCCCGGAACTGGCGGACATCCCCGACGGATGCATCTTCGCCGACCGGTGTGCATTCGCGACCGAGGAGTGTCGCTCGGACGACGTCGAGTTGGCGTCCGTCTCGGACGACCACGACACCCGGTGTCTGCACTGGGAGACGGCCGTCGACGACCCCATCGAGACCGGCGAGCGCGAGGCGCGAACGCTCGACGTGGGCGAGACGATCATCGAAGCCGAGAACCTCGTCAAACACTACGATCGGGGGACGTTCGTCGAGAACCTGCTCGGCGACCACCACCCGGTCAGGGCCGTCCAGGGCGTCGACCTCTCGATCGCCGAGGGCGAGACGGTCGGACTGGTCGGCGAGAGCGGCTGTGGCAAGAGCACGCTCGGGCGGACGTTGATGCACCTCTACGAACCGACCGACGGGACCGTCCGCTACCGGGGCGAGGACCTCGGCGGATTCTCGAAATCGGAGATGCGGGAGTTCCGCTCGGAGTGTCAGATCATCTTCCAGGACCCCGAGGCGAGCATCAACCCGCGAAAGACCATCGAGAACGTCATCGCGCGGCCGCTGAAACTGTTCACGGATCTCGACGAGGACGAGCGCGACCAGCGCATCGACGAGTTGCTCGAACAGGTCAACCTGGGTGCGGACCTGCGAGCGAAGTACCCCCACGAACTCTCGGGGGGCCAGCAACAGCGCGTCGCCATCGCACGGGCGTTCGCGCCCAACCCGTCGCTTGTGGTGCTCGACGAACCGGTGTCGTCGCTGGACGTGAGCGTCCAGGCAAACGTGTTGAACCTGCTGAACGACCTCCGCGAGGAGTACAATACCTCCTACCTGCTGATAAGCCACGACATGGGCGTCATCGAAGCGATCTGCGACCGGCTGGCGGTGATGTACCTCGGGCAGATCATCGAACGCGGGGCGCTCCAGGAGGTGTTCGACCCGCCGTATCACCCCTACACGCGCTCGCTGCTGTCGAGCATCCCCTCGCTGGACCCCCACGCCGAGGACACGCGCCTCCGGCTGGAAGGCGACGTTCCCAGCGCCCGCCAGCCGCCGTCGGGGTGTTCGTTCCACACACGGTGTCCCCAGAAGATCGGCGACGTCTGCGAGCGCGAGGAGCCCTCCCTCGAAGCGACCGACGCCGAGAACGGCCACTGCGTCGCGTGTCACCTCGACGACGCCGAGATGTCCAGGCCCCTCGACACGCCCGTCGAGGACCTCTAGGGGCTCCGATTCGGGAAAGCGCCGGCGACCGAACCGGTCGTCGGCCGGTTTCCCCGCCTTCGTCTTCAGATGAACACATTCCGTCAATTCGCAGTTAGTGACTGTATACTGAAATTAGTTTTACCCGACTCGGTATCGGTCGCACTCGTCGCTCGAAGGGTGACTGTACCGTCCAGTACCGGCGAGATAGATATTCGAACCGGAGACCGCTATCTCGCCCCGAACACGGCTGATCGACGCTTAGGTGACGTGTAAACACGACCGTAGTCGGCCGATTTTCGCGTTCGATTCGTCGACGCGATCCGGCCGCCGTGGGACTCTCGGCCGCCGGGGAGCGAGACCACGCTCCACCACCAGTCCGACGACCTATTATGTCTATTTCGAAAACTGTACCTACACCCGAATGTTCTGTCTGACGATCACGATCGACTTCCGCACGGAGAGTCCCGATCCCGAGCCGTGCCCTCGCTCGTGTGAACGACTCGTCGTGCGTTCCGGATTTCGGGCGAGCGGGGCACTGCCGAGCCAGTGGAGACGCACGCAGGAGCCACGATAAAACGTCTCGCCACGTCGTGAAACGTCAGCGGTCCGCGACCGTGGCCGTGGGCGTCCGCGTGAAACGACACGAATTCACCCCAAGGTTCGACTCCCTATATGATGGTGGCCGTCCAACGTCCGAGTAGCCCCCGAGTGGTCCCCCATGAACTTCGAATCCTCCCTCGACGCGGCGCTCGACGAAACCGGCCGGTCGTTCGGTCGGATCGTCGAGAGCCTCCGTGCCCCCGTCGTCGTGGTATCGTTCTGGCTGGCCGTCGCCCTGCCGTTCCTGTACGTGCCACTGCTGTTCGCGACCGGACTGCAGACGCCGACCGAGACGGCCGCGTTCGTCGCCCTCCTCCTGGCGAACGTCGTGACTCTCCTCGTCGGTCACTCCTACAATCGCAACGCGACCTGAGTCCCGGCGTTTCGCTCTCAGACCACGCCGCGACTCGATTCGCACTGCGGCCCAACCGCCGCAGGACGGGCATCAGGACCACAACCCTTCGCCGAGTCGCCGTATCTCCGCCCGGAACGCGGCGCGTTTCAGCGCGACGAAGCCGGCGAAGATGAGAACGAACCCGACCGCAGTAGTGACGGTCACGCGCTCGCCGAGCAACGCGACGCCGGTCGCGGACGCAAAGACCGGGACCGCGTAGCTGACGAGGTTGATCTCCACCGGCCCCAACCGGTCGAGCAGGTCGAAGTAGATCAGGAACCCGCCCGCCGACGCTACGATCGACAGGTACCCCAGCGACCACAGCGCGTTCGGCGTCCAGGCGATCGATGCGACGGGTTCGCCCATCGCGACGCTGGCGAGGTGCATCAGTACCGCGCCGCAACTCATCGACCACGCTTCCATCGTCTCTATCGGAAGCGTGGCGTCTATCCAGCGCGTCAAGACGCTCCCCAGCGCGAACGACGTCGCTGCGACGAGTACCAGCAACTCCGAGACCGTGTTCCCGCCCAGCAGGTTCGACGGATCGAGTTCGGCCAGCACCGCGACGCCGACCAGACCCAGACCGACGCCGACCAACCCCACGACCGAGAGCCGTTCGCTGGGTAGCAGAACGCGCGAGAACCCGACCGTCAGGATCGGACTGAGACTGATCACGACCGCCGCGGCACCGCTCGTGGTCCCCTGTTCGCCGACGAACAGAAACGAGTGGTAGGCGGCGATCATGAACGTCGCGCCGACGGCCACGAGCGCCCACTCGCCGCGCGTCCGAGGGAACCACCTGTCCGTGACATACCAGGCGTACGCCAGCATCACCACGCCGGCGACGTCGTACCGCAAGGCCGCGAACAGCACGGGAGGAAAGTACGTCAGGCCGCTCTTGATGGCCGTGAACGCCGACCCCCACGCCACGGCGAGAACCAGGAACAACAGGAGGTTTCTGTAGCGGGTCACGTCCGCCTCTGTGACCGCCCCCGCGAACAAGCTTTCGCTATTCCGTCCGACGCACTACCGTGTGTGGTGATGCCATGCCGCCACAAGAATCGAATAGAAGGGATTTGTATGCAGATATAATGGATTTTCATACAGATATTTAGTACAGTATTCGGATAGAATCCAAGCATTTGTATACTCGTAGTAGTTAGGCCCGTTCACCATGCGACGCTATCGTGCTATTGGACTGTTCGTCCTCCTCGGACTTCTCTGGGGGTCGTCGTTCCCGGTCGTTGAGATCGGACTCGCGTATTTCCCGCCCGTGCTGTTCGCCGCGCTCCGCTTCGACGTCGCCGCGCTCGCCATGCTCGCCTACGCCGTCTCCAGCGCCGACCGGGTGCTCCCCCGCGGTCGCGAGGAGTGGGCGACCGCCGCCGTCACGGGCGCGTTCGTCGTCGCCGGCTTCCACGCCCTGACGTACGTCGGACAGTTGTACGTGAGCGGGGCGGTCGCGGCCGTCGTCGTCAGTCTCGGACCCGTGCTGGCGACGGCGTTCGCCGCCGTACTGCTTCCCGAGGAACGGTTCGCCTACACGCGCGGCCTCGGCCTCGCGCTGGGAATCGTCGGCGTCACCGTCATCGCCAGCCCCGGGACGGATCAGCTACTGACCGCCAGCGTCGTCGGCATCGGCCTCGTCTTCCTGGCTTCGGCCGCGTTCAACTTCGGGGCGGTGCTCACCCGCCGATTCCGGACGGACCTTCCCGTCCCGTCGATGCAGGCGTGGGGGATGGTCCTCGGCGCGCCGCTTTTGCACCTCGTCGCGTTCGCCAGGGGCGAGACGCTGGCCGCCGTCCAGTGGACGGTGCCGGCGACGCTGTCGCTGGGCTACCTCGCGCTCGTCGGCGGGGCAGCGGCCTATCTCCTGTATTTCGCCCTACTCGACCGTCTCGGCCCCGCCGAAATTACGCTCGTCGGCTACGCCGAACCGCCCTTCGCGGCGCTGGTCGAGTGGCTGCTGCTCGGTCACGTCGTCGACGCGACGACCGTCCTCGGCTTTCTCGCCATCGTCGCCGGGTTCGCCGTCATCAAACGCGACGCGTTGCGCGAGGTTACCCTGTCGAGGGTGCGCACCGTCCGAAGCTAGCAAACGGCCGGTGAGCGATCGTCACATCGGGTCGTCGTCACGTCCGGCAGTCGTCTCGTCAGGTCGTCGTCACGTCGACGGCGTCGACTATCGCGTGTTTGCTGCCGCCGTTACCGGCCGTGATGTCGACCCAGACCGCGACCGCCGTCTCCCCGTCGATCCCGGAGATTGCACCGCTCTTCAGGTCCGCGAACGGCGTATGGCCAGCGTTCGTGGACCCGTCGAAGAACTCCGTCCCGTCGTCGACGGTGAAACTTCCGCCACCCGGAGCGCCGGAAACGTCACCGAGCACGTACTCGTCGCCACCGACGTCGGTGAACGTCGCGTCGTTGCCCTTTCCGCGTTCCCAGGCGAAGAAGTCGCCGTCGTCGTCGACGTCGAAGTAGAGATTCAGACCGACTGCATCGGACCCGTCCCGCGTCGTCACCTCGATGGTGTCGACGTCGCCGAGTTTCCCGCTGGCGACGTAGAACCCGCAATCGGCGTACGTTCCGGCCCCGTCGATGGCGAGTTCGACGCCGCCTTTCGACGCAGGATGTTGTGAGATCGTCCCACCGGAAGCGCCGTCGACGGAGAGCGGATTCCGCGACCGGACGAAGTCGACGCCGTCGTTGACGGTGTAGTACCCCCGGAAATGGAACCCGGGAAATGGACCCTGGAAATAGATCCGGGAAATGAACCCTGGAAATGGACCCTGGAAAACAGAGACCGCCATTGCACGCACCCGCTGCCGGTACTACTCCGCGGTCGGCACCGCTGCCGGTTCGCGGCGCTCGCTCTCGGGGAGCGCGTCGATGAGCACGGTGGACTCGCCGTGCAAAACCGGGTCGTCGTCGCCGTCGAGGACGCGCGTCGAGAGTCGGTACCGGTCGCCGTCGAGGTCCTCGACGACCTCGCACACTGCAGTGACGTGGTCGCCGACGGCGACCGGGCCCTGGAAGCTCGACTGCTGGGAGATGTAGATGACGAGTCCGGGCAGGCGCGCCAGCGCGGCGCTGACGACGCCGACGGTCAGCACGCCGTGGACGATTCGCTGCTGAAACCGGGTTTCCTCGGCGTAGGCGTCGTCGAGGTGGAGACGGTTCGTATCGCCGGTGGCGTCCGCGAAGTCGAAGACGTCCTCGTCGTCGAGGGTCTTGCTGAACCGGACG
Source organism: Haloarculaceae archaeon (assembly GCA_042217765.1). Taxonomy (GTDB): domain Archaea; phylum Halobacteriota; class Halobacteria; order Halobacteriales; family Haloarculaceae; genus JARUKX01. Next base: position 21,852 of record JBDGSB010000084.1, on the reverse strand, counting down.
ACGTCGCCGACCGAGATGCGGTCGGGGTCCCGACAGACGTGTTCGGTCGTCCAGTCGGTCGCCTCGTAGAGCAGGCCGGGACCGCTCTCGGTCCGCGTCTCCCGGCCCCTCGCCGGGCGTTCGAACGACCGGAGCGCGATCTGCGGGAGGTAGTACGACAGGTGCGTGACGTTGACGACGCCGACGAGGTCGCCCTCGTCCGTGACCGGGAGCTGGTTGACGTCGTACTTTCTGAGCAGTTCGGCGGCCTGTTCGATGTTCTCCGAGGCGGCGATGGTCTCGACGGGGGCGGACATCACTTCGTCGACCGTGACGGCGTCGGCGTCCGCATCCCGGGCCAGACAGGCGGTGACGTCCGTCTTGGTGACGATGCCCACCGTCTCGCCGTCGTCGGTGACGACGACCGATCCGATGTCCTCCTCGATGAGCGTCTTTGCGGCGGCGCGAACGGTCGTCGACGGCGCGGTCGTCACGACGCCGGGGCGCATCACCTCTCGAACGGTGACCGAGACGAGCATGGCACGGTATTGTCCGGCGAGACTGATAACTCCGCGGCACGCTCCCGCATCGCGGGACCTGTGTGTGGGTTTTTCTACGCGCCGCGCGAAGTTGTGGGTCATGGACAGCAAGCACTTCCTGTTTCTGTCGCTAGACGCCGCGCTCGTCGGAGACGTCGCCCGGCAGGTGAGCGAGGAGGGCCACGACGTGAAATACTACATCGAGGCCGAACGCGACAGGGAGATCGCAGACGGGTTCGTCCCCAAGACCGACGACTGGCGGGCGGAGGTCGACTGGGCGGACGTCGTCGTCTTCGACGACATCTGGGTTGGAACGGACGTCGGAACCGGGAAACTCGCGCGGGAGCTCCGCGAACGCGGGAAAGCCGTCGTCGGTGGAACGCCGAATACGGACCGCCTCGAAGACGACAGGGGATACGCGATGGACGTCCTCGAAGACCACGGCGTCAACACCGTCGACCACCGCGTCTTCCGCGACTTCGAGGACGGAATCCGGTACGTCCAGGCGAATCCGGCCCCCTACGTCGTCAAGCCCCTCGGCGAGGTGCAGAACGTCAAGCGATTGCTCTACGTCGGCAACGAAAACGACGGCAGCGACGTCGTCGACGTGCTTCGCGCCTACGAGAAGGCCTGGGGCCACCGCATGAAGGGCTTTCAGCTGCAGCGGAAGGTCGAGGGCGTCGAAGTCGCGATCTGTGGCTTTTTCGACGGCGAGGAGTTCATCGACGACGTCAATTTCAACTTCGAGCACAAGAAGTTGTTTCCCGGCAACATCGGCCCGTCGACCGGCGAGATGGGGACGTCGATGTTCTGGGCGGGCCAGAACAAACTGTTCAAAGAGACGCTGGGCAAACTCGAAGCCTGGCTGGCCGAGGAGGGATACGTCGGAAGTATCGACCTCAACTGCATCGTCAACGAACACGGGATCTATCCGCTCGAATTCACGCCACGCTTTGGCTACCCGACGATCACGATTCAGACGGAGTCCCTCGAATCCTCGACCGCCCGGTTCCTCTCCGACCTCGCCCACGGAACCGATCCGGAACCCGACGTCCACAGCGGCTACCAGATCGGCGTCCGCGTCGTCTTGCCGCCGTTCCCGTTCGACGACGAGAAGACTTACGACGAAAACTCGCGCAACGCCGCCGTCGTCTTCGAAGACGAGAGCCGAGAGGGCGTCCACATCGAGGACGCGAAGAACGTCGACGGGCAGTGGCGCGTCGCCGGCGAGAGCGGGATGCCGCTGGTCGTCACCGGTATGGGTGAGACGATGCAGGAGGCCCGCGAGCAGGCCTACGACCGCATCGACGACGTCGTGATCCCGAACCTGTACTACCGCGACGACATCGGCGAGCGGTGGATCGACGGCGACGGTGACCGCCTCCAGGCGTGGGGCTATCTCGGACCGAACGACGCGTAGTCGCCGTCGGCGCCGTCTGTCTGCTGTCCCTCGGAATTTGCGATCCAGTGCCGTCTCGCGACGATGGGGTGATGGACCCGTCGCGCTGACGCTCGCAATCGATCAGTACTCCGTCGCACTGACGCTCGCAATCGATCAGTACTCCGTCTCGCCGTACTCGCCGAGCATCCGGTCGATGCCCTCGACGATCACGATTGCCAGTCCGATACTGAGGACGATACTGACGGCGAGCACGCCCCACACCCACGGCGGCAGGGGAGTGGCCTCGAAAAACCCGGCCAGCGGCGTATAGAGGATGACCAGAAAGGACGACAGCGGCCAGAGCAGCGAGTAGTTGACCCACCTGTTGACGAACACCTTCCGCCCCCGCCAGCCCTCGTCCCAGCGGATCGCGACGATCCGGATGCCGTGTGAGAGCCCGAGCCAGACGAACACCGTCGTCTGAGCGAGCGCCAGGTCGCCGGTGACGCCCACGATCGTCGTCGTACCGGTCGACAGCCAGAGGACGACGAAGAAGGTGGCCAGCGCGGCGACGACCTTCTTGAGGCCGATCCCGACCAGGAGATACCAGACCCGCCTGGTGAGAATCGTCTCTTCGCTGCCGGTGGGCTTCTTTTCCATGATGTCCTCGTGGGGTGGATCGCTCCCCAACGCCATCGCGGGGAAGATGTCCGTCGCGAAGTTCACCCACAGCAACTGAAGGGCGCGAAACGGCGCGAACCCCATCAACGAGGAGACGAAGACGACGACTACCTCGAAGAGGTTTGCCGTCAGCAGGTAATCGACGGTCTTGCGGACGTTCGAGAGGACGGTCCGGCCGTACTCGATCGCGCTGACGATGGTCGGGAACGCGTCGTCGAGCAGGATGATGTCCGCGGCGTCGCGGGTGATGTCGCTGCCGCGCTCGCCCATCGCGATGCCGACTTCGGCGGCCTCGATCGGTGGAACGTCGTTGACGCCGTCGCCTGTGATGGCCACGCGATAGTCGAGGCGGTGGAGCGCTTGGACCATCGACATCTTCAGCGACGGGTCCATCCGCGCGAAGACGTTGTGTGTCGAAACGAGGTCCTCCATCTCGTCGTCGTCGGCGTCTTTCACGTCCTCCCAGGAGACCGAGGAGACGTCCGCGAACCCGCACTCCTGGGCGATGGCGACGGCGGTCCGCTCGCTGTCGCCGGTGAGCATCTTCACGTCGATGCCCGCGTCGTACATCGTCCGAATCGCTTCACCGACGCCCTCGCGCGGCGGGTCCCACATCCCGACCGCGCCGAGGAAGACGTCACCATCGGTGTCGACACCGACGCCCTCGCCGTCGACGACCTTGTACGAGAACGCGAGGTTCCGGAGCGCGTCGTCGGAGAACGCATCGAGGTGGTCGCTCACGCGCGCTTTCCACTCGTCGGTGAACGACTCGACGTCGCCGTCGATGCAGACGCGGTCACAGCGATCGAGGATCATCTCCGGTGCGCCCTTCGCGTAGCGGACGGTCTCGCCGTCGCGCCGGACGAGCGCCTGCACCTGCTTGTTCTCCGAGGAGAACGGCAGGAAGTCGAGTCGCTTTGCGTCGGCGCGGACGGCTTCGAGGTCGACGTCGTTCGAACGCGCGAATTCGAGCAACCCCACGTCCTCGGGATCACCGAGGAATTCCTCGGTCAGTGCTTCCGGGTCCGCCGCGTCGTCCCCACCGCCAGCGCCCGTTCGGTCGGTCCGCTCGGCCTCGTTGGCGAGGACGGCACAGCGGACGAGATCGTCGGAGCCGTCGCCCTCGAACGCCTCCACCTCGACGGCTTCGACGCCCGCCTGCGACGGGTTCGTCCGGGGGACCAAAAGTTTGCGGACGCGCATCCGGTTTTGCGTGAGCGTTCCGGTCTTGTCGGTACAGACGACGTTGACGCCCCCGACGGACTCCAAAAGCGGGAGGTTCTTGACGAGGGCGTTCTCGGCGGCCATCTTTCGCATCGCGTTCGTCAGCGCGTAGGTCACCGTCACCGGGAGGGCGGCGGGAATCGCGCCGACGATCAGCGCCGCCGCGAGCAGGAAAATCGAGAACAGGTCCTCGCCGTAGAAGAAGAAGACGACCGACGCGACGGCCACTAGCCCGATCGCGAGTTGTGCGATCCGCATCGCCGTGTCCTGGACCTCGGTGACGAACGGCGCCTCCACTTCGAGGGACTCGGTGCTCTCGGCGATGGTTCCGATTTCGGTGCCCTCGCCCGTCCCGACGACGATCCCGACGCCCTCACCCCGCGTGACGTGGGTGTTCGAGTAGGCCATGTTCGACCGCTCGGCGAGCGGGCGTTCCTCGTCGATCGTCTCGGGAGATTTGTCCACCGTCGTGCTCTCGCCGGTAAGCACGGCCTCCTGCACTTCGAGGTCGTCGGTCTCGACCAACCGGAGGTCCGCCGGCACTTTGTCGCCCGCCGTCAGGAGGACGACGTCGCCGGGAACGACCGCTTCGGAGTCGATCTCCGCTCGCTCGCCGTCCCGGCGGACGATCACCTTCGTCTGCATCATCTCGCGGAGCTTCTGGGCCGTGTGTACCGATCGGTGCTCCTGATAGGCCCCGATCGTTGCGTTGATGATGACGATGCCGAGGACGATCACGCCCGTGGCGAGGCGATCGATCGGAGCCGCCGGCGAGAGCACGTAGGTCCCGAACGAGATGGCGGCGACGGCGATCAAAAGCAGCGAAACGAACTCGGTGAGGTGACCCCAGAAGAGCGACAGCCACGATGGCGGTTTCGAGAGTTCGATCCGGTTCGGACCGTACTTTTCGAGACGAGCCCGTGCCTCGTCCGACGACAGTCCGGAATCCGGGGTCGTGTCGAACTCCTCGGCCGCGTCGTCGATGGATCGTCGGTACCACGCAGTGCTCATTAGCTAACATCGGGACGGCGGTGCCGATAGACCCTGGTTCACTTCTTATGCCGTGGGAATCGCCCGTGGCTTTAGCACGCCCGCTGTCGTGTTCGATACATGGTCGGATCGAGACGCTGCTACCTGTGTGACGAACGATTCGTCCGAGAAGAGGAGCGTATCATCTGCGAGGAGTGCGGCGCGCGCTTTCACGCCGCGTGTATGGACGCCCGCGAGCAAGCACACTGCCCGCGGTGTGCGGACGAGGGATGGATCGGCGTGATGGAGTTCTAGGCGCGCCGAGCGCGCTTCGAATCACCCGCGTACGCTACGACCTGGCTGCGAACCACTCGCCGACGCTAGGCCAGAGGGTCGCGTGTGCTTCGTCGGAGACGGCGAGGCCGACGTGGCCCGCAGAGAACGTCTTCACTTCCGTGTCTTCGCTCGGAATCACGTCGAGGAACGGTTCGCTCGCGGTCGGCGGGATGAGGTTGTCGTACTCCCCGCAGATGAGCAGGACGGGCACATCGAGGTTCTCGACGTCGACGTCGTGCTCGCCGAGCGAGAGGTCGTTCTCGTAGAGCCTGTTGTCCTGGTAGATGTCTTCGAGAAACTGCACGTAGGCGTCGCCGGCGACGTCGACGCCCTCGCTGAGCCAGCGCTCCATCCGCGCGAAGTTCTCGACGAAGTCCTCGTCGTCGAATCGCCGATAGAGCTGGACGTATTTGGTAACGTAGTTGTTTATCGGATTCATGTCCCGGAAACCGAATTCGAGGAATTCCTCGGGGACGTTGCCGTACGCCCGCGTCAGCGTCTCGGGGTCGAACTCCTCGCCCCATTGCTCCAGGACGCCTCCGGAGTCGTCGAAGTACAGCCCGGTCGCCAGCAGCGCCAGGTTCCGCACCTTCTCGGGGTAGAGGGCGGTGTACATGACGCTCATCGTGCCACCCATGCAGTAGCCGAGGACGTTGATCGCGTCCACGCCGGACCGTTCGCGGACGACGTCGACGCAGTCGTCGACGTAGACGTTCACGTAGTGGTCGAGCGTGAGGTGGCGGTCGAGCCGGGAAGGCTCGTTCCACTGGATCATGTAGACGTCGAACCCGGCTTCGAGAAAGCGCCGGACGACGCTCTTGTCGGGCTGGAGGTCGAGGATGTACGGGCGATTGATGAGCGCGTAGACCAACAACAGCGCCACGTCCCGTCTGTCCTCGTCCTCGACGAGCGGCTCGTAGTGGAGCAAGTCGAGTTTGTTCTCCTCGTAGACCACCTCGTGTGGCGTCTGCCCGACCTCGACGCTCGTCATCTCGGTAACTCGCTCGGGCAACTCCACCGCCCGCTCTTCGAGTTCGGCACCGTCCTCGACTAGCTGTTGCTGGACGTCGATCGACGCCGTCACTGGGTTCGGAAGTCGCGTCACTCTGCACCACCAGCCGGCTCCGATCCGACCGTCCGTTCGGGGTCCGTGTCCGAGTCTGCCCCGACTGCGGCGAGCACCGCGTCCAGTTTGTCCTCGACCGACTTCTGACGGTACTCCAGGTCGAGGAGTCGTTTCCCGACCGCCTCGATGTCTCGATCAGTCGGGACGTCGACGCTTCCGAGCACACTCCGACGGAGTTGGTCGCCCCAGTACTGTGCCGTCAACGCTCTCTCGACCGACTCGGTCATCGTCGCACCGAACGTCGGTCGCTTTCCGACGTCGGTGATCGCGTCGTCCAGCGCGTGCAGCCAGATCAACTGCAGCGAGTCGAGATCGATCCCCTCCTCGTCGACCGCGTCGTCGAGGTGGACGAGCGCGTTCTGGAGCGTCTCCGACCAGATATCGTACAGCCACGCCATCTCCTGACTCGGGGTCGCTTCGGTTGGCTGCTCGTCTGCCTGCGGGGCGAACGTGGAGGCCCACCCGTCGACGGCTGCTTGCTGCGTTTCGAGCGACCGTTCGAGGGCCGTCCGCGACGTCTCCGCGGCCGTCTGGGACGTCTCGACGTACCACACGAACGGTGCGGTGAGCGGCGACACCGGCGCGTCGTTCTCGCTGGTCGCGTCGTCCCCGCTGGTCGCGTCGTCCTCGCTCATGCTAGTGGGCCGCCCAGCCGCCGTCGACGGGGACGTTCGCGCCGGTCACATACGACGCGTCGTCCGAGGCGAGAAACGCGGCCATCGGCGTGTCGACGAATCCGGGACAGATGCTGTTGACGCGCACGCCGCGTTCGGCGTAGTCGATAGCGACCTGCTGGGTGAGATTCACGACGCCGCCTTTCGCGGCCGAGTACGAGGCCGCACCCTTACCGCCGACGAGTCGGTCGATGGACGCGACGGTGACGATACAGCCGCCCGATTCTTCCAGATGGGGAAGCGCCGCCTTCATCCCGGGCATCACTCCGTCGAGGTCGACGTCGAGGACCTGCTTCCACTCGTCGAGATAGCGTTCGACGATGGCCCGGCCGATCCCGGACGACCCGCCGGTGACGATCGCAGTCGTTCCATCGAGCATAACTGCTAGACGTTCGCTACAAATCCGGATATAGACGCGTCACATTCCCACACGCTGGGAAGTTTCGTCGACGAGGGCGGCGGAATCCCGTACGCGTCCAGGACGTCCATCGCTTCGACGCCGAGTGCGGCCCGTCCCAGATCGCCGCGTCCTCGAAGGCACTGGCTGCTGCTGTACTGAACAGTTCGCGAGAGGACGACTCGGGATGTTCGCCGAACGCCGTACTCGCGACGCCTGCGATACGTACTACCATACCAGAAGCTAGTTCTCGCCGTGGCGGCTAAGTTCTGCACTGACTTCTCATCGCCGCGGAAGAGCCACAAAAGCTATTACGTCGATCTCAGTGTGCGGGCGTCTCGGTGCTGGCGACGTCCTCCTGGCCGGCGACCGGCTGTGCCATCTTGTAGATGGCCCACAGCAGCAGGACGATCAGTCCGAGGACGAACAGCCCGGTCCGGATGTCGGGACTCACCAGCGGCGTCGCGACGACGTCACCGGCGTCGTTCGTCACGGGCGCTGCGCCGAACGGCGCACCGTCGAGTATTTCGAGCAGTCCGAGCACGACGACGCTGACGAACATCAGCCCCGTGCTCACGAGCATCACCGTTCTGTCGATTGAGTCCATGTTTTTGAGTGCCATGTGTTGTCACCTCCTTAGCCGAGTAGATACCTGAGCCGCGGGTGTCGTTCGACGAAGTCGAGTTTCTCGATGACGGCGTCGAGGCCGTAGTAGCGACCGGTCGCGAACACGATCATCGTCAGGAACAACAGGAGGCCCAGCAGGTTGCTAGTGACCAGTCCGTGGCCGAAGCCAGCGTTCCCGACCCAGAACAGGGTCATGAAGAACGTGCCCCCGAAGGCCGCCAGCCGGGTCAACGCGCCGAGCATCAGCCCGAGACCGATGAGCGTCTCGAACAGCGGAACGCCCGGCTTGAGGAGCCACGCCTGGCCGGCGAGCCAGGTCGCGAACGGGCCGACGCTCGTGCCGGCCATGCCCTTGAGGAAGGCCGGTGCGTAGCCGTAGTTGAACCCGCTTTCGATGATCTTCGTGATGCCAGCGTGGAAGAACCACCAGCCGGTGATGACTCTGATAAACGCGAACCAGTACGCGCCCCACGCTGCGTCGAACTCGAACGACACGCCCGTGCCGAGGACGTTCGCCTGGGATTGTTTGGTTGCCATAGTACGACGCCTCCATTTGATACTGGGGCGAGGGCGCCCATATATCCGGGAGGGGATTGTCAGAGGTTGAAAATCCCTGCCATCTGATGAGATGTGGTTCCAAAAATGGCACCGATACCAAAATTTAGTGGGTGTTCGGTCACAGGTGCGACGCGACCAGCGCGACGGCCACCGCGACCAGCGCGAGGCCGTTCAGGAGGACGGACCGTCGGTGGTAGCGCGCGAAGCCGTCCTCGCCCGCGCGCCCCATCTTCGGAATGAGGATCCAGCGCGCGTACGCCGCGAGCAGAACGGCCACCACCGTCGCGACGACGACCAGCAGGAGAGGGGCGTCGAACCCGGTCAGTGCGCCGCGACCGACGGCCGCCAGCAGCGCGAGCGTTCCCGCACCCACGCCCACGACGTAGTACGTCGGGAAGATGGCGTTGACGACCGTCCCCGCCCGATCACGTTCCAGCACGTCGAACACCGTGGGTGCGGCCACGAACGAGAAGAACGCCATCGCGCCGAGCCACGCTCCCAGTGCCGCGTTCGTCACGACCGTTTCCGCGAGTGAAAGCGTCGACATCAGAGACCACACTCCAGGCACAGCCCGAGGTCGTCGACGTAGAGCAACTCGCCCGCGCCGTCGGCTTCGAGTTCGTGAAACGCCTCGGTCACGAGGTGTGGCTGGTAGCCGTGGTCGTCGGCCACCCGCTCGACGCGGACGCTGTCGGTGCCGACGTCGTCGACGTACTCCCGGCGGACTGTCTCGACCACCTCCGCGATCCGCTCGTCGTCGGTCGGCGGCTCGAACAGCGCGACGTTCTCGTCGGCCAGTGGGTCCGACTCGTCGTGGACGACCTCGCCCGACCGGAGGTCGACGAGGACGAGGGCGACGTCGCTGCCGACGCGGGTTCGCGACTCTGCGACGTGGTCGCGCACGCGGTCGGTCCAGCCCGTCGGCGAGGCGACCGCCAACAGGTAGGCGTGGCCGCGTCGCTCGGCCCGTGCCACAGCGTCGTTGACGTACCCGAGGAAGGCGTCGAGGTCGGCCGGCGCGTCGTCGAATCCGCGGGTGACGTACGACTCGAGGTCGGCGTGGACGACAGCCTCGACGGCCATCGTCGTGGTACTGTGCAGTCCCAGGTGGCGGCTCTCCCTGATCTCGTAGCGCGAGCGGCCGGCCTGGGGATAGCGGTCGGGGTCACGTTCGGGGTCGGCGTCGACCGCCCGCCTCCCGACGGTCGGCGAGGGAACGGTGCCGGCGTCCGCGCTGGCGTCGGACCGTGCGTCCGGCGCGTTCTCGCCGCGTGCGTCCGCGCCCTCGCCGCCATCGTCCGCGGTCTCGCCGCCATCGTCCGCGGTCTCGCCGCCATCGTCCGCGGTCTCGCCGCATGCGTCCGCCAGCAGCGAGGCCACCCGCGGTCGCTCGCTCTGGCGGAAACTGGCTCCGGGCCCGTTCCAGTACCCGTCGGGAATCCGGACGTCGCCGTCCGGCGTGTGTACCTGCGGGACCTCCTCCATCGCGATGTCGAACCGTCCCAGGTAGTCGAGTTCGTACAGCCGCGCGACCGGCGCGGGAACGACGTTCGTGCCGTCGATTCCCCCGTCAGCGTCGGTCCGCCCGGAGACCGCCTCCCGCCGTCGGTCGAGACGGTCGGCGGCGGCGGCGACGCGGCTCCGCTCGCGGTCGAGTTGCTCGCCGGCGACGTCGAGTCGGTCGCGTTCGGCTCGCAGTTCGGCCAGTTCCCCCTCGACCAGTTCGACCGTCTCCCCGGCGACCGACCCGTCGGCCTCGGTCGCGGCCTCGCGGGCGCGTTCGAGTTCGTCCATGCGATCTTCGAGCCGCGACTGGAGGCGTTCGACCCGTTCGACGCCCGCCGTGAGCCGCTCGATAGCGTCCTCGTGGGCCCGTTCGGCGTCCGCTCCGGCGCTGGTGCTCTTCGAGAGCGTCGCGTCCACCTCGGCGCGAACCGACGCCCGCGTCGACGACGACTGCGCGACCGCGCGCACGGCATCCTCGATGGCGGCGACCGTGTGTTCGAGGCCGTGGGTCTCGACGTAGGTGAAAAAGCCCTCGCGGATGCGCTCGCGGCGGTCCTCGTAGCGGGCCAGCAACCGCTCTAGCACGTCCTGCTGGACGTCGGGATGGTCGAGCAGGGTCTCGACGGTCGCCAGTTGCGTCGACGTGTACTCGGCAACGAGTTCGTAGACTTCCCCGTCCATCCGGCGGATGCGGCGCTCGATCTGTTCGTCCGACAGCGAGTCGAACGCCCGGTACCGATCGAAGTCGACGACGGCCTGGAGTTCGACGTCGCTCCAGTCGCCGGCCATCGCGGCCGGGAGGTCACCATCGGCGTAGAAACTGGCCGCTAACAGCAGGCGACCCAACCGTATCTCTCCGCGCACGCGGTCGCGCTCGCTGTCGGTCAGAAAGTCCGGACAGTCCGCCAGAAACTCCGAGCGAAACCGCTCTTCGAGCCGTCGCAGGTCGTTGTACTGCCGGATGCGGTCGCGTTCGGGCCGGCGCTCGAGTGCTTCGAGGTCCTCGTCGAGGACCCGGTTCGATTCGCGTCGTATCTCCCGGAATCGGTCGGTGCAGTCGGTCATGATCGCTTCTGGCTGGCGGCGTAGTCCGCGAGTTCGGTCTCGAAGAAGTCCGCGAGGAAGCCGGGTGCCGGCGGCGTCCCCTCGATGCGGACGGTCACCGTCGTCTCCCCGTCGGCGGCGAGGTCGTAGGACACCTCCGCGCGGCCCTTCTTCGTGTAAACCTCGTACTCGTTGCGCTCGGGCGACTGAAGGACCGCCTTCTTCTTCGAGAAGATGTACTCGACGAATCCCTCGACGGCCTCGCGCGGCGCGTCGACGTGCTGTTCGACCACCCGCGTGTCCGTCTCGACGTCGGTTTCGACGGGTTCGAGCCGGTAAGCCGACACCTGTTCGTCGGGAACCTTCGAGACGAGTTGGCGGTACAGCGCGTCGTGGTCGACGTTCGAGGCGACCCGAACGAGTCCCTTTGGCGCATCCACGTCGCCGTCGGACCAGTTGTTGAACAGGTACTCCACGCGCTTGCGCTCGGCGTCGGAGTCGTACTCGACGACGTAGAGGTACTCGCCGTCGTCGATCATCGTCGATTCCTCCCGATCTGATGACGCATGTGAGCGACGGTTGTATCTCCACGAATAAATCCTTTTTCCAAAACGGAGACTTGCGGACGTCTCTCCACGGGCGAGTCGACGATCCTCGACCGATATTCGGGACAGACGGTCGGTTCGCAGTGTGTATGGCCGTATATGCCGGCGAAATTCCGAATCTCCGCACGATCCGGCATCTCCATATCGGAGGAAACTCTGTAGAACCATATATGAGAAAATATTAAGTAGTTGGTGTGGCAATATGTGCGTGTGGCTGATTCGGAATGGCGATCGAACGTCCGTGGTTGTTCGGCACGTTCGTGGCGAACCTCGTGCTGGGAGCCGGCTTCCTGGCCGGAGTCGCCGCCGCGGTACTGGTCGCCAAACCGGAGACGCAGGCACGCGAACGAACGCAACCCGACGGTATGTCACACAGGCCAATAATTAAGTTACGATACACGAGGATACAAACATGGTCGAACTACGCGATTGGGTCACGGACAGATTCGGCGGAACGGGCGAGTCGCTGCTCGACGAGAGCGTCTACAGCGACAAGGCGCTCCGGAAGGACGTCATCAAACTCGAACACGAACTGAAGAAACTCGAAGGGGAAATGGACAAACACGGCCGTCAGTACAAGGAACTGCTCCGGGAGGGCGCGGAGGCGTCGGAGATGCAGCGCAAGAAGTACGCCCAGAAGGCCAAATTCGAGAAGAAAAAGTACGCCATCAAAAAGAAGAAGTACCGCGCCGCGTCGGTCAAACTGGGGACCGTCCTCTCCATCCAGGGCATGCGCGAGATCATGGAACTGCAGGACGACCAGGGACAGGACCTTGCGCTCGATCAGGTGATGAACGACGCCGACGCCCAGGAGATCCAGGGGCAGATCATGGAGCGGATGGCGACCTTCGGCGTCGAGATGGAGGACCTCCAGGAGATCCAGAACGCGCTCGACATCCCCATCATGGAGGACGAACTCGAGATGGACACCGGCGAGGAAGAGCAGATCATGGAGGAGATGGCCGCCAGCGAGATCAGCGAGGAACAGGTCGACATCGACGCGGACGTCCAGGTCGAGGCGGACCTCGGCGGCGAGGTCGACCTCGACGAACTCGACGACTCCGAACTCAGTATCTGACCCATGCTCGAAGAGGGGGTCCACAAGGAGTTACTCGAAGACGACTACGAGCAACACCGCGCGCTCGCGGAGAAATACCGCGAACGCGGGGTCGCCGAGCGGGCCGCGAGCCACTACCGCAAGTGCGCCGAGGTGCTGCGGGACGTCGCCGACCTGGAGTCAAGCGAGAAACTCGCGGAGAAGCGGCGGTCCCTCGCCGACAACCTCGCGTCGGCCGCCGACACGCTCGAAGCGGCCGGCGAGAGCGGCGAAACCGACGCTGGCGACGGCGACGCATCCCGCCCCGGCAACGCATCCCGTCCCGGCGACGACGTGGGCGTCTCCGGGCCGAGCGAGTCGGAAACGCGGGGACAGTCGGCCGACGAGGCGGTCGCCGACGCCGAGACGTACCTGGAGCCGCCGCCGGAACTGGACTTCGAGGACGTTGGCGGCATGAGCGACCTCAAGCAGACGCTCATCGACGCGGTGGTTGACCCGCTGCAGCGGCCGGACCTGTACGAGAAGTACGACCTGGGCGTCGTCAACGGCGTGTTGCTGTACGGGCCGCCGGGCACCGGAAAAACCTACATCACGCGCGCGTTGGCGGGCAAACTCGGCTACAGTTTTATCGACGTGACGCCGTCGGACGTCACCTCCTCGCTGGTCGGGGAGGCCGCCGACAACGTCGCCGACCTGTTTTCGGTCGCGCGGGCGAACCAGCCCTGCCTGGTGTTCGTCGACGAGATCGACGCCATCGCCGGTCAGCGATCGGGCGGCGCACGAAAGACCAACAGCGAACGCCAGATGGTCAATCAGTTGCTCACCGAGTTGACCGAGATTCAGGGCGAGGACGTCGTGGTGTTCGCGGCGACGAACCTGCTCGAATCGGTCGACGACGCCATCAAGCGGTCCGGTCGCTTCGACGAGCGCATCGAGGTGCCGCCGCCGGACGAGACCGCCCGGCGGGCCATCCTCCGGGTCCACCTTCGGGACCGGCCGGTGCTCAGCGAGGTCGTCGACTGGGACCGCATGGCCGAACTGACCGACGGCTACGTCGCCAGCGACCTCGAACTCGTGGCGACGACCGCCGCGCGCAAGGCGCTACAGGAGGCCCGCGACCGCGACGAACTCCAGCCGGTGACCCAGGAGCACCTCGAAGCCGCAATCGAGGAGACCGAATCCAGCCTGGACGCGTGGAACGGGTGACAAAACAATCATGTATCCGAAAGCGAAACGCTAGCACACGGCTCACAATGGGACTGCTCGACGACATCGACGACGACGCGCTCTCGGCCAACAGTGCCGTCTTGCGCCGGACGATTCCCGGCTACGACTACCGGAGCCGGGACGCCTGGAGCGAGACCGACCGAACGCTCAGGGAGAAACTCGAACGCGACCTCGGTGCGGCCAGGGGCGTCCTGAAAGACGCCAGCGACGCCTGCTACGACGACGACAGACGCGACGACGTGGCCGCAATCGGCGACCTGACCGACGACGTCGAGACGTTCGCGCGCCGGGTCGAGAACGCTGGCGGCGACGGTGGCGGCCTGCGGGAGTTCAGCGCCGACGAGGAGAGCGACCTCGTCGCCGTCGTCGAACACGACGCGACGCTCGTCGAAGACGGCGAAGACCTGGTGACGCGGGCCGAGAAAGTGCGGGCGGCCGCTCGCACCGGCGCGCCGATAACCGACGAACTGCACGCGTGTCGCTCCCTGTTCGAGGACGTCGAGCGTGCCTTCGACCGGCGCCAGGACTACCTGCACGGACTGAAATGAGGTAATCACCATGCACGACCGAACGGAGATGGCGGACGTATCGCGCACACCGACGGATTGCCGGCCCGACCGAACGAACTGCTGGCCCGGCCGAACGAACTGCCGGCCCGACCGAACTGGGGTGAACGAGCGTGCCTAGCTGTCCGGAGTGCGGCGAGAGCCTGCCGGCCGACGCCGAGTTCTGCGCCAACTGCGGCGCGTCCGTCGGATCGTCGTGTCCCAACTGCGGCCGGTCGGTCGAAGCCGACGCGAAGTTCTGTCCGGGCTGTGGCGAGAACCTCCGCGACACGAGCAAGCGCCAGGCGGAGTCCGGGGCCGACGCCGGCGACGCGCTCCGCCTGCAGTCCCACGAGTTCGCCCGCCGCATCGGCGGGTCCGACCTCCAGGGCGACGGGCTACTCGATCGCTTGCGGGGCAAACAGGAGATCGAAATCGAGGCGGGCAACCGCGCACTGTTGCTCGAACACGGCGAGGTGACCGCCGAGATCGGTCCCGGCAAACACACGCTCGATACGCTCGGCCAGCGGCTGACGGACCTCCGGCGCAAGCGTGAGTACAGTGCCATCCTCGTCGAGACTGGCGACACGCCCATCACGATGGGGTTAGACGACCTCCGGACGGCCGGCGACGTCCTCGTCGGGGCCGACGTGGAGTTCGTCGTCGCCATCGACGACCCCGAGTTGCTGTTCACGGGCCTGATGGCCGACCGGGACGTCGTCACCGCCGCCACCTTCGACGAGGTGCTCGGCGACGCCGTCGCCGACGAGATCCAGGCGACGGTGGCCGACCAGCGGCTAGACGACCTATATGGCACCCGGACGCTGAAACGCGACCTGCAACAGGACGTCGAACACCAGCTTCGGTCGACGCTCGAACGGTATGGACTCGCGCTGGTCGCGTTGCGGTCGCTTACTTTCGACGACGACCGCCAGGACGTCCGCGAGGAGCGGACGCAACTGGAAAAGCGCCGTGCGACGGAGGAGCTGAAAGACGAGGAGCTGGAACTCGACAAGCAGGCCCGCGAGCGCGAGAGCGAACACGAGATCCACGAGACCCGGGAACAGACCCGCGTCGAGTCCGCCGAACAGGCGGCCGATCACGAGGTCGAGAAGCAGGCCGTCGAGCAGGATCACGAAATCGACGACATGGAGCGTCGCCACGAGCACCGGGCCGAGCGCGAGGACGTCGAGCACGAACAGGAGACGGCCACGACGCGCAAGGAGGGCGAAGTCCAGCGCCGGGACCTCGAACACGAACAGGACATGAACGAGATGGAGGATCTGGTGGACCTCAAGCGCAAGAAGGACGAGCAGAAACTCGACAAGGAGGAACGCGAGCAGGAAATGGAAATGCACAAGGAGGAACACGAAGCCGAGGTCGAGAAGGAACGTCTCGACGCCCGCGACGACGTCGACGCCTCGACGCTGGCGAGCATGGACGAGACCAGCGACGCCATCGACGAGATCGCGAAGATGGAGGCCGCCGAAGACTTAGACGCCGACCAACTGGACTCGCTGGGGGCCCGCGAGAGCGACGAACTGGCGAAGGCACGCCAGGAGGCCAACAAGGCCGAGAAGGAGCGCCAGCGCGTCGAGGACCAAAAGGAGTTCCGCGAGGAGATGAAAGACGTCGTCGAGGACTCCATGGACCGGATGCAAGAGACCACCGAGTCCGCGATGGACAACATGGGCGACACCGGCAAGGCCGCCGCCGAGGACACCTCAGACAACGTCATCGTCTCCGATTCGGGCGCGAGCGACTCCGGGGACACAACCATCGTCCAGGGCGGCGGTGACGGTGGTGGCGGAAACGGTGGCGGTGACGGTGGTGGCGGAAGCGGTGGCGACGACAACGCAGGCGCCGACAGCACCGACGGACCGACGGCCGCCTGTCCGGAGTGCGGGTCTGACGTCCAGCCGGACGACGCCTTCTGCATGGAGTGTGGCACCGAGCTATGACCGACGTCGTTCGCACGCACCGCGAGACCGCGCTCGAATCCCCCTACTCCAGGGACCGGGAGTCGGCCATCGAGGAACTGGCGGCCGTCTACGAGGACGTCGACGCCGAGGGTCGCCGGGAGATTCTAGAGACGTTCCGGGAGGTCGTCCTGGAGTCGTCCAATCGGTCCGAACGGGAACTGGCACGCGAGAAGCTCCTGTCGTGTTTCGAGGCCGACCCCTCGACCGCGGCCGAGGTGGCCGTCGGGACGTTCGCGGCGGTGGCGACCGACGCGACGTTCTCCGGCGAGCGCGAGAGCGCCATCGACGTGCTCCGGCGACTCCACCGGGAGGCCCCGAACGAGCGCGAACGCATCGAGGAAACCCTCGAGTCGATCGCCGAGGAGGCCACCCGCGAGGACGAACGCGAGCGCGCCCGACGACGGCTGTCGGACCTCGCCAGCGACGCCGACGGAACCGGTGGTTCGAACGAGACTGGCGACGGGGACTACCTCGGCGTCTCGCTGGCCGAACACCTCGCAGCCGCGGCCGACGAATCGCCCGCGGCCTGCCGGCGGCGGGCGGCCGAACTCCGGGACTTCGTGGCCGACGAGCAGGTAGCAAGCGACAGCTATCGAGAGGTCCGCGAAGACCTCGACGCACTGGTCGACCAGCTCGAGGTCGTCCCGACCGACGGCGACCTCGACGCTGACCGCAAGGAACGCGTCCGCGACGTCGCCGACAGAGTCGAGCGACTGTACGGCCGACAGTGAGAGAGACACGAGTGCTCCCGTACGCGCTGACCGCAGTCGGGCTCGTCGTGGGTCTGCTCGTCCTGCAAGTGCGGCCGTTCCCGACCACCGGGCTGAACTATCTCGTCGGTGGAGTGGCGCTGGCGGTGGCCGTCGGAAGCGTCGCGTACATGATCGTCGCCCACGGCGATCCGGGCGAGCGCGGACCGGACTTCTAGCGACCGGACCGTTAGCCGATGAGACGGTCGACGTAGTCGCCGCCCGCGGTCGGTAACTCGACGACGAAGACCGTCCCGCGGGACTCGTCGTCGGTCCGTGGCGGGTCCGCGGGTGCCTTGTCCTCGATCCGGACGTCGCCGCCGACCGCGTCGACGACCTGGGTGACGATGGTGAGGCCGACGCCCGTTTCTGCGGTGTCGACGCCGGTTCCGCTCGGACCGCCGGTCCCGTCGACACCGGGTCCGTCGATACCGTGCCGGTCGTCGGGAACGAGGGCCCGTTTCCGCTCGTCGGAGATGCCCGGACCGTCGTCTGCGACTCTGACGAGGACGCTCTCGTCGGTCTCTTCGAAGGTCACCGCGACGGCCGGATGCTCGCGGTCGTTGTGCTGGACGGCGTTGTTCAGCAGGTTCCGAAAGACGCTGTCGAGCACGTCGTGGACCGCGACGGTCACCGCGGGTGGCTCCTCGACGGCGACGGTGGCCTCGGGGTACAGTTCGCGCCGCCGCTCGACGACGCGCTCGACGACCGGTGCCAGCCGACCGGGCGCTCCCGTCTCCTCGTCGGTGAGGACGGTCTCCTCGTAGTCGCGGGCCTCCTCGGTGAGTGCGACCATGTGGCGGGCGGCGTTTCGAATCCGATCCAGTGGCGTCTCGTCGGCCTCGTCGGCCAGTTCGCTCGCGAGGCCGTCGAGCCAGTTCAGGACGACGTGGACGTCGTTCCGGAGGTCGTGTCGGAGGACGCGGTTGACCACCGAGAGGCGTTCGATCGTCCGCTCGTGGGCTTTCCGCTCGGCGGCGGGACGCGTGACCAGGACGACGCCGTTGCGGGACGGACCGGACGGGCGGATCGAGGCCAGTTCGAGCCACGTCCAGGCGTCGTCGCCGTCCCGGACGCGAACGTCGACGTCGGGGTGGGTCGCCTCCCCGTCGAAGTCGGCGACGGCCGCCTCGACCGCGTCCCGGTCGTCGGGATGGACGTACTCGTCGAGGGTGCTGCCACAGAGGTCGCCGGGATCGCACCCGAGGAGATGCTTCGAGGAGGGAGTGACGTATCGCAACGTCCCGTCGCCGTCGATGACGAAAATGACGCCGGGCGACCACTCTAGCAGGGTTCGCAGTTGGGCGTCGGACAGGGCGGGGACCATCTGCAGGTACTTGCGCCCCCCACCAAATTAGTGTTCGGTAGCGATGCGAAAGCCCACCCGTTCCGGTCGCGGGGCTACGCCTCGACGAACTCGATCAGGACGCCGCCGGTGGATTTCGGATGGAGGAACGCCACGTCGTGGCCCCAGGCACCGGGTCGCGGCCGGTCGTCGATGCACTCGACGCCGGCCCGTCGAGCGGCGTCGAGCGCGGCCGCGACGTCGTCCGTCGCGAGCGCGAGGTGGTGGACGCCGGGGCCGTTCCCGTCGAGATAGCGCGCGACCGTCCCGTCCTCGTCGAGCGGTTCGAGCAGTTCGAAGTAACTGCCGCCGACGTCGAGAAAGACCACGCGCAGGTCGTCGATCTCTTCTTCGTGGACGAGCGGAGCGTCTAGCAACTCCCCGTACAGGTCCACGAGCGCGTCCGCCTCGCGAGTGGCGATGCCGGCGTGATGAAACTCCATACTCGATCGTCGGTCGACGGCAACGTGACACCCTCGCCGCCCTAAAGGGCGACGCTTCCCGAGGTACCTATGTTACTCCCGTCGATTCGGATGGTTGGGAATCTAAGGTTCGTGGACTGTCGGCCACTGGCTTTGCCACGAAGCCGTTACTCGTCCCCGTTGAGGGCTTCGAGTTACCTGATTGTTTAACGACAGTCGGCGCGGTCGGCTTACGTTTTGGTGAGGCAAACACCGAGTCAACTGCCAGTTTTCCGCGCACATCCTCTCATACTACGCGATGAGATGTAAACCTTTGGCGCACAGTGGAAGGAGACGATGACTGGCGCTGTATCCCCGCCGTGAACGGCGAGGTTTTAGCGCCCTGCACCGCAGTACATAATCACGTGCCGGCACGTGCAACGCGTTCTCGCCGACACCGGACCGTTCATCGGATTTCCCGTAGAGACGCCCTCCGAGGGCGTCCGCTCGCTCCGCCGGGACGAGGGAGAACCGGCGCTAGCGCCCGCGACCGCGTGGCCGAGGACACGCCCGTCGAGACGGCAGTGCGAACGTCACCACGTCGGCGGCTCCAACCCCGTCGATTCGAGCAATTCCTTCCAGCGCTGCTGTATCGTCAGCCGCGAGACCCCCACCGCGTCCGCAACCGCCGTTTGGGACCGACGGTCGCCCTCCGCCAGCGTCGCCACGTAGAGGCTCGCCGCCAGCACCGCCCGCTTCGACCGCTCGTCTTCGGGCACGTGGGACAGAAACAGGTCCGTCGCTCGCGAGCGAACCCGCGCGTCGACGCCGAGTTGCTCGGCGGCCTCCCCGAGTTCGGCGAGCCACTGCTCGTTTGCCACCTGGTCGCGTGCGCTGTACACGCCCACCCATTGTGGCTACAGCGACAAAACCGCTCCGCCGGAAACGAGAATTTTATATCCGCCTCGCCAAAACCCGTCTCCGAGCGCGGGTTGCCGAGCCAGGCCAAAGGCGCAGCGCTTAGGACGCTGTCCCGTAGGGGTCCGCCGGTTCGAATCCGGTCCCGCGCACTACCGCCTTCTTGCGGTTTTCGGTCTGTCCAACGACCCGAAAACACCGCAAATGACCCTCGAAAGGCCAAGATTCCTCGAACGCTGTCCCGGTTTCGATACAATGCGAATGGAACCGAATAGAAACATCAGAATCGTCCGGAAAGGCCAGTTGGACTTCTTAACCGATAAGCAGGCTGTTGACTACTACGAACACCGCAAGAAGTTCCTGACGTGGCTTTTCCGAATCGGAAAGAACCCAGAGAAGGCAAAGGGATACTCACCCTACACGGTTGCAGGGACCGCTGATAGAACTGCGCGGTTCGATCTGTGGCGTTGGAAGAATCGGGGCGGTTACAGTATCCCGCCGACCCAAGAAGACGCTACCGCGTACATGGAGAAGGTCGCGTACGAAGATGTCGTCGAGTCAACGAAGGGCAAGCGGATGGAGGCCTTGCTCCGCTACAACAAGTGGCTCCAACAGCACCACGGAACCGATGAGTGGGAGTTTCAGTGGACGTTCAAGAGCGGTGGCGGCAACAACGCACCACGGGACTTCTTGACACAAGAAGAACGACGAAAGATCCGTCAGGCCGCACTCGACAAGGACGGGAACCCCAACTACGGCGTTGACGAGTTTGACGAGAAAGCCAATAGCTGGCGGTACACCTCGCTCGTGTGGACCAGTCTCGACGCCGGTCTACGTCCAATCGAGGTCGGGACCGCGAAGGTGTCGTGGTGTGATACCGAAAATGGTGTGTTGCGGATTCCGCGTGAAGAGTCGAGCAAGAACCAGGGTAACTGGACAGTTGGACTTACTGACCGGACAGCGACCGCACTTGAGCGGTGGCTGGAGGAACGAGCAGACCATCCGAAGTACGATGACTCCGATAAAATCTGGCTCACACGACACGGGAACCGCTATGGATCGAACGAACTCAGACGACTACTGATCGATCTCTGTGAGCGTGCTGGCATCGAGCACGAAGATAGGAGTATGTCGTGGTACAGTATCCGCCACAGCGTTGGGACGTACATGACGAAGGAGCGTGATCTCGCGGCGGCGAAGGCCCAGCTTCGGCACAAGGCAGTCGAGACTACCCTGAAGTACGACCAAGTGCCTGTTGAGGACCGCAAGGACGCACTCGACAAGATGGGCTAAGAGCAGTCTTCTTTTTTATCTCTCTGTAGCTTCGGTGGCATGTCCGACAAGCTGAATGACACTACTGCTACTTTCACTCCGGTCACGATACGTTTTAGCCCCGCCCGTTGGTACAGCCACGTATCTCCCACCGAAACAACGCGGAGAGAGATACGCCATGACCGACGTAGTTCAACACGCACAAGACATCCACGACCAGCTACCCGGCGATGCCGACGTAACTATTGACGACATTGAGGAGCGTCTCGACACGCTCGTCAACGACTACCAAGTCCCGATGGACGAAGCACGGCGGAGTGTCATCAGCAACTATCTCGATGAAACTGGTGCCGATCCTGATGATCTCCAGAGCGGCAACCAGGAGGTTGACCTCGCCGACATCAACGAGGCCGACCAATGGGTAGACGTAACCGCCAAAGTCGTCGAACTCTGGGAGCCACGGAGCGACGCTATCGGCCAAGTCGGATTACTCGGGGACGAAACCGGCACGATCAAGTTCACTGCTTGGGCCAAGTCAGACCTCTCCGACCTCCACGAAGATCGCGTCTACCGTCTCGGAAACGTCGTTACTGACGAGTACCAGGGTCAGTACTCGGTGAAGCTCAATCGCACGACCACTGTCGAAGAAGTTGACCTCGAAATGGAGGTCGGGGACAACACTACTGACGCTGAGGGAGCACTCGTCGATG
>JBDGSB010000031.1:0-50605 GCA_042217765.1 Haloarculaceae archaeon | reverse complement strand
GACGCTACTCACGCTGTCTGCGTAGTTCACACGCCGTGAGGAGTGGCCACGCCGTCCTGGCCGACACTTCGAAACCGATCGACGAAACGCGACTACTGGCCGGTGTCGTACTTGTAGGTCGCGCTGTCGGGGTCGATACCGAAGTCTTCGGGGCCTTCCTCGATTTCGTCGTCGTCGTTCTGAGCGGCGGCCCCCTTGAATCGTTCGCGCAGTCGGTCGGGCATGTGGAACCGATCGACGTCGAGGCGGACTGGGGCGGCGTCGGGCTGGAGGTGGTCGCGTTTGGTGTCCAGGCGATCCTGCAAGACGGCGGGCAGGTCGCCGACGTCGATGCGCCGAAATCCGAACTGTTCGAGAAACTGCGGCTGGTCGGTGAGGGCGTAGACGATCTCGAATCCCTGATCGCCCGCCGTCTGGACGAGTCGTTCGACGACGTGAGCGCCCACGCCCTGTCTGCGCCAGGCGTCGAGGACGCCGATGCTAGTGAGTTCACAGACGTCGCCGTCGTCGGACTTGTGGATGCGGATGCGTCCGAAACCCGCCTTCTCGTTGGTCTCTTCGTCGATGGCGATGACGTAGTCGCGCGAGCGGAAGGCGGTTTCGTCCAGGCCCATCTCCTCGATGTGATCGAGCAACCAGACCTCCTCGCGGTTTTTCGCGTCCCGGACGTACATATTCCTCCGTTGGGGGTCCCTGGGGAAAAGTATTTGCAGGATGCAGGCGGGCGCTTTCTCGCCGACGCGTGCGTCATCGGATTCGCTGCGTGTGCCGATCGTCAGGGGCTATGACGACCGAATCGGGGAGCGAATCGGCGAACCATTTATTCGTGTGGTCTTCGTTATCACCCGTCATAGACGATCGAGAACTCCTCCATCGATGGTTCGATGACCTGTTCAACGAGCGCAACCTCGACGTCGCCGACGAGATACTGGCCGACGACGTCCGTCACCACGGGCCCGAGAGTATGTCGACGCGCGCGCGCCGGAGTCCCCCGAGGACGTCAAGAAGCACGTCGACCTGTATCAGCGGGCGTTCCCGGACATCACCTACGAGATCGAGCACGTCTTCAGCGACGGCGAACGGTACTGCGTCCGCTGGCGTGCACAGGGGACACACGACGAGAAACTGTTCGGTATCGAGGGCCAGGGCGAGGAGTTCGAGGGGGAGGGGCTCAACGTCTTCGTCGTCGAGGACGGCGAGATCACCGAAATCTGGTCGTACTGGGACACGCTCGGTATGGTACAGGAACTGGGACTCGTCTCGCCGCTCGGACTCGCGGCCGCGGGCGGTGATTGATGCGGATCGGTGAGACTCCCGGTAGAACGAACGGATTCACCGCAGTAGCCCGAGCCCGGAGGTAGTGCCGCCGCGGATCACGAACCCGTCGTCGACCGGGACGATTCCGGAGACGGTCCCGATGTCGTACGCCTCGCGCGACCAGGTGACGCGGTGGGTGCCGGTAGCCCGGTCGTAGACGGAGACGCCGACGTTCGTTCTGCCGAACGCGACCCAGTCGTCGCCGATCACCGGCCGGCCGGTGACGATGCCGGTGTCGACGGTCCAGCGCGGTTTGCCGGTGTCGGCGTCGAGGACGGCGCTGGTCTCGCCGGTTCCTGCGGGCACGACGACGTCGCTGTCCCGGACTGCGAGGCCACTGAACACCTTGCGCACGCCGTCCAGCGACCGCGACCAGTGAGTCTCGCCGGTGGTTGCGTCGATGGCGTACACCGTTCCCCGGGTGTCGGGGACCAAGACCGTTCCGTCGTCGACGGTGGCAGATGCGACGATCTTCCCGAGCGAGAGGTGCCACCGCCGGGTGCCGTCGTGGTCGTGGGCGAAGATACCCCCGGTCCCGTTCACGTTGCGGGTCGAGTAGACGCCGTCTGCGTCGACGGCCAGGGTGTCGCCGCCGGTAGCACGCCACCCAACTGCACCGGTGTAGACGTCGAGCGCGACGGGATCGACGCCGGCGGCGTAGACGGTCTCGTCGGCGAAGGCGACGGTGGTCTCGCCGTGGCCGCCGACGTCGGCGCGCCAGTATCGCTCGCCGGTCTCGGGATCGAGGGCGACGAGCGCGTTCAGTCCCGCCACGAGGACGACGCCACAGCCCAGCGCCGGCACGGCGTCGACGTCGTCGTCGAGGTCGTGGTTCCACGCCGGACCGTCCGTCGAGGCGTCGAGCGGGATCGCGACGACGCCGCTGGCCGAGGGGACGTAGGCGAGTCCTCGGCCGACTGCGGGGAGCGATCCCGCGAGCGGTCGACGGCCGTCGACGGTCACGCCGGCGAGCAGATCGGTCAGTTCGGCGTCGGCGTCGGGCGGGGCACTGTCGGTCCGGCCGGTTCGTCCCGGATCGCCACCGGCGGTCGGCCACTGGGCGTCGGGGCCGTCACAGGGGCCGGTGACGGGCGGTTCGGTGGCGAACATGCCGCGGGCGCGGGTCCCACAGCCGGCGACGGCGGCGGTCGCGGCGGCCGGGAGACTACGCAGGAGGGCGCGTCTGGAGGGCATCGTTTTATCTGGCGTGTCCTCGGTGCAAAAGAATACCGCCTCCGGGAGGCGTGTTACGAACGATCCGAGCGGACGTCGGGCGGGACCGTCACCAGGTTTCCGGAACCCCGTGATCGACGCTGGCGTCGGGGCCGTCGGCGTCGTCGAACAGCGTGCCGCCGTAGGGACGGTAGTCGACGCCGACCGTCTCGTCGACGCGTTGGAGCAGGCGTTCGCGTTCGGCTATCGGCCCGGAGTCGAACCGCGACGCCGTGACCGCCTCGCGGAGCGCGTCGTCGTCGAGTCGGCCGCTCGCGTAGGCGTCGGCCACGCCGTCCCGGAAGGTGTCGGCGTTGCGCCGACAGCGAAGCGCCTCGTCGACCCGGGTTTCGACGTCGTGGCTCGCCTCGTCCAGCGCCGCCGAGAGGTGGTCGACGGCCCGCTCGTCGTAGTCGGTGGCCGCGTCGAGGACTTCGACGGTCTGCCGGCGGGCCGAGAGGGCGTCCCACGCGTCGCGGGCGGCGGGGGCGACCAGCGCGTCGACGACGTCCTCCCAGTCGGTGTCGCGTTCGGGGTCCTCGAACGCCTCGGCGACGAAGGCACCCGCGTGCTCGTCGGGGATGCGGACGCCGACCGATTCGTCGGCGTGGCTGTTGGCGGTCGGGTCCTCGTCGGCGTGGTCGTTGGCGGTCGATTCCTCGTCGGCGTCGTCCGTGCTGTCGAGTTCGTAGGGCATGGCTAGCTCCGTCGATTTCCGGGGTCGGTTTCGAGGTGTTTTCGCGGATCGAATCCGGGGCCGCCGCCGGGCGCGCCGGGACGTCGAGACCGGAATCCGGAGTGGCTCCCGTCTGCGGGCGCGTCCGGTCCGGTGCCGGGTGCCTCCGTCTCGACCTCGGGGGCGTCTAGCTCGTCGACGGCGACGCCGCGGGCGGACGCGAGCGCGCGGCTGGCGGTGCGGACGACGTCGTCGCTGGCGTCGGTCACCCCGTGGGATTCGAGCGCTCGCTCGGCGCGGTCGGTCCCGAGCGTTCCGAGGCTCTCGGCGGCCTTCGCGCGGACGAACGCGTTCGGGTCGCGGGCCAGCAGCGCGGACAGGATCCGCTCGGCCCGCCGGACGTCCGTCGCGGCGTCGCCGAGGTACTGCGCGGCGTACTCGCGGACCGCGGGGACGGGGTCGGTCTTGATGCAGTCGACGAGTCGGTCCCCGGCGACGGCGTCGACCTTCCCGAGCGCGATGACCGCGTTGCGCCGGACCCACCCGCTGTCGTCGTCGAGGGCCGCCCGGAGCGTCTCGACGTCGTCGTGGGCGGCCCGCGAGAGCGCCACGACGGCCTCGGCGCGCACCCACTCCTGGGGGTCGTCGAGCGCCGCTCGTATCGCGTCCGGGCGCTCGCCGGCGACGCCCAGCGCCTCCACGGCGAACTGGCGGACGTCCGCGTCGTCGTCGGTGCGGGCAGTCTCGGCGAGCGCGTCGGCCGTCTCCGGGTCGAGGCCATCCGCGGCAGCGTCGACCAGCCCCAGGGCCGCGTCCCGTCGCCGCCACGCGTCGTCGCGGGCCAGCAGGTCACGGAGTGCGGACTGGTCGAGGCCGTCGGGCTTGCGGCCGCGTGCGCTCCGGTTGTCGTAGCGGCTCATCGATCACACCTCCACGACTGCCCGTTCATTGGAGAGTCCTCCAGTAGGTGACCAGCCAGGCGATCAGCGTCGCGCCGACGAGCATCGTCAGGTAGCGCACCAGTTCGGTGGTCGGACCACCGGTTCCGCCCGATTCGCCCGAACTGGCCGTCCCGCTACCGCCGGTGGAACTCCCGGATGCGGAGCCGCCGCCGGACGACGCCGCCGAGAGCTGGCCGGAGTTCGTGTCCATCGTCGTGAACTGCAGGGTGATCGACTTCTGGCCGTTCACCTCGCCCGCGCTGCCGTTCCAGACGGCGAACGCGAGGTACATCGTACCGTGGTCGTCGAAGGCGGCGTCGTACGTCCCCGTCGTCGACCGCTCGCGGACGAACGCGACCGACCAGGTGTCGCCCTCGCGGACGGCCGCGGCGTGGACGTTCTGTCTGGGGGCGTGGCTCAGCGACCCGAATCCCTTCGCGTAGTAGTTCTGGGCGAACTCTCGGTAGTGGCGCTTCGAGAGGGGGTTGTTCGCGGCCAACCCCGGTTTGGTCTCGTTGTCGGGGTGGGGGTACGCGTACATGTCGCCCGACCAAGGCGCTCGGTTGGAGCCGTACTGCCAGGCGGCGCGCCAGTACCAGATGTTCACGGGGTCGCCGGTCCCGCCCATCGTGATCGGCGGCGTCTGGCCGCCGTTGAGCATCACCGCGGCGGCGTCGCTGTACTGCTGTGGTCCCGACAGCGACGTGTCGTTCGTCGGGTCGTGCCAGGTGAGCCTGAAGCCGACGTGGGTCTCGTTGGTGAGCGCCGCGACCGTCACTTCGTCGGTGCTGCCGCCGCCGTAGGGAATCGCCATCTGCTGTTTCGAGAGCGTGACCGTCCGCGAGGGAGCCGCGTCCCACTGGTTCGCCGTCGGCGACCGCGGCAGGCGCGCCACCTCGCCGACGGGTTGCTGGCCGCTAGTGAGCGCGGCCGTGACCGCGCCCTGGACGGCGACCAGCAGGATCACGGTCAGGACGGCGACGGCGGTCGCTCTGCTCGCGGCCCGCCCGTCGATCCAGCCGTCGAGCGCGTCGGTCACTGCGTCTCACCTCCCGGCCGGTGGGACGGCGTCGGAATCGGGTCGTGGGCCGCGTGATCGGCGTTCACGAGCGCCGCGGCGAAGTCGGTCGCCGCGCGGTAGAAGTCGCTGTCGGTCGCGCGGTCGACGGCCGTCGAGAGCGCGGGGACGAACCCGGTCAGGTGCTCGTCCAGCACGGTCGCTTCGGCGCGGGCGAGCCGCCGGGCGGCCGCCTCTTCGCCCTCGTCGAGCGCGACGGCCCGCTGGGCGGCGACCACCGCCAGGAGTTCGAGTTCGACGGCGACGTGGTCCTGGCGCTCGTCGAAGTCGGAATCGAGTTGCAGGCCGAACTCCGCGAGGAGTCCAACGACCGTCGCGATGCGGCGCTGTATCTCGTTGATCTCCGCGCCGGTGGTGTAGTTGGCCTCGTAGGGGACCACCGGATAGGTCCCGTCGTCGCCGGGAATCCCGAACAGTCCGTCGTACGTCGCCGCCAGCGCGTCGCGGCTCGTCGTCTCGGCGGCCCGTTGCAGGGCCGCGAGTTCGTCGCCGAGGTCGAGCACCGCCGCGGCCTCGCGCACCGCCGCTGCCGTCTCCGCGTCGGTCAGGTCGCCGACCGTCTCCCTGTCGGGGTACTGCAACGCGGTGCTGGCGTAGCCGTACAGCGCGGCCCGCCGGGCGTGTCGTGCCTGGGCGTCGGTTCCGTCCCGCCTGTGGTGTGTCTCGCTCATGGTGTCACCTCACGGTTGATTGGTCCATTGCTCGCCCTCGCGGACCTCCAGGTCCTCCTCGAAGGGGACGTCGACGACCTGCTCGCCGTTGCGGTCCCAGCCTTTCACGCGGGTCTCTTTCACCTCGTAGGTCTCGATGAGCCGCGTCGTCGCGCCGAACAACTGGAGGATGCCGAGCACGTGGTGGCTCGGATTCCGGACCCGCTTTTGAATTATCTCGATGGACTCCCGGTAGGTGCTGCCGGGCCAGTCGTTACGTTTCGTCTCCGTGTTGGGCGTGAACATCTGGGTCAGAAACTTCGGGGGCACGTGGTAGGGCGGCATGTAGAACACCTGCGGCCGGGTCCCGAACTGGGGGTACAGCGGCAGCGCCACCTTCTCGTCGGACTTGACGAGGTAGTTGATGGGCGAGCGGCCGTCCGCGGCCGATTTCTTGCCGCCGGCGTGGCCGGCGTCCGGCCCCCTGTTGATGTTGCCGTGCAGCCGGGTCTTGCCGATACAGGAGGAGACACAGCGAGGGACGTTGCCCTCCTCGATGCGGGGATAACAGCCGACGGGCTTTTCGGTGATTCCCGTCTCGGGGTTGTACATCGGCTTGTGGTACGGGCAGGCCTTCACGCACTTGCGGTAGCCGCGACATCGCTCCTGGTCGAGCAGGACGATGCCGTCCTCCTCGCGTTTGTAGATGGCCTTCCGGGGACAGGCGGCCAGGCAGGCGGGATTCTTGCAGTGGTTGCACAGCCGCGGCAGGTAGAACTGCCAGATGTCGTGGTAGGTGCCCGCCTCGGGGTCGCTCTCGACGACGTGGTCGCCGGTGGGGTACGGGCCGTGGACCTGGTCGTCGCCCAGCGCCGGGTACTCCCACTCCTGCTTGCCGGCGATGTAGCCGTGGACCCGCTCGCCGGTGCCCGCGGCCTCGAAGATGGTCTGGTCGGGGCCGAGGTCGTCGAGCAGTCGCATGTCCCAGCCCATCGGGTACCCGCCGTAGGGCTGGGTCTCGACGTTCATCCACCACATGTACTCCTCGCCCTCGCCGCTGGTCCAGGTGGACTTGCAGGCGAACGAGCAGGTGTTGCAGTTGATACAGCGGTTCGTGTTGACGACCATGCCCCAGTGCCAGTCGCGCTCCTGCTGGCGGTGCTCGTAGGGGTAGTCGTGCTCCCGACCCAACTGTGGGTTGTAGACTTTCGGCATCAGTTCCCACCTCCCTGCAGCGTGCCGCCGATGTAGTCTGCGACGAGGTCGTCTTTCCGGGCGTCTCCGGGCCACCAGTCCGCTTCCCGATACTTCTCGATGGTCACGAGGTCGTCGCGGTTCACTCCCGTCGGGGACCACACCGTCTCGGTGTAGCCCTCTTCCAGTTCGGCCCCGTGCCACGCCACGCTCTCGTCGACGACGTCGGAGACGTTGGGGTCGCCGAACACGCCCTTGTGGACGAGGTCGTCGACCTCCTGGCCGGGGTCGAGCCAGATGTTCGTCGTCACGTTGAAGCCCTTCACGCCGTCGCCGTCGTCCTCGTCGTCGGGGAACTGCTGGGGCCACCAGCCGTGCCAGATGGTGACCTGTCCGAGTCCCTCGGCACCGGCCTCGGCGGGGCGCATCCGCTCGGAGACCATGACCCGGACGACGGTGTCGCCGCGCTTGCCCTCGATCCGGATGTAGTCGCCGTTTCCGACGTCGATTTTCGCCGCGTCCTTCGGGTGAATCTCGGCGAACGCCTCGCCCAGCGGCGGCGTCTCCGCCGTCTCGCCGTCGCCCTGGGGGAACGAGAAGTCGTCGACGAGCCGTTCGGTCCCCTCCGGGTCGGCGCTCACCGACCCGAAGTCACGCGACGACCAGACGAGGTTCCAGTCGGTCATCCCCCACGAGGAGTGGGTCCGGTACTTCGAGTGTGGCGTGTTGTGGTACATGGTGTACCCCTCCTCGTAGACGGGGTTGGTCTCGGCTTTCGCTTCCGGCCACTTCTTGCCGCGCCCGTAGGGCGTCCCCTCGACGCTTTCGATGTGGTCGAGGTCGCCACGTCCGAGGTCGAGAAAGCGGTCCTCCTCCTTGTGGAACTCCATGCGGCCGGTCTTGGTGTAGAACGGCCGGTCGTCGTGGATCTGTGTGTAGAAGGGAATCCGGGGATACGTCTTCAACTGGAGCCGTTGGGGTCCCTCTTCGAGGTCCTCGACGTCGATGTCCTGAGTCGTGATGCCATGATCGAGCGTCTCCTGGATGTACTCGCGGACGTCCGCGTCGTCGTCGAGGAACTTCTCGAAGTAGGACCGGTAGGAGTCGACGTTTCGCTGGGCCGGCGGCACCTTCTCGTCGAGTTTCTCCGCGACCAGCGCCAGGATCTCGCCGTCCTGTTTGGTGTCGTACAGCGGGTCCATCACCCCGTGGTCCATCGTGATGAAGGGATTCTCCGGTCCGACCGTGACGTCGGGGTACTCACACTCGAGCCAGGAGTGTACCGGGAGCACGATATCCGCGTGCCGCGCGGAGTAGGTCATGTGCATGTCCGAGACGATCAGCAGTTCGTTGGACGTGTCGGGGTGTTTGACGAAGTTGTCGACCACGTGCTCCTGGTGTTTGGTCTGGTTCAGGAGGTTGCAGTTCATCGTCCACAGGATCGTCGGCTTCTTCAGCGTGTACGACTCCGCGCCCGCTGGCATCACGGGTTCGTCGGCGTCGCCCTGGGCGACCAGGTCGAGTTCGCGGTCGTAGTCGCCCCGAATCTCGTGGGGGTCCAGCGATTCGCCCCCGAAGAACGCCAGCGCGTAGCCGGGGTACATCCCCTCGGCCGCGTGCCCGTCGGGGTTGACGTAGTGGGGATAGCCGTCCAGCAACTCGATTTTGTACTGGCCGGAGTAGTTGTAGTAGCCCTTGCCGGGGTCGCCGACGTTGCCCAGCAGCGACTGCACGAAGAAGATGGACCGCTGGAGTTCGCTGTTGCCGTGGAACCAGTGGTTGATGCCCTCGCCGGTGAACCACTGGCCCTTCTCGGCGCTGGCGAACTCCCTGGCGGTTTTCTCGATGGCGTCGGCGGGAATCGTCGTGATCTCGGCGACCTGTTCGGGCGAGTAGTTCGCCATCACGTTGTCCACCTGGCGTGTGAAGTCCGTCCGCACGTCGACGCTCGTGCCGTCGGCCAGCGATAGCGTCGTCGCGACGTCCAGTTGCGGCGTGACCGGCGTCTCACCGCCGACCTGTTCCCGGGAGAGCGCTCGCGGGTTCCCGTCCCGGTCGAGGACGACGAACTCGCCCCAGTCGCCGTCCTCGGTCGGTGGCTCCCGGTCCGGGAACACCTCGTGCGCCCGGAGGTACTTCCCCGTGTCCTCGCGCACGAGCAGCGGGAGGCTCGTGAACTGCTGCACGAACTCGGCGTCGTAGAGGTCGTCGCGGACGATGACGTGGGCGAAGCCCAGCGGGATGGCCGGGTCCGATCCGGGCCGGGGCGGCAGCCAGCGGTCGCACTTCTGGACGGTCGGCGAGTAGTCGGGGAAGATGCCGACCATCGTCCCGCCGCGCTCGCGCGTCTCCTGGAGCCAGTGGTTGTCCGCGAGTTTGTTGTGGATGAGGTTCTTGCCCTGGATGATGGTGTAATCGCCCTGTCGCCAGGCGCTGGCGTCGGCGTCGGAGGTCTGATAGCCCGTCGTGATGACGTGGCCCGGCGGCAGGTCGGCGTACCAGTCGTACTCGGTCCACTCACAGCCACCGAAAACGGAGGCCAGCCGACGGCCGGCCCCGTGGCGCGTGATGAGACCGTCGGCCTTGATGGCGTTGAAGACGTGAAACCGGTCCTCGTGGTCCTCGGCGGCCAGTCGCGCCATCTTCTCGGCGACCAGCTCGAGCGCCTCGTCCCAGGAGACGCGCTCGAACCCGTCCTCGCCGCGGCCCTCCGGGTTGGGATCGTCGGGACTCCAGCCCTTGCGGACCATCGGGTACTTGATGCGTGACGGCTCGAACGTCCGGCGGTGCAGCGTCAGTCCCTTCATGCACCCGCGGGGGTTCCAGTTCTGGCTGACGCCGGCGTCCTCGTAGCCCGACGGTCCCACCGACGGTTCCTCGTTGTTGTAGACCTGCTCGGCGCGAATCGGCACGCCGTTTTTCATGTAGAAGTTCAGCGCGCACGACTGGGTGCAGTTGGGGTGACAGACCGTCCAGTCCACCGAGTCGTAGGCGTAGATGTCGTGATACACCTGCTCCCAGTCGCGATTGGGATAGGACTTCAGGGGGTTGGCCACCTGCGTCACTGGCTCGACGGTCTTGGTCGCGCCCCAGCCGCTGCTCGCCAGGACGCCGACGGTGCCCGCACCCGCGGCCGTCAGGAAGTCCCGTCTCGTGAGGCTCATGACGTCGGCTACGCGCCACCCGACAATCAATCGTAAAGCGGCTTCTCAGGCCCCGAGACGCGCACGAAGGTGTTCCCCACTGCTCTCACGTCTCCCGCCCGCAGAACGGCGGGGTTTTTCAATCCAGCACGTACGACTGGTGCTCGCCGCGGGTCTGCACGTCGACGAACTGATAGCGCGTCGCGTCGCCCGTCGCCCCGGCGAAGGCGTCGTCGCCGTCGGAGACGTCGTATACGTCGTTGGCCCCGTAGCAGTCGTGGGCTCGAAGCCGCTCGCGGACCGACGCCGGCAAGTCCCTGCCCTCCTCGACGTCGACGACCACGAGTCTGTCGGTGAAGCTCTTCGCCAGCCACGCGTCGACGACGCCGCGCTCGGCGACGATTTCCTCGACCACCCGCTGGAGTTCGGCCCGCCTGTCGCTCATCGTCCACACCGTAGCGTCGCTCGGGCAAGAGTTCGATGCCGAAGACGTTCGCGTGCTATTCTGTCGCGCAACCTGGCGACGTCCCGATTGCGCCGCCTGGCGACGTCCCGATTGCGCCGTCGGGAATCGGTCTCAGTCGCACCGTCCGAAAAACCGACCGCCGTTAGTCCTTCTTCGAGTAGCCGCGCGATTCGAGTTCTTCGACGACGGCCGGCAGGACCTCGTGGAGGTCCGCGACGACCGCCCAGTCGGCCTTCTGGATGATGGCCGCTTCGGGGTCGGTGTTCACCGCGAGGATGTTCTCGGCACCTTTACAGCCGACCATGTGCTGGACGGCCCCGCTGATGCCGGTCGGGATGTAGAGTTCGGGCGAAATCTTGGTCCCGGTCTGGCCGACCTGGTCGTCGTGGGGCCGCCAGCCCTCGTTGACCGCGGCGCGCGAGGAACCGACCGCGGAGTTGGGGATGTACTTCGCCAGTTCCTCGACGGCCGAGAAGTCGCCGTCGGTGCCCCGGCCGCCCGAGACGACGACGCGGGCCTCGCCGAGCGGGACGCCCTCGGTGTCGTCCTCCTCGACGCTAGTGAGTTGGACTTCGAGGTCGCTGTCGTCGAGGTCGGGCGTGAAGGCACTCACGTCGGCGTCGCCGCCGGCTTCGACGGGCGAAATCTCGTTGACCGCCGTCGTCAGCAGTTTCACGTCACCCGACAGTTTCGCGTGCTCGATGAGGGTGCCGCCCCAGCGCTGGCGGGTGACCTCGTAGACGTCGCCGGTCTCGACCTCGGTGGTCGCGGCGGACAGTCCGGTGTCGGCCTTCGCGGCGGCGTGGCTCAGGACCTCGTTACCGCGGTCGGTGCCGGGCGCGACGACCGCTTGCGCGTCGAGTTCGGT
Source organism: Haloarculaceae archaeon (assembly GCA_042217765.1). Classification (GTDB taxonomy): domain Archaea; phylum Halobacteriota; class Halobacteria; order Halobacteriales; family Haloarculaceae; genus JARUKX01. Next base: position 39,060 of record JBDGSB010000031.1, on the reverse strand, counting down.
CGCGCACTGGCCGACGGTTTCCGCCCAGGCCTGCGGTGCGTAGCCGTCGAGGTCGTCGTGTTCGACGACGTGGACGACTTCGACGCCCGCGTCGCCGACGTCGCTGGCGACGCCCTCGGCCTCGGGACCGAAGGCGATGGCTTCCAGCGACTCGCCGGCCTGGTCGGCGACGTCGCCGGCCAGCGTCAGCGCCTCGAGGGACTCGTCTTCGATCTGTCCGTTGTCGTGTTCGACGAGCGCGAGTACCATTATAGCACCTCCAGTTCTTCGAGGACGTCGACGACGTTCGCGGCGGCGTCGGGGCTCTCGCCGAGGATTTCGGCGGGGCTGTCGTCGGTCTCGGGCACTTCGAGTTCGACCATTTCGAGGTCGCCGCTGCCGTCGCCCTCGGGTTCGACGCGGTCGACCTCGGTCTTGCGAGCCTGCATCTTCGCGCGCATCGACGGGTAGCGCGGTTCGTTCAGGCCCTCCTTGACGGTGACGACCGCCGGCAGGTCGATCTCGTAGACCTCCGAGCCGCCCGGAATCTCGCGTTCGGCGATCGCGGTCCCGTCGTCGATTTCCAGGTCCTTGATGCCCGTGATGCAGGGCAGGCCGAGCTGCTCGGCGACGCGGACGCCGACCTGGTAGTTCTGGGCGTCGGCCGACTCGTTGCCAAAGACCAGCAGGTCGTAGTCGGTGTCGTCGTCCTCGATCGCGGTCGCGAGGGCGTCGGCGGTGGCCTCGGGTGCCCACTCGGTCGTGTCGGTCTCTAGCAGGACGCCGTCGTCACAGCCCATGGCGATGGCCGAGCGGAGTTGCTCCTGGGCGTCCTCGGGACCGAGGGTCATCACGGTCGCGTTGCCGCCGTGATCCTCGGTGATCTGGACGATTTCCTCGACGCCACACTCCTCGTGGGGGCTGAAGGTGAACCCCAGGGAGCTAGTGTCGATGTCCTGTCTGTCCTCTGTCAATACGATCTTTGCGCCGGTGTCCGGCACGCGTTTGATACAGGCTAGTGTCTCCATAGTCGCGTTCTCCGTTGTGTGTCGAATCCGCCGTCGAGCGGTCCGGAAACGGACGATTCCGTTACCAGATGGTCGGTTGTCTGCGCTCCGGTCTTCTAAGCGTTGCGTTCTCGACGACGCCGTCGGCCGTTCCCGGCGGTTCTGCGGCCGCTGTGTACGCTGTCGGACGACACGGCGACGGCGCGTCGGGTGATCGGAAACGTCACCCGGCGACTCCGTCCGCGACGAGCGGGGCGTTCAGTACTTGTTCTTGAACATCCGCTCGTTGTCGGGGTCGAAGACGCCGCCGTAGCCGACGACCTCGACCTCGACCGGGTAGTGCTGGCCGAAGTACTCGATCTGCAGCTCTTCGCCCTCGTTGGCGTACTCCTGGGGCAGGTAGCCCATCAGGAGGTGTTTGTCGACCGACGGTCCGGAGCCGGCGGAAGTCACGTAGGACTTGCGGCCCTCGTCGTCGATCAGGACGTCGCCGTCGTCGTCGAGGATGGGCTCGTTGCCCAGCGGGAACCGCGGCGTGCCGCCGTCGGGCGCGTGGTCGGTGACGGACATCATGCACAGTTCCGCGCTGTTCTCCTCGTCGATGGCCTCCTGCAGGGCGTCCTTGCCGATGAAGTCGGCGTCCTTGACGCCGTGCAGGAAGGCCAGCCCGGCTTCCGAGGGGTTGTAGTCGAGTTCGAGTTCGTGGCCGTACAGGCGCATGCCCTTCTCCATGCGGCCGGTCTCGCCGTAGACGCCGGTGCCGACCGGACGCAGGTCGTGGCCGTCGGTGCCGGCTTCGTAGATGGTGTCCCAGAGCTTCTGGGCCTGGTCCATCGGAGCGTACAGCTCCCAGCCGAACTCGCCGACGTAGGAGATGCGGAACGCCTTCGCGTTGACCGGGCCGATGGTGACGTCGCGCATCGCACCGAACGGGAAGTCCTCGGCCTTCATTGACTCCTCGGTGATTTCGTCCATCAGGTCCTCGGCGTTGGGACCCCAGACGCCCAGGGTACACAGCTCCGAGGAGCGGGTGATGAGTTCCGCGTTGCCTTCGAGGTGGCGGTTGAACCAGGTCTGGTCCGAGCCGGACATGCCACCGCCGGTGATGACGCGGTAGTGGTTCTCGCCGAGTCGCGCGATGGTCAAATCGGAGATGAAGCCGGCGTTCTCCGCCAGCACCGGCGTGTATTTGGACTGACCGACGTCCATGTCCATCGGCGCGACGGCGATTTTCTCCATGTTCTGCTCGGCGTCGGCACCGACGATGTCGAAGATGCCGAAGCCGGTGTCGCCGACCAGGCCCACGTTGTTACGCATGTGGACGTGCTCGGCGAGGATGATCTCGGACCACCAGCGCTGGTCCCACTCGTGGGGGCGCTTGAGGCTCTCGATTTCGTCCTCGTAGCGGTCGACGAGGTCCTCGTTGGACTCGTACCAGCGGGCGCGTTCCCAGCCGGCGGACTCGAAAAAGCGCGCGTCGAGGTCGTCCTGGCGGTGGTAGAAGCCGGTCGTCCGCAGCGGGCGGAAGCCGGACTGCCACTGCTCGCTCGGGTGGACGATGCCGTAGTGGTAGGTGTACGCCTCCTCGCTCCGGGACTTGACCCACGCGCGCGTGTTCCCGTACTCGTTGAAGCGCTCGACGTGGTCCTCGGCGACGACGTCGATGTCCGGGTGGCCCTGGGTCATCCACTTTGCGACCTCGCGGGCGGTCGCGGGTGCCTCCTTGATCCAGATGGCAGCACAGGACCACAGCCCGTCGACGTCCTTGAACGGACCCAGGCACATGCCGTTGTCCGGGGTGACCGACAGCAGGCCGTCGATGGAGTGGCGGACGCCGGCGTTGGGGTCGTCGAGCAGTTCGGGGACGATTTCCAGGGCGTCCTCCATGGACTCCTGGAAGGCGTCCTCGGTCAGCGGCGGCTGGGTCGGCGAGAGCGGGGCCTCCTCGTTGGACGGGATGTCCTCGACGTCCCACAGGATGGGCCGGTGCTGGTAGGACCCGATCTCCATGTCGTTGCCGTGCTGGCGCTCGTACATCTGGGCGTCCATGTCGCGGATGACCGGGTAGTTGATCTCGCCTTCGGGGCCCTCCTCGAAGAACTCGATGGGGCCGACGCTGATGAGCTGGTGGACGGCGGGCGTGAGCGGGATCTCGACGCCGGCCATTTCGGCCAGTGCGGGACTCCAGAGGCCGGCCGAGATGACGACCTCGTCGGCCTCGACGGTGCCCTTCTCGGTCTCGACGGCCGTGATCTCGCCGCCCTCGACGATCAGGTCCGAAACCTCCGTGTTGGGGAACGTCGTCAGGTGACCGCGCTCTTTGGCCTCCTCGCGCCAGATTTCGCCGGCGCGCAGCGGGTCACAGGTGCCCGCGATCCCGCTGTAGAAGCCGCCTTCGAGGATGTCCTCGTTGATGTAGGGGACGTGTTCTTTGACTTCCTCGGGCGAGAGGACTTCCCCGCCCTTCGCGAACGCCTTCGAGGAGGCGACGCGGCGCTTGATCTCTTCGAGGCGTTCCTCGGTCCGGCCGACCTCGATGCCGCCGGACTGCTCGTAGACGCCGGCCTCGTCGTACATCTCGATGCTGTCGTAGCCGAGCTGTGTGACGGACTTGCCGTGTTCGACCGGGAACAGGAAGTTCGACGCGTGGCCGGTGGATCCGCCGGGGTCCGGCAGTGGCCCCTTGTCGATCAGGATGATGTCCTCGCGTCCGCGCTTCGACAGTTCGTTTACGAGCGTGCTGCCGACGATGCCCGCACCGATTACCACGGTGCCTGCGTGCGATGGGAGTTCTTTCGTACTCATCGATGGTCAACCTCGTGTTTTTTCTGGGGTGACTTAACGTCTGCTCTGTCGGTATCGCGTGTGTGTGGCTCGCACATTGATGTTCTCCGGGGCGGCCGGTCCGACCCCCATACGTTCCGTTCCGTGGATTTCCATCGATAATTAATGATACCCCTATTATTCAATCCATTTAAGTACTCTTCCGGATCGCCGGCCGCGAGTCGGATCGAGACGAATCGCGAATCCGCGTCCATCACGGGCTCGCACGCCCGATACGCCGGTATCGACGAACGACGAAGCGAACCCCGTCGATCGTTGCCGTCGCGGGCGACGGGCGAATCGAATCGTACCAAGTTTTAAGCGGGGATTGACCATTGCCTACCACAATGGCAGCCGAGTTAGGAGCAGTCACACGACCGACGTTCTGGCGTATCGGACACATCGGGGAGGCCGCGTTCTACTACCTCGCCGCAATCGCCATCTTCCTGTTCGCATACGGCGCGTACAAACGCGTCACGCGCTACACGCGCGGGCAAGAAGATTGGTTCGACCGGCTAGACAACCTCCCGTCGCGAATCGTCTCGGCCGCGGCCATCGTCTTCTCCAACCGGAAACTGTTCGATCGGGACACCGTCGGTGGGCTGATGCACACGTTCATCATGTGGGGCTTTCTGACGTTGCTCATCGGCACGTCCATCATCGGGTTCGACATCGACGTCTTCCGGAAGGTCACGGCCGCGCTGGGGCAAAAGCAGTCGTTTTTCGTCGGCAATTTCTATCTCTCGTACTCGCTAGTGCTCGACGCGATGGGCCTGCTGTTCGTGGTCGGCCTCGGCGTTGCCCTCTATCGTCGCTACGTCGTCCGCAACGAACGGCTCTGGGGACCGAACACGAGCCTCGAAGACGACCTGCTAGTGTGGACGCTGTTTTACCTCGGCGTCGGCGGGTACGTCACGGAGGGCATCCGCATTCTCGCCTCGGGCTTCCCGAGTTTCGAGTCGGTTAGCTTCGTCGGCTACTCGGTCGCGCTGACGCTGCAGGCGGTCGGCGTCACTCGGGAGGCTGCCCTCCAGGTGTACCCCGTCGCGTGGTGGGCGCACGCGCTCGTGGCGCTGGCGTTCGTCGCCGCGATTCCCTACGCCAAACCGTTTCACATCCTCTCGTCGTTCGCCAACGTCGTCGCCCGCGACGAGAAGGCCGGTGCCCGACTCCCCGGCGTCCCCGCCGACCTCGACGCCGACACGGGAGCCGAGTCCATCGACAACTTCAGCTGGAAGGAGATCCTCGACCAGGACGCCTGCACGAAGTGCGGTCGCTGTACGTCAGTCTGCCCGGCCAACGCCTCCTCGCGGCCGCTGAGCCCCCGCGACGTCATCCTCGATCTGAAGAACTACCGCGAAGCGCTCGACGCCGGCGAGCGCGAGGAGACGGAGATCATCGCCGACGGCGACGACAGCGTCATCGACGCCGAGACGATGGAGTCCTGCATGGCCTGCATGGCCTGCATGGACGCCTGTCCGGTCGACATCGAGCACCTCAAGACCTTCACCCGGCTGAACAGACAGCTCACCGACCAGGGCGACGTCAACACGAACGTGCAGGACACCTTCGAGAACGTGATGATGCAGGGCAACACCTTCGGCAACCCCCAGAGCGAGCGAGCCGACTGGGCCGACGACCTCGAGTTCGACATCACGGACGCCCGCGAACAACAGGTCGAGTACCTCTGGTACGTCGGCGACTACCCGAGCTACGACGACCGCAACAAGAAAGTCGCCCGCTCGCTAGCGAAGATTCTGGAAGCCGCCGACGTCGAGTACGGCATCCTCTTCGAGGACGAGAAGTACGACGGCAACGACATCCGCCGCCTCGGCGAGGAGTTCCTGTACGTCGACCTCGCGGGCCACCACGTCGAGACCTTCGACGAGGTCGACCCCGAGAAGATCATCTGCACGGACCCCCATTCGTTCAACACCATCAAAAACGAGTACCCCGAGCTGGACCTCGAAGAGTTCGCCGACGACCCGATGATGGACTTCGAGTACGGCGACGACTGGAACGCCGACGGCGCGGTCGACGTCATGCACTGGACCCAGGCCGTCGAGCAACTGGTCGCGGACGGCGCGCTCGGCCTGCGGGGCAACGAACTCGACTACACCGTCACCTACCACGACCCCTGTCACCTCGGCCGGTACAACGACGAGTACGAGGCCCCGCGCGAACTCGTCCGGGCGACCGGCTGTGACCTCTACGAGATGCCCCGCAACCGCAACGAGTCGTTCTGCTGTGGCGGCGGCGGTGGCGGCCTCTGGATGGACATCGACGACGACCCGAAGCCCAGCGAGGAACGGATGCGCGAGGCCTTAGAGGACACCCGTGCTGGCGACGCCGTCGAGAAGTTCGTCGTCGCGTGCCCGATGTGCATGACGATGTACGAGGACGGCCGCAAGACCGGTGGCTACGAGGACGACATCGAAGTCGTGGACGTCGCCGAACTCCTCGTGGAGGCCATCGAGAGCAAGCCCGGCGTCGAGTCCGCGGCGACCGCCGACGCGCCCGCCGACGACTGATCGGGCCGTTCGATCGGGCGACGTCTCGTCCGGTCAGGACACCACGGGCACCGACAGGGTCACGATCGAGCCCGTCGGGTCGTTCTCCTCGAAGGTAACCTCCCCGTCGACGATGTCCGTCCCCCAGACGACGAGTGCGAGGCCGATCCCGCTGCCGTGTTTGAGCGGCGTCTCGGTCCCCTTGCGAAACAGGACGAGTTCGTCGTCGTTGATCCCCGGCCCGTCGTCGGCGACCTCGATTTCGACGCCATCGTCGGTTCGGGTCACGTCGATCCACACCTGTGGATCGGGACTCGGGTTGTGTTCGGCGGCGTTTTCGAGGACGTTCCACACCACGGCGTCCAGGAGGCCGTCCACGGCGAGCGATTCGTCCACGCCGTCGCTGTGGACGGTCACGTCCGGATACGTTGCTTGCAGTCGTTCGACGTTCTCGTCCAGCATCGTCCGGAGCCGTGTGGGTTGGCGCTGGGTTCGCCCCCGTTCGAAGAGGTCGAGCACCATCCGGATTTTCTCGCTCAGGTCCATGATCTCGAGTGCGCTCTCTTTCACTTTCCGGGCCTGTTCGTCTCGATCCGTCAGGTCCTCGGCCGTGCTCATGATGACCTGGACGTTCGTCCGAATGTTGTGACGGAACACCCTGTTGAGAACCTCTAGCCGTTGCTGTCGCCGGAGGTAGTCGCTGATGTCGTGCAGCGTGATGATCTTGCCGACCGTCCGATCGTTGACGTCCGTGACCTGGTTTATCGACACGTCATAAGAGCGGTTCGCGTTTTCCGGCTGAAAGATCGTTCGGCCGGCGTGTGTGCGGTCGTCCGGAGCTTCGAGACCGGGCACGGCCCGCTCGACTGGATGGCCGAGTACGTCCCCCGGGTCCGCACCGATGGCCCGTTTTGCCGCTTCGTTGGTGTCGACGACGTTGTCTTTCCGGTCTAGTACGATGACGCCGCCACGCATCCGCTCGAAGGCGGATCGTCTGGCAGGTCGTATCGGTGCCGGACTCGTGTTGAGGAGTTGGAACCGTGTCAGTGCCCCGAGATACGCGACTCCCGACACCGAAAATGCGATCGGCGTCGGATCGACGTTGTGCAACGGAAGGACGCCCAACAGAAAGAGGATGTTCGTCGCCCAGGGAGCGATCAGGCCGACGAGAATCGCCAGGCTCTGGCCCCGAAACGTGGAAACGTCGCTAGTGACGAACTGCAACAGCGGTATCGCACCGAGCAAGCCCAGCAGATACGTGTACCCCGCGATGACCCAGAACCAGATGCCGGGCGTTCGCGCGGATCCGAGCCGTCCATTCCATTCCGCGAGGTGTGCGGTGACGTGGAACAGGTCGTAGTGGTTGTTCGTCACGGCGAGGACGGCGGTGATCGCGGGAATGATCGACGCAACGAGCACGTATCGAACCCGGACGTACTGGTCGTAGCCCGTGTATTCGAGTGCGAAGAACAACCAGGCGACCGGGATGAAGGGCAGACCGACCCAGGAGACGGTGAGCCACAGCAGTTTGGCCTGGGTTCCGTGTGCAGTGATCCGAAAAAACGACGCCGCCGACCACCAGCACTGCGTCGTCAGGAGGGCCGCAAGCGGAACGGCACCCGGTGCGGGTCGTTCGCGCCAGGCCAGGAGGGCTCCCGACGCCCCGATCGCGACGGTCGCGAGGAGGAGTCCGTCGAGTACGTTTCCAGGTACGTACATGCTACCAGGACCCGCTACGTTGCGTGCTCATGTCGTCTCGCCTCAACTCATCTCGTCGAGTTTGGATTTGACTTCCGAGACGTCCATTCGCTCCAAACCGTCCAAACCGTACTGGATGACGAGCGGATAGAAGTGTCTGTTCTTCTCGAAGTCGGTGTCGTACTCGAACTCGTAGTCGGCTTTCAGAACGTTGTACAGGCGTCGTAGTTCCTTCGTTTGGCTTTCGGGGAGGTACATGTACGTCCCGGTCTGGCTCTCCTTGACTGGTCCCGACGCTTCGCCGTCTCGGTCCTCGTCGTCACCGCCCGTCTCGGACCTCTCGGACAGTTGTGACGGTTCGTCCGGTTTGGACGTGTCGGCGTCGTCCGCCTCGCGTCGGGACTCGGTTTGTCGTGCCGATCGTTTGCGCCGCTTTCGGAGCCGTTCGGATCGATCGTCCGTCATGGTTTGATCCGCTCTTCCGATCGTAGTTGCTCGTCGAGACTCGCTGCGATCCGCTCGAACACGGGTAGCTGGTCGCAGTCCGGTTCCGCACTGAAAAGCGTCATCCCGTTCGCCAGCGCCCGCTGCATCGCGGCGCGTTCTCGCACTTTCCAGACGGGCGTATCGTCGAAAGCGCGTTCGATCCACTCGACCATATCGCGGGCCTGGCTCTTGCGGACGTCGATCCGGTTGACGACGACCCCGCAGTCGCGTATCTGGATGTCGTAGTCCGTCTGGAGCGCGCCGATGTGATCGAACAGCAATTCGAACGCTCGCTTGCTCGTCGATTCGGCCAGCGCCGGGATCAGCGTGTTCTGGGCGGCGTACAGGGCGTTGTCCATGAGGTTTCCGAGAAACGGGGGACAATCGATGATCACGTAATCGTAGTCGTCGTCGACGTGGTCGAGCGCGAGCGACAACTGCTGTCCGGACCGTCGCGAGAGCGTCAACTCCGGTTCGACCGCGGTCATGTCGATGTTCGACGGGAGCAGGTCCATCTCCTCGTGTTCCCTGATCAGATCGGAAATGCACTCCCGGTACTCGGGGTCGCTCAAAACGTCGAACAGCGACGGCGGGTCCTCGTCGTACACGTCCCGCATGCCGAGATTTTCCGTCGCGTTGCCCTGGGGATCCAGGTCGACGAACAGCACGTCGGCACCGCGCCGGTCGAGCGCACCGGCGACGTTGATGGCGACGGCCGTCTTGCCGACCCCACCCTTTTGGTTGCTCACTGCCAGCTTCGCTGGGTCCGCCATACAAACGATACAAACGAACGACCACACATAAGAACCCGTCAGACGCTCGACCGACAGCGACGGGAAATAGCCGTCTCAAACCATCGAGACGGCGTATTCGATCGTTCGCGCGTGTCAACTCGGTGTGTTTAAATACGAATTTATGTCGTGAGCGGTGCCGCGATCAACACGGCGAGAACGGGGAGTCGGGCATACTCGCTCGCGATGGCGAGTGCTCGATCGTCGTCGAACCGGCCCACCAGGGAGACGACGGCGAGAATGCAGACGAGTCCGACCGCGAGGGCGGCCACCGACCAGTCTCCCAGTTGGCCACGCATCCACGCGTACCCGAGGAGCCCGAACCCGGACACCACTATCGCCGAGAGGGCGCGTCTCGTTTTTCGTATCCCGTATCGCGACGGCAACGTGGCGATGCCGTTGGTCCGGTCCGTTTCGACGTCGTTGACGTTCGCGACCTCCGCGCTGATGAACGTCCCGATGGCGAAGTACACGAAGAGCGTCCCGAGGACCGGTGTGAACGGGGCGTCGACGAAGACCACCGGGAGGAACACGACCGTCGAGGCCCACGCGACGGCCACGAGGGTGGAGTTGACGATCAGCACCTCCTTCATCCGCTGAAACGGAATCGCGTTGGCCGGTGCCCAGTCGACGGCGTAGAGCACCCAGATGACCGCCGGAAACAGCGCCAGTCCGAACGCGATCGGCCCACCGGTCGCCGAGAGCGCCACTGCGATCCCGTACGCGATCGCGGCCAGGCCGGAGAGCGGTCGGCGGTATCGCCGCACGAACGCCGTTCGGCCGGGGTTTGCCGGCCCGTCGCTCTCGACGTCGACGAGTCGATCGCTGGCGTAGATGGTGAACGTGATCAACCCGACCACGACCGGCGCGGGATTCGGTGGAAGGTCGAGCACGTCCATCACCATGATCACCTCCAGTGCCGTAATGACGGCGATGTAGGTCGAACTGTACACGAACAGGTCCCGAACGTCCCGCCCCCGGACCAGCAACCACCGCGCGGCGATTCGCTCCACACCGGGTGATCCGTCGACGGCACGTGACCGGTTTCGTGACTCAGACGACATGCCTGTCTCTCCTCGGAGCGTGCCGTTCGAACGGGCTTCCGGGCAGGGGGTCCACGGGTATCGGTTCGTTACTCAGCGCGCCGCCGTCCGTCATCGATGAGCGGCCGAACGACGCGTTAGTTGCACTCGACGCGTTCTTTGCAGTGCCATCCATACGAGAAGGAACGTCATACGTCCATTAAATTACTCCACTACAGGCGTTGTTTTCCTGATCTTATATATAAAATATATCTTTGATATGTGAACTGGTTTGGCCCTCCAATACGAGCCGGTGTCTGCGTCGGTCCGTGCGACTGCGCATTTGCCCCGGGCGGGAACATCATCGGGTAAACGTATAGCGTGTCCCGTCGCGTACGAGTCGATTAACGAGACCGAACACGTCGGTCCCGAAACGTTCCGCCTCGGAATCCGTTCGGCCCGACGACCACCCAGAACTATGGAATCACTGACCGTTTCGCGCACGCTCGACGCGACCGTCGACGACGTCGCCGACGTGATGGGCGACACGGAGTCGTTCGTCCGCGCCTCGGGCTACGACGAGGTGCGCACCGAGGGCGGTCGCCTACACATCGAAAACCGGGTCGGCATCGCGAACCTCGAACTCGTCGCTCGCATCGTCGAGGAGGGACCGTCCCTGGAGTACGTCCAGGAAGAGGGCATCTTCGAGGCGATGCGGACCGCCTACGCTGTCGAGGAAGACGACGACGGCGTCACCGTCACCGCTCGAACGGAGTTCGCCGTCGACGCCGGCATCGTCGGGGAGTTTCTCGACGCCACCGTCGTCAAGCGACAGCGGCGCAAGGAACTGACGACGCAACTAGACTACCTGGAAGCGCACGTCTGAGCGGCGTCGGCGTCCCGGTTCCGTCCTGCCGATCCGACCCGCCTCCACGTGTCGCTCTGCCGATTCGACCCACCCGCATTTGTACGTCCGGTCCCTGAGACCCGACATGACACGTGCCGTCGTGGTCGGCGGGGGCCTCGCCGGCCTCGCTGCCGCCCGTCGACTGGCCGACCGGGACGTCGACGTGATGCTGTTCGAGCGACGCGACGAGGTCGGCGGTCGGGTCCGGTCCACTCGGGAGGACGGGTTCGTCTACGACCGGGGCTTTCAGGTGTTGTTCACCGCGTACCCGAGCGTCCGGTCGGAACTAGACCTGTCGGCGCTAGCGTTGCGGTCGTTCGCACCGGGTGCGACGATCGCGCGGCCGGGCCACCGGTCGACGCTCTCGGACCCGATTCGTGACCCTCGGTCGCTCTTCCCGACGCTCGCCAGCGGCGACGCCAGCCTGCCCGACAAACTTCGAGTCGCCCGACTCCGTCGGGAACTCCGTCGCACGGACGAACGGGAGATACTAGACGGCGACGACCGGACGATCCGGGAGTATCTACGACGGCGCGGCTTCTCCGACCGCTTCGTCGAGCACTTCGCGGCTCCGCTGTACGGCGGCATCACGCTCGATCGATCGTTGTCGACCTCTAGCGTCGTCTTCGAGTACACGTTCCGGGCGATGGCGACGGGGAAAATTGCGGTTCCGGCCGACGGCATGGGTGCGATTCCGGCGCAACTCGCCGAGACGGCACGGGACGCCGGCGCGACTGTCGAGACGGACGCGACCGTCGAGTCGGTGGCCACGACCGGTGACGAGGCGACCGTGACCGTCGGCGACGAGACGATCACCGCGGACGCCGTCGTCGTCGCGACGGATCCTCCGACGGCCCGGGACCTCACCGGCGTCGCGGCCGTCCCGACCGAGGGACGGGGCTGTGTCACCCAGTACTTCGCCGCGCCCGAACGGCGGACGCTCGATACCGGTCGCCGCCTCCTGCTCAACGCGGCCGACGACCGGCCCAATCACGTCGCGCCGCTGTCGGCGGTCGCGCCGGAGTACGCACCGGACGGTCGACAACTGTTCGCCGCGACGTTCCTGGGGACGCCCGACGCGTCCGAGGAGGCCCTCGCGGACTCGGTCCGGCAAGCGCTGTCGTCGTGGTACCCGAAACACCGCTTCGACGACCTGACGTTGCGCCACACCGCCCGCGTCGCGTTCGCGCAGTTCGCCCAGCCTCCGGGCTTCCGTGCGACCCTGCCGACCGTCGACGCCCCCGACGGCCCGGTCTACCTCGCGGGCGATTACACGCAGTGGTCGTCGATACACGGGGCACTAACCAGCGGTCGCGTCGCCGCCGAGCGCGTCTAGGAGAACTGCGTGTTTCGCTCGTCGTGGTCGTCCTCGCCCCGCAGAGTCTTCTCGACGAGCCAGACCGCCAGTGCGGTGAACAGGAGTATCGCACCCAGTGCGACGCCGACGAGTACGAGACCGATGTCTGCCATATTTCGGTGTGAACGGTCGGGGACTATGAACCTACTGATACTGCCGGACCGTTTCGTTCGGTCACAGCATCTCTCGGAATTGCGAGAGGGCGGGAAATCGGAGCGTCTCCTCGGCGTCGGCGTCCCAGACGACCGGCCGGGCCGACTCTAGCGACGCCAGCAGCGGCGACTGGAGGTCGGCGGTAGTCACCGTGTCTAGCGGGACGCCGGCCGTCAGACGGTCGAACGCCGGAAGCATCACTAGTGCGTCCCCGTCGACGGTCTCCCCTTCCAGATAGCACGGTCGCTTGCGCCCCTCGACCACCAGCGTCGGGTGGTCGTGACCGACGACGTAGCGGTCGGCGTCGACGTCCGGCGTACGATGGCCGTGACAGATCACGGTGTCGCCGACGCGGTACGCGTCGGTCGTCTCGCCCGGCCAGACCGCGTCGAGAGCGACGTCGTGGTTGCCCGGCGTGACCACGGCTCTCGCGCCGCCGTCCAAAATCCGGTCGTGGATGGTCCCCACGACGCGCTCGGTGCCCGCGGGCATCTCCTCGAAGGAGTGCAGAACGTCGCCGGCCAGCACGACCGTCTCGGGGTCGAACCGGTCGAGGAGCGCAAGCAGGCGGTCGCGGACGTCCTCGTCGCCGCCCGTGGACACCTGGACGCCCATCGTCGCCTCGCGGCCGAGGTGCAGGTCCGCGACGACCAGCGTCTCGTCGAGGGAGGCCGCCCGGTCGACGTAGGTGACGTCCATCGACGCGGACTCGGGGCCGCACGGGTTTGAAAGTAGCGTCCGGGACGTAGACGGTCACGTCCGGGACGTAGCGAGGTGGTTTTATAGCCACCCCCGCCCACGGAGCAAACATGGTCGATGTCCTGGAAAACAAGCGAACCGCCACGCGATTTCGGATCCTGGTGGAGATAGCCGACCGCCAGCCGGCAGTCAGCCAGGGCGAGATCGCCGAGGCCGTCGGCGTGACCAGCCAGGCCGTCAGCGAGTACATCCGCGACCTCGTGGCGGAGGGCCTCGTCGAGAAGGAGGGACGGTCGCGGTATCGCGTCACCGAGGAGGGCGTCGACTGGGTGTTCCAGGCGGCCAGCGACATCCGGCGGTTCGCCGACCACGTCACCGACGACGTGCTCGGGTCGGTCCAGGAGGACGCCGCCATCGCACTGGCGGACGTCGCGGAGGGCGAGACGGTCTCGCTGTCGATGGTCGACGGCCTGTTGCACGCGGACCCGGAAGCGTCCGGCCCGGCGACGGGCGTCGCGACGACGGCCGCGGCGGCCGGCGACATCGTCGGCGTCACCGGCTTCGAGGGCGTCATCGATCTCGAACTCGGCGACGTGACCGTCATCGAAGTGCCGTCGGTTCGCAGCGGCGAGTCCGCCCGTCCCGACGAACTCGCCGCCGAGTGTGCGGACGCACAGGTCGTCACCGCCGACGGGGTCGAGGCCGTGGTCGCGCTCCGTACCGCCGAGGTCGAACCTACCACGTACTTCGCGGCCGGCGAGGTCGCCGCCGACGCCGCGAGTCGCGGCCTCGACGCCGTGGTCGTCGCGACGGCCGACGGCGTCGGCCGCGTCACCGATGCCCTCCGCGACAGGGGCGTCTCCTACGAGGTCGTTCGCTGACCGTCCGCACGCCCGGCCCCCGCGATCACTTCCCTTCGAACTCGGGTTCGTCGTCGCTCATGAACGCTCGAATGCCCTCCATGACGTCGTCGGTGCTGACGACGTGGCCGAAGGCGCTGGCCTCCGCTTCGAGTCCGGCTTCCTCGTTCTCCCAGCCGACGTGCATCGCACGTTTGGTGTACCGCTGGGCGATGGGCGGGCCGGCGGCGAGGTCGGCGGCCAGTTCGAACGCCCGCTCGTCGACGTCGTCGACGGCGACGACGTCGGCGAGGAAGCCGTACTCTCGCATGGTCTCGGCGTCGTAGCGTTCGGCGGTGAAGATGATTTCCTTCGCGCGCCCCATGCCGACGATGCGCTGGAGGCGCTGGGTGCCGCCCCAGCCCGGCAGCAGGCCGAGGTTATGTTCGGGTTGGCCGAACTCCGAGCGTTCGCTGGCGATCCGCAGATCCGCGCAGGTGGCCAGTTCCATGCCGCCGCCGAGGGCGTAGCCGTCGACGCCGGCGACGACCGGCGTCGGGCACTCCTGGAGTTTGCCGAACACCCGCTGGCCCCGCCGGGAGAACTCCACGGCGTCGATCGGGTCGGCGTTGGCAGCGGTGGCCTGCACGTCCGCGCCGGCGGAGAACGCGCGGTCGCCCGCACCCACCAGCAGGATCGCGCGCACCTCGTCGTCGGCTTCCAGCCGGTCGATGGCGGTTTCGAGTTCGTCCAGCAGTTCGGGTGAGATGGTGTTCATCCGGTGGGGGCGGTCCAGGACGATCTTCCCGACCATCTCGCCGGGGTACTCGACCCGGATCGCCTCGAAGTCCGGGTCGCCCGCGTCGCCGCCGTCGTCCGCGCCGGCGTAGAAGCCGCCGTCGTCGGCGGCTTTCCGGAGGCCGTCGGCGACCTCGTAGCGGGCCGCTCCGGTCTCCTCGCGGAGGTCGTCGAGGTGTTCGACGAGCGCGTCAAGCCCTGCGTCGTCGGCCAGTTTCGCCGGCCCGTCGGGGTAACCGCCGCCGAGGACGACCGCTCGGTCGACGTCCTCGACCGGTGCGACGTCGCCGTCGACGAGTTTCGCCACCTCGTTGGCCATCACCGCTAGCAGGCGCTCGGCGACGTCCGCGCGACCCTCGTCGGGCGGCACGTCCGCGCCGCCGTTTTCGTAGTCGTAGAAGCCCTTGCCGGTCTTCTTGCCGAGTTCCTCGCTGTCGACTTTCTCGACCAGCAGCGGGGCCGGTTCGTAGGCGTCGCCCAGTTCCTCGTGCATGTACTCTAATACGTGCAGGGTCACGTCGTGGCCGACCTGGTCGCCGAGTTCGAACGCCCCCATCGGCAGGCCCACGTCGAACTTCGCCGTCGAGTCGACTTCGGCGACGGTGGCGAACTCCTCGCCGACCATCCAGCAGGCCTCGTTCATCATGGGTACCAGGATTCGGTTGACGACGAACCCGGGGCTGTCCTTGCGGACCCGGACGGGCGTCTTCTCGAAGGCCTCGGCGAGTCGCTCGATGGTCTCTAGGGTCTCCTCGCTAGTGTGTGCGCCGGTGATGACCTCGACCAGCGGCATCCGGACCGGGGGATTGAAAAAGTGCATCCCGCAGAACCGCTCGGGTCGGTCCGTCGCCTCCGACAACTCCGTAATCGAGAGGCTAGAGGTGTTCGTCGCGAACAGCGTCCGGTCGGGTGCGTGTTCTTCGACCTCCGCGTACACCTCCTTTTTGACGTCCATCCGCTCGGGGACGGCCTCGACGATCACGTCGGCCTCGGCGACGGCGGCTTCCATCTCGACGACCGGATCGACGCGTTCCAGGGCCGCGTCGGCCTCGTCGTCGGTAATCTGTTCCTTCTCGGCGAGTTTGCCGAGGCTCCACTCGATCTGGTCGTAGCCGTTCCGGACGAGGTCATCGTCGATGTCGCGCATCCGGACGTCGTAGCCCGCGAGCGCGGCGACTTCGGCGATGCCGTGGCCCATGTTCCCGGCTCCGAGGACCGCTATCGTCTCGATGTCGTCGACGTTCATCGTGGTACAGCAGTCGCCCGGGACGGGTTTCAACGTTTCTCTCAACTCCAAACTATTTGTGAGTTTATCCGAGATTACGAAACCATATGTATGCCACGAGTGAACAAGGTCAGCATGGACTTCGAACTCTCGGAGGAGCAACGTCAGATTCGAGAGCAAGTGCGGCGCTTCGCCGACAACGAGATCGCCCCGGTCGCCACCGAGTACGACGAGGACGAGAAGTACCCCCGCGAAATCGTCGAGAAGGCCGCCGACGTGGGCCTGACGGGCGCGAACATTCCCCTGGAGTACGGCGGGGCCGGCTACTCGCCACTAGAGACGGCCATCATCATCGAGGAACTGTTCGCCGTCGACCCCGGCATCGGGCTGTGCGTCGTCGCGGCGTCGTTCGGCGCGGACGCCATCCGCGGGTTCGGGACCGAAGACCAGAAAGAGCGGTACCTGCGGCCGGTCGCGGAGGGCGAGGCGGTCATGGGCACGGCCGTCAGCGAACCGGACGTCGGATCGGACGTCTCGTCGGTGGGCACCCGCGCGGAGAAGGAGGGTGACGAGTGGGTGATCAACGGTAACAAGATGTGGATCACCAACGGCTCCGTCGGCGACTACTTCGTGGTGATGTGCCGGACCGACCCCGACGCCGAGGACCGCTACGGCGGGTTCTCACAGATCGTCGTCGAATCCGACCGCGACGGCTTCGAGGCCGAGAAGATCACCGGCAAGATGGGGATTCGCGCCTCGGACACCGCCGAACTCGTCCTCGACGACGTGCGCGTCCCCGAGGAGAACCTCGTCGGAACGCAGGACGCCGGTTTCCTGCAACTCATGCAGTTCTTCGACGAGACCCGGACCGCCGTTGCCGCCCAGGGCGTCGGCATCGCGAAGGGTGCCTGCGAGCGCGCACTCGAGTACGCCCAACAGCGCGAGCAGTTCGGCCGCCCAATCTCCGAGTTCCAGGCCATCCAGCACAAACTCGCGGAGATGCACACCCAGACCGAGGCGGCCCGCCAGCTCACCTACAAGTCGGCCTGGAGCGTCGAGAACCAGGACGGCAACCTGACCCGCCTCGCCTCGATGGCCAAAGAGTTCGCCTCCCGCATCGCGGTCGAGGTGGCCGACGACGCCGTCCAGATTCACGGCGGGGCCGGCTACGTCAACGACTTCGACGTCGAACGCCTCTACCGCGACGCCAAGATCACCCAGATCTACGAGGGCACGACCGAAATCCAGAAGAACATCATCGCCCGGGAACTGCTCGGAAAGGGATTCTAGCGTCGTTTGACCGGAGACAGGATCACCGGGATGCCGTTCATCGAGGACGCCGCTCGTCGAACTTCGCAGCCAGCACGCCCACGATGTCGGTGAGGTAGGCAGTGCCCCAGATGGCGACGACGACGGCCCCGATGGCGTCGAACACCAGATCGAGCATCGTGTCTTCGAGGCCGTACTGGGTGAGCACCGACCCGCCGCCGACCATCGAGGAGAGGCCGCCGACGCCGAACTCGATGACCTCCCACAGCACGCCGAAGGCCATGACGAACAGCAGCAGGAACACGAACATGAACTTCGGCGGGAGTTCGATGGCCGAGGAGTGGCGATCGAGCGCCCGCGTCGTCGCGTAGCCCGCGCCCGCGACCACCGACGACGACAGCGCGTGCGTGAGGTGGTCCCACCACCCGATCGACCTGTAGAAACTGGTCGAGTTGCCCGGCAGACCGACGGTTCCGAGCGCGTGCAGGAACGCGGCGCTGGTGAGCCAGAGGGTCACCGCGGGATCCATGGGAATGCCGTAGTCGCGTTCGAGGAGTGGCGGCAACTGTGCGACCGCCAGCGCGATGCCGGCGTTGACGACGATGCCGGTGTTCCCGCGGTCGAGCCCGATGAACACCAGCCCGACCATCACGACCTGCATCAGCCACGCGACCTGTCGCTGTCGACGCGGACTAATGCCGAGGACGTCGCGTATTTTCACGGTTTCTCACCTCCCGGGAGCCGGGCCGTGGTCCGGGCGCGCCGCCGGACGTAGAACTCGAAGACGACGCCCCCGAGAAGGCCGGCGACGGTCGAGGCGACGAACTCCCACATGAGTTGGTGTTCGGTCTGGATGGGCGTCAGCGCCGGATCGTGGAAGAAGGCGGTGCCGAGGTAGACGTCGGCCAGCCAGCGTGCGACCGCCCAGAATCCCGCGGTCGCTAGCGTCGCGACGACGACGAACGCGATGGCGAAGGGAACGTTCATCCGAACCGGCGTGAACAGGTGGAGTTCGACGGCGACGACCAACGCGAGTGCAGCCACCGACAGGTACGTCGCGATCTGGCCGGTAACCGGCACCGTCGCGTAGGTCCGTCCGAGCACCGGCAGTGCCGTGAGCAGGATAATCTCCCAGGGGAGCATCACCGTGGCGTCACGGTGAGCGATGGGTGGCAACAATACGAGCGCGCCGACGGCGACGGCGAATCCGCCCCAGAGGAACCGGCCGGCGACGACGCCGGCCACGGCGGCGAGCGCGACCGCGACGATCACGACCCAGGCGACCACGGCGTTGGTCTGTTGGCTCCGGAGCAGCAACTCTAGACGTTGACGCTCCATGTCCCTCCGAGCGGCCTCCAGTGGGGAAACGTTGTCGGCTACACCGACGAGACCGTCCTGGGCCGACCCGTCGGGACGACCGTGCGCACCCGAAAGCACTCATACGGATTCAGGTCGCTCTGTGCCGGTGGTTCGCCGACCCGTTCGGGCAAACCGCCGGCAACCGAAGACACGAATCCGTATCACGCGGCGACGAACGCGAACGCGTACGCGACGCTGGCGAGCGTGACCGCGGTTAGCCCCGTCGCGACTACCTCCACGGCGTCGGGGGTCGACCGGCGGATGGGATCCGGCGTCACGCCCACCGCGCCGACCGCGAGGACGCTGAACACGAACTGGTAGGACGTCTCGAGGGTCGGTGCCGGAATGAGGAGGGCGGCCGCCGCGTACGCCACACCGACAGTGGCCCGCGCGTCGACGTGCGGGCGGAGCTGCCGGCCGGTCAGCCAGAGGAACACGCCGAACGCGAGCCAGATGGTCGCGAGTTCGATCCAGAACGCGTCTAGCAGGTGCAGCGTCGGATTCGGATTCAGGACGATTCGGTGGGTCACGAGCGTCACGTTCGACGGGTACAAAAGCGCCGGCGGCTGGCCGGTGAACAGGTCTCCGAACGGGTGCGACAGCAATCCGACGGCGGCGACGGCTCCGGTCGTACGCGGGGAGACGGCGAGGCGCTTTGCCACCGTCGCCAGACCGAGTGCGCCGGCGAGAAATAGCGCCGTAATCGCGCCGAGCACCGGTCCGGTGACGGTCGTCGTCACGCCGACGAGACCCGCGAACGCCAGCAGCGCCGCGACGGCGGTAGTTCTGCCGTCGTGTCTCCACGCGGCCGCTCCCACCGCGGTGACGGCTCCGATCAGCAGCGAGTGCGTCGCCGTCCGGTGAACGAGCGTACTGCTCGCCCAGAACCCGTCGGCGGCGGCGAACGGCCCCGTCGCTCCGAGGAGTCCGGTGACGGCGTAGACGATGTCGACGTCGGGGAGCGTGGCGAACGCGCCTGCGAGCGCGCCGAGCACGAGCGCACGTCGGGGCGAGCGACCGCAGTAGCGGGCGACGCCGGCGACGAGCGCGAACGCGACCATGGCGTGCCCGACGAACATGGACCCGCTTCGCGGTCGGTACGTATAAGTGAGCGGATGGACCCATGACTACTGGTCGACATGACGGGGTCGGCTCCGGGAGCCGACCGGAACGAATCGAGTAGCGACCGTCAGGTGGCCGGTTCGCACAAGACGTCGTAATCGCCGTCGTCGTCGACGGCGAGGACTGCCCACTCGTAGTCGGGGTCTGCCCGGACCAGTCGGCGGCGGACGTCGCTGGCCGCCTCCGACCGCGTGACGAAACACCGGTACTCGCCCGTCTCCGGCGGTGTCGCCGGTTCTTCGAGCGTCGAAACCTGGACGACTCGCCACTTGCGTTCGGCGCGGAACTCCGACCCCGTTCCCGAGATGCGATACCCGAGGTCGGTGAAAATCGACTCGGCCGCGTCGGATAGTTGCTTGGTAACAGCCCTCATCCACCTGAGCCTTCGACAGCCCGGACAATAAGCGTTCCTACGTGACGATTCTCTAACACTCTCGGCCAGCGCGACACAGTCGTCTCTCGATCCCCTGTGGTGTGGTGTCACGTTCCGTTTTCTCCCACCGTTCGGGGAAGAGGGAAACGTTCAGGGTGACCCCTGGCGAACGATTCGACGATGACGAAGGTCGTGGTTCCGGTACGGTACCCGCTCACCGAACAATCCCGGGCGACGCTTTCGGAAGCCATCAGAGTCGCCGAGGAGGAGGACGCGGAGTTGACGGTTCTACACGTCAATCAGTACCAGTCGAACAGAGGGGTGTCGCGGAGCGATCTCCGGCGTGCCGTCGAGGAAGCGTTCGGCCACCTCCCGAACACGCGCTACGCGGTCCGCAAGGGACTGCTCGTCGAGGAGACGCTGCTAGAGGAACTGCTCGAACAGCGGGCCGACGTGGTCGTCATCGGCAAGCGGCAACTCACCCCCTGGCGCAACATGGTCCGGCGACTGCTCGACGAACCGGACGTCGAGGGCGTCCTCCGGGAGCGACTCGACTGTCGAATCGTGACGGCGTCGCCGTGAATCGCCTCGGCCTGTTCCGCCCGTAGAGTCGCCCGGTCGACGTCGCCGCAGATTCGCCGAAACGAGGGAGCGAACCACCGGGGACGAGTAACGCCGATCCGTCTCAGGATTCGAACTCGTCGAGCGACCGGCTGTCGCGGCCGTTTCGCTCCCGGCGGGACAGCGAAATCGGCAGTTCGCCGCTGGTCTCGTCGAACATCAGGTGCGAGTGCGGGTAGGCGATGTCGACGTGTTCGTCCTCGATGGCCGCCCAGATGCGCTCGTTGATCTTCGATCGCACCGTCAGCGGTCGGTACGGCTCTTTCATCCAGTACCGGAGCGTCAGCAACACGCCGTGGTCGGCGTACTCGTCGACGTAGCAGGTCGGACCGGCGGGATACCTGGCCGCCCCGATGCGGATGGCCGGCCCGCCGGCGATGACCTCGTCGAGTTCGCGCGCACTCTGTTCCATGATCTCCCGGGCGCGCTCGACGTCGCTCTCGTAGGTCACGAGCAACTGGACGCGCTGGCGCGTCCGGGAGTCCTCGGCGGAGTAGTTGACCACGTCGCGTTCGCGCATCGCTCCGTTGGGGATCACCAGGAAGGTGTTGTCGAGGGTGAACACCTTCGTGTACCGGAGCGTGATGTCTTCGACGAATCCCCGCTGGCCCGTGTCGGTGATCTCGATCATGTCGCCGATCTCGTAGGGCTGGTCGGCCAGCAGGAACACGCCGCTGATGACGCTGCCGACGATGGGGGCCAGGACGACACCGACCACCGCCGAGAAGACGGTCACCGACAGCGCGATGTCGCCGAGTCCGAGCCCGTAGATGCGGAGGATCGTCAGGCCCACTAGCAGAAAGATGCCGACACGGATGCCCCGAAGCGCGGTCCGAGTCAGGCTCGGCCGCTGGAATCGCCGCGCGATGCGCCGGCTGAGCACCGCGACGAGTCCTCGCGAGAGGAGGTACCCCCCGACCATCACGACGATCGAGAGAATCGCGTGCTGGAGCCACTCCGGAACCAGCGCCAGGACGTCGGAGAGGACGGTGGAAACGGTCCCCAACGGGATCGCCGACGAGACCAGCAGACCGATCCCGCCGCCGGCCGGCAGACTCATTGTCGGGGCAACTCCCCGGCACAGCAAAAGGATTGTGCCGCGCGTCCGCGACGTGGAACGTGCGCCTCGGCCGGTGCAATCGCGAGGATCGGCCGTCTCGTGGCGGGCAGTGACGTCGTAACGGGCCGTCTCGTGGCGACCTACACGTCGGTTTCACCACGATCGGTAACCACGCTATCGACGAGCGTCACCGGCGTTCCGTCGTAGGCGGGGTTCTCCACCGTGAAGCCCTCGGCCGGTTCGCGCATGACCTCGCTGGTCGAGCGGTGTTCGTTCTCGAAGGCGAATCCCGTGTCGACGAGTTTGTCTGCGGACCCGACGACCCAGACCGGCACCGACGCGTGGTCGGCCGTCGCGGCGATGGGGTAGGTTCCGATCCGGTTGTACAGCGTGTCGTCGACGATGCAGTCCATCCCGAACAGGACGCGGTCGCACTCGGGGAGGAAGTGGCCCGCGGCGCTGTCGACCACGAGGTGCGTCTCGACGTCGTCGACGGACGCGAGTTGGCGGGTCATCTTCCGGCCGAGGTATCGCGGCCGCGCCTCGGTCACGTACACGGTGAGTGTCTTGTCGTCGTCGACGGCGTTTTCGATGGCCTGCATAACCGTCGACGAGTAGTCGTGGGTGAGCAGCGTATCGCCGTCGTCGAGCATGGCCGCACAGTGCTCGGCGGCCCCTCGCTTGGCGGACTCGACGCGGTCGACGACCGACTCGACGACGGCCCGGGTCCGCTCCTGTGCGTCGGCGACGGTCGCGGGATCGGCGTCGGTGACCGTCTCGACGATCTCGCGCTGGGTGTTGTGCAGCGACGCGTGCGAGGGGTCCGCGCGCCGGAGGGCGCTGCTGTTGCGTTCCAGGGTCCGGAGGTACTCCTCGACGGTCGGGTACTCGCGCTCGGTGAGTTCGAGCAGCGCCCGCGCGGCCTTGACCGCGACGACGGAGGAGCTGTGGGTGTGCATCTCCGCGATCTCGTCCACCGTCTCGTCTATCATACCTGATCCGTCGGCGGGGGCGACTAAGGGTCTTCTCCCTCGCGGCGAACGAATCACCTAAGCCGGTCGCTTCCGTATCGGTTCCCGACTACGGGGCATGTCACGTCGCACGTTCTCGACCGACGAGATTGCCGTCTCGGAAGTCGCCGGCATCGGCATCCTCCTGTTTTTCACCGTCGTCATCACCGCGTCGGTGGGACTGGGCGTGCTGTTCGTCGACGAGTCGGCCGGCGGCGCGCCGCGGGCCAACTTCACGTTCGACTACATCCAGAGCGCGTCCGTGCTGTTGATAACGCACGACCGCGGCGACGCGATCGCCGCCGGCAACATCACCGTTCGCGGGCCGAACGACCACAACGCGACCTGGGCGCAGTTGGCCAACGCCAACGACACCGCACTCGTCACGCCCGGCGACACCGTCCAGATCGGCAACCAGAACGCCTACGGCGACTCCGTCGGACCGGGTGACCGGATTCGCGTCTACTACGCACCGCCGACCGGCAACGAGACGGAGCTGTCGACCTGGAAGGGCGTTTGATCGCGACTGCTGTGACACGAATCCGTATGAGAGTGATCCACCGCGACGGACCCGAATCGTCCGGACCGAGCAGAGCCTAGCCCTTGATGTTACAGACGGGGAAGGTTCGGGCGACGCGGTCGCCGATGCCCAGGGCGTCGGAGACGCGGACCACCTCGTCGACGTCCTTGTAGACGCCGGGGGCTTCTTCCGCGACCGTCGCGCCGCTTTCGGCCTTGACGTAGACGTGCTGTCGTTCGCGCAGGTCGTCCATCACGTCCTCGCCCCAGAACTCCCGTTTGGCCTGCGTGCGCGACATCAGCCGGCCCGCGCCGTGGGCGGTCGAGCCGAACGTCTCCGACAGGGAGTTCTCGCCGCCACGGAGCACGTAGCTGCCCGAGCCCATGCTGCCGGGGATGATGATGGGCTGGCCGACGTCGCTGTAGGCCGGGGGGAGTTCGGGCCGTCCCGCCGGGAACGCCCGCGTCGCACCCTTGCGGTGGACGTACAGTTCGCGTTCTTCGTTACCGACGTCGTGGACCTCCTTCTTGCCGATGTTGTGCGCGACGTCGTATAGCAGGTACATGTCCATGTCCTCCCACGACCGACCGAACACCTTCTCGAAGACCCGCCGCGTGCGGTGCATGATGAGCTGGCGGTTCACCCAGGCGAAGTTGATGGCCGCACACATCGCGCCGTAGTAGTCCTCGGCCAGTTGGCTCCCCGCCGGTGCGGCCGCCAGTTCCCTGTCGGGAAGCCGATCCAGGAGCCCGGCGTGGGCCTTCTCGATGTCTCGCAGGTAGTCCGTACAGATCTGGTGGCCTAGCCCGCGCGACCCGCAGTGGATGAGGACGACTATCTGATCGGGTTCCAGCCCGAACTCCGTGGCGACGTCCTCGCGGTAGACGTCGGTGACGCGCTGGACTTCGAGGAAGTGGTTGCCCGACCCCAGGGAACCGACCTGGTTCGAACCGCGGTCTTTGGCCTTCTTCGAGACCGTCGCGGCGTCGGCCTCCGGGCGGTAGCCCTCGTCCTCGCAGTGTTCGAGGTCCTCGGGTATCGCGTAGTCGTTGGCCAGCGCCCACTCCATGCCGTTCTCGAGGATGTCCTCGATGTCCGCGCGCGAGCCCTCGAAGATGCCGCCACCGCCCAGCCCCGACGGGACGTTGGCGAACAGGGCGTCGACCAGTTCCTCCTCGTGGCCCTGGACGTCGTCGTAGGCCAGATTCGTTTTCATCATTCTCACGCCGCAGTTCGAGACGACGAAACCGTCGGCGACGAAGTTGTGTGCCTCGTGTTCGACGCCGATGTCGTACACTGGACGGGAGCCGCCGTCGCGGACGTCGACGACCGTCGCCGGGACGGTGAAATCGTCACCGACCTCGACGTTCGAACGAAACTCCTCGAATGAGTCTTTGATCTCCGTCGGCGACGCGCCGCCGTCCGCCATCGCCTTCGCTTCGGTCGCGATCTCCGCCCGTCGATCCCGCGCGCGCTCTTTCAGTTTCAGGTACGCGATGCCCTCGGCCGCCTGCCGTCGTTTGGTACGGTTGTACCGGTATCCGACAGTGGAGAAAAACCGGATCAGGGCCTCCGAATCATTCTTCACGCCGAGTCGCAGTCTGACGGTCTCCTCGGTCGCGTTCGAGTCGGTCTCGAACCGCTCGATGGTGTTCGTCTCGACGCCGACGTCGGAGAGGAAGTCGGCGATATCGGCGAGGAACGATTCACCCGCGTCGGCCGTCTCCACCGTGCGCGTCTGGCTCACTTTGGGACAGTAGAGATTCTTGTCGTGCCGTGCGGCCGGCGCGCTCATTTCCGCGCCGAAGTACGCAGAATAGTACAGCGCCCGCTGCCAGTTCGCGAGTCGGTCGAAGTAGTCGGGGGTCGTGAACCCCGACGAAATCTTCTCGCCGTCCGGTACACCGAGTTTCTTGAACACGAGTTTCAGTGCCCCGGAGGTCGTCTTGAAACTGTACTCCGTCCGCTCGAACGTCCGGCCGTCGATCTCGTGAGAGCGCTCGCGTTCGTACACCCGGGACGGCTCGAATCCGATCTCGCGCACGTCCTCGCGGATATCTTCGAGGTTTTCGGGATCGCCGTAGAACCACGTCGTTCCCTCCGCGCCGAACGACCCGTCGCCCGTGATGAATCCGATCACTTTCAGTAGCTGGTTGAACGCGTCGTCGGTCGAGCAAAGCGGCAACAGTCCTCGCTCGTTCAGGACGCGAACGATCTGGGGATTCTCGTCGGCGAAGTCGGCTTCCGTCAACAGCGTGAACTCCTCGGGTCGCTCGTCTTCGAGTCCTTCGAACGGCTGGACGCGGACCGTGTCACCGACGGTCAGGTTCCCGGCCGGTCGCATTCCGTCGGGCGTCGAAACGGGATGGTCCGTCGACGCACGGAGCGTGTCGCCCAGTTCCGTCTCGACTTCGACGATCGGTTTCTCGCCTGACTCGGTGAACAGTCGGATTCCAGAGGAGACGTACTCGTCGCCGGCGATCATCGCCCGTTCGTCTTCGAAGGACGATTCGAGGTCCGCGATCGGCGTTCGACGCCCGAACGACAGGTTGACCTCGGCGTCAGCCGGCAGGCAATTGATGTCGTACCCGATCGCGCCCGGCGAGATACAGCCGTCTTCGGCGTCGATGCCGGCCACGCCGCCGACGGGGAAGCCGTATCCCTGGTGGCCGTCGGGCATGCAGACCGCGTACTTCCGTACGCCCGGCAGATGCGTCGAGTTCTTGAGTTGCAGGAGCGTCTTGTCCTCGCTGATCTCCTCGAGCAGCGCCTCGCTCGCGAGCACGCGTGCCGGCGCGTTCATCCCCTCTTCGGCGTCCTGGGGAATCTCCCAGACGTACTCGCGCACCTTGTGGAGCGTGATGCCGTCGGCGTCGTAGGTGGTCATGTTCTCCCTCCGCCTTTGACGGCGGAATAGGTTTCGGCTGGGCTACCGTACCGGGTCACTCTCGCGCCCAGTCTTTCGCGCGCTCGACGGCCTCGCCCCACCGTTCGTAGCGGCGGTCGATTTCGCCGGGGTCGGCCTGGGGCTGGAAGGTGCGGTCGACGCGCCAGTTGTTCCGGAGGGCGTCGAGGTCGTCCCAGTAGCCGACGGCGAGGCCGGCGGCGTAGGCCGCACCGAGGGCAGTCGTCTCGTCGACGGCCGGGCGGACGACCTCGGCGTCGGCGATGTCGGCCTGTTGCTGACAGAGG
This sequence comes from Haloarculaceae archaeon, assembly GCA_042217765.1. GTDB lineage: Archaea > Halobacteriota > Halobacteria > Halobacteriales > Haloarculaceae > JARUKX01. The sequence continues at coordinate 12,240 of JBDGSB010000031.1, read as the reverse complement.
AAGTCGTTTTTGACCGCGCCGCCGTCGACCTTCACGGAGTCGACCGCGAGGCCGGCGTCGGCGACCATCGCCTCGATGACGTCGCGGGTCTGGAACGCGATGGCCTCCAGGGTGGCGCGGACGAGGTGCTCCTTGCGAGTGCCCCGCGTCAGGCCGACGACGGTGCCGCGGGCGCGCTGGTCCCAGTGAGGTGCGCCGAGGCCGGTGAACGCGGGGACCAGGTAGACGCCGTCGGTGGAGTCGACCGCGCGTGCGAGCCGTTCGGTCGCGGCGGGATCGTCGACGAGGTCGACGTCTACCAGCCACTCGATGGCCGCGCCGGTGACGAAGATCGACCCCTCTAGAGCGTACTGGACGGGTTCGCCCGAGCGCTGGAAGGCGACGGTCGTCAGGAGGCCGTGGTCGCTCTCGACGGGTTCGTCGCCGGTGTTGAGCAGGAGGAACGAACCGGTCCCGTAGGTGTTTTTCGCGTCGCCGGCGTCGAAGCAGGTCTGGCCGAACAGCGCGGCCTGCTGGTCGCCCAGCGCGCCCGCGACGGGGACTTCGGCGTCGAGGAAGCCGTCGGGGTCGGTGGTGCCGTAGTGGTCGTCGTCGCTAGAGGGGCGGACCTCTGGGAGCATGGCGCGGGGCACGTCGAACTCCGCGAGCAACTCGTCGTCCCATCCCATCTCGTGGACGTCGAACAGCATGGTGCGGGCGGCGTTGGTGACGTCGGTCACGTGCGCGCCCGTGAGTTTGTAGATGAGCCAGGAGTCGATGGTACCGAAGACGACCTCGCCGTTCGCGGCGCGGTCGCGGACGGTCTCGGCGTCGCCGCGGTCGGTCTCGATGGGGTCGGCGTTGCGCAGCAGCCACTCGACTTTGGTCGCCGAGAAGTACGCGTCGGGCTGGAGCCCGGTCTTGCGGCGGATGGCCTCGGTCTTGCCCTCGGCTTCTAACTCCTCGATGCGCTCGGTCGTGCGCCGATCCTGCCAGACGATGGCCTCGTGGATCGGGTCGCCCGTCTCCCGGTCCCAGAGGACGGTCGTCTCGCGCTGGTTGGTGACTCCCAGCGCCGCGAGGTCGTCGCCGTCCAGGTCGGCGGCGTCGAGCGCCCGTGTGACGACGGCTTTCGTGTTCGCCCAGATCTCCGCGGCGTCGTGTTCCACCCATCCTGGCTGTGGATAGTACTGTTCGTGCGTCTCGTAGGCGTCCGCGACGACCGTTCCGGCGTGATCGAACACCAGACACCGTGTGCTCGTAGTCCCCTGGTCGACGGCCGCGACGTAGCTGGTTCCGGTCATCGTCCCCATGCACGCACCTCTGGTACTTGAAAACTGCTGGCAGAAGAAACTCGATAGTGAGTAAATGTGTGCAATTAAGTGGTCGCCGCCCCCTGGTTCCGGTAATGGCCTACGCCGGCATCGACCTCGGCGCGACGAACGTCCGGGCGGTGGTGGCCGACGAGGAGGGAACCGTCGTCGGGTCCGCGAAACGGCCGACGCCGCAGGGACCGAACGGCATCGCCGTCACCGAGGCGGTCCTGTCGACGCTCCGGTCGGCGCTGGCGAACGCGGGCGTCGACGCGTCCGCGGTCCGAGCGGCAGGCATCGGGTCTGTCGGACCGCTAGACCTGGCGGAGGGGACGGTGACCGATCCCGCGAACTTGCCAGACACCATCGACCGCATCCCGCTGACCGGGCCGATTTCGAACCTCGTGGGGACCGACCGGGTGTTCCTCCACAACGACGCCAACGCGGGGGTCATCGGCGAGCGCTTCTACAGCGACCGCAACCCCGACGACATGGTCTACCTGACGGTCTCCTCGGGCATCGGTGCGGGCGTCTGCGTCGACGGGCGCGTCCTCTCGGGGTGGGACGGCAACGCCGGGGAGGTCGGCCACATTACCGTCGACCCAAACGGCGTGATGACCTGCGGGTGCGGCCACGACGGCCACTGGGAGGCCTACAGTTCCGGCGAGAACGTTCCGGAGTACGCCCGCCGGCTCCACGACGAGGACGCAGTGGCGACGTCGCTCCCGCTCGAAGACCCGGACATGGACGCCGCGACGGTCTTCGCGGCCGCCGCCGACGGAGACGACTTCGCGAATCACGTCCTCGAACAGGTGACCCACTGGAACGCGCTCGGCGTCGCGACCATCACGCAGGCGTACGCGCCGCTGGTCGTGTTCGTCGGCGGGGCCGTCGCGCTCAACAACCCCGAGCGAATCGTCGAACCGCTCCGGGACCGCATCGAGGACATGGTCATGGTGAACGTTCCCGACGTGCAACTGACGACGCTCGGCGACGACGTGGTCGTTCGGGGGGCGCTGGCCAGCGCGATGACCGATGGGACCGGCGACCGCGCACGGTTCGGGTGATCGAACGATTCGCGGTTCGAATGGCCCGGTCGATCCGCTGTTCTCCTCGGCGCTGCACTCGGTGCCCTCGTCGGCTGTTTCGCTCCGCAATCTGTAACCGAGCGATCGGGTTGGGAGTACGTATATGTATGGTGGGTACTAACGTTCGGCAATCATCGATGGATCTCGCCGAGCGCATCGAGCGTCGTCTCAACCACCGATTCGAGGATCGGCTCGTCGTCGACTGGGACCCGCTGAGTCCGGCCGTCCACCTCCCGGAACCGGTCGGGCGCGAGTTCGTCTTCGAGGCCTTGCTCGACGCCATCGATCCGGTGTTCGACGGGGACGTCCCGCCGGACGTGTACGTACACGGGCCGTCCGGATCGGGGAAGTCCGCCATCGTGACGGCGCTCGTGTCGGTGCTGCAGGAACAGCTATCGAGCAGCCGCAACGCCATCCACACGGCGACGCGGGCCGACAACCTCGCTCCCGACTTCGGGGTTTCGTACGTCGACGCGAGGCGCACGTCGAGCGAGTTCCAGCTGTATCACAGTCTCCTCGACGCGCTAGTGACCGATCGAATCCCGGACCGCGGCATCGGAACCGCCGAACTCGAACGACGCTTGCGCGAACAGCTCGGGTACGTCGACGGGGTCGTCGTCGTCGTCGACCACCTCGACGAACCCGGAACGCTCTCGCCGACTGCCGTGGCGAACTTTTTCGCGTCCTTCGAGACGGTGAGTTGGCTGGGGGTGTCGCGCACTCCGCCCGGAGAAACGGCGGCGGCGCCCGTCCAGACCGTCGAAGTGCCGTCCTACAACTACGAGATAATCGACATTTTGACGACGCGGGGTGCGGCCGGACTGTCGAAGGGACTCGACCACAGCAAGGCCAAAGACCTCGCGGAGTGGGCGGACGGAAACGCACACGACGCCCTGGCTGCGCTGTTCGGAGCCGTGGCCGTCGCCGACGACGCGGGCCGGACCGACCTCGATCAGGCGGCCATCGAACGGGGCAAAGAGAGCGTCCCCGATGACACGATCCACATCGGGCGCGTCCTCGCGCTCCCGGAGAACAAACAGGAGGTGCTGTACGCACTGTTGCAGATCGACACCGACGAGGACCACTCCATCGAGGAGGTGTCGGAACTCCTGGCAGAACGCACCGACCTCTCGCAGGGGACGATTCGCCGGTACATCTACGAACTGGCGAAGATTGGCGTGCTCGAACGCCAGGAGGTCGCGGTCGGTCTGGGTTCCGCCGGTCGTCGACCCAGCGCCGTGTCGCCGAAGTTCCCCACGCTGGTCTACGAGCGGTTGCACGGCGACACCGAAGAGTGAGACGGATTCGGATCGTTCGTTACTGTCGGTCTTCGACAGCCAATAATTTATATGCGAAAACGGTGGGCCCGTCGTTGGGGAACTGTCGCGTGTGCGACGCCGACGTCGGTCGCCATCGCGGCGTGTGATGGATCCGGCGACTGGACGAAGCAGTGACACCGTTTCGGCGGATCACGATCCGGGCCGGCGACCCACCGAAACGCCGTGACGTCGCTCCGTATCCGACGGCCTCGTCGAGCTGGTGGTCGCGTCGCCGGACTCGCCGTCGTCGTCCCTTGCCGATCTCTATCGTGATGGACGGTGCCATCCCTCGACGTCCGAAGACGAACGTTCCAATACACACCAAAGAATTATATACAATTACTACCACTATGGCTGGTAGAGATGAAAAATACGACTCCATCTCGTCGCACGTTCATCAAGGGAGCCGGCGTTGCAACCATCGCAGGTCTCGCAGGGTGTTCCGGCGGCGGCAACAACGGCGGGGGCGACACCACGACCGAGAGCAGCGGTGGCGGTGGCGGCACCACCACGGAAACGGCCAGCAGTGGCGGTGGCACGACGACCATCAAGTTCTGGCACGCGATGGGTGGCGACCTCGGCAAGTTCGTGAACACGCTCGCCAGCGACTTCGAGAGCCAGGCCGACGGCATCAAACTCGAAGCGACCCAGAAGGGGAGTTACCGCGAGACGCTGAACGCGACGACCTCCGCGGTGCAGGCCGGAAATCCGCCGGCGATCACGCAGATCTTCGAGATCGGGACGCAACTGGCGATCGACAGCGGCGCGTTCAAGACCGTCGAGGACATCATCCCCAAAGACCGGATCAACTACGACAACTACCTCAGTTCGGTGATGAACTACTACCGCGGCGGCGGCGGCGCCGGCAACAAACTCCACTCGATGCCGTTCAACTCTAGCAACGCCATCTTCTACTACAACAAGGACGCCTTCGACAAGGCGGGCCTGGACCCCGAAAACCCGCCGACGAGTTTCGAGGGCGTGAAGCAAGCCGCCCAGACGCTCACCGACGAGGGCGTCGCCGACAAGGGCACCACCTGGCCGAACCACTCCTGGTTCGTCGAACAGTGGTTCGCCGAGCAGAACCAGGTGCTGGTCAACAACGACAACGGCCGGTCGGGCCGTGCCACCGAGGCCTACCTCACGAGCGACGCCGCGAAGAACATCTTCAACTGGTGGACCGACCTCTACAGCCAGGACCAGTACCTCAATCCCGGCATCGAGGCCTGGGGCGAGGCCCAGCAGGCGTTCCTCACCGGCAAGACCGGCATCCTCGGCTACTCGACGTCGAGCATCGCCCCGATGAAGGAAGGCGCGAAGAAGAACGGCTTCGAACTCGGGACGATGAACCTGCCCGTCCCCAACGGCCAGCGCCACGGCGTCATCATCGGCGGTGCCTCCCTGTGGGTTCCCAAAGGACTCTCTCAGGCCCAGGAAGATGCCGCCGCCGAGTTCCTGCTGTGGTTGACCCAGCCCGAACAGCAAAAGCGCTGGCACAAGAATACCGGCTACTTCCCGGTGCGCAAGGAGGCCATCAGCCAGCTCGAAGACGAGGGCTTCTACGATAAGAACCCCAACTTCATGACCGCGATCGAGCAACTGCGGGCGACCGAGGACTCCGCAGCGACCCGCGGCGCACGGATGGGGCCGTTCACGAAGGCGCGCACCATCATCGAGGAAGGGTTCGTCAGCATGGTCCAGAAGGACAACGTCGACGTCCAGGGCGGACTGTCGAGTATCAACTCGGATATCAACTCCGCACTCAAAGACTACAACGACAAGGTCAGCTAAGCGCCCCACTGCCACCCCCCTTCGCCCAGCATGTCCGAATTCACGAAACCGTACGATTCGAAGCTCCAGGCGGGGCTGTTGTTACTGCCGACGTTCGTCGTCCTGGTTACCTTCCTGTACTACCCGGCCCTAGAGACGTTCCGTCTGAGTTTCTTCCAGACGCTGCTTCTGGGGACGAAACTCACCTTCGTCGGCCTGAAGAACTACGTGACGCTGGCGACGTCCGCGGAGTACCGGATGAGCTTCCTCATCTCCTTTGCGTTCGCCGCGTTCGTCGTCGTCGGAACGCTCGCGGTGTCGATGTTCGTCGCGTACCTGCTGTTCGAAGTCGAGTTCGGCGAGTCCACGTATCTCGTGGCGGCCATCTGGCCGTACGCGCTCCCGACGGCCGTCGCCGCGACGGTCCTGATGTTCATGATGCACCCGACGCTGGGCATCATCACGCACTACGTCGAGGCGGCGACCGGCCTCACGTTCGACTGGTTCACGAGCGGGCCACTGGCGTTTTTCGTCGTCGGAATCGTCGCCATCTGGAAGCAACTCGGCTACAACATCATCTTCCTGGTCGCCGCCCTGAACAACATCCCCGAGACGCTGACGGAATCGGCCGAAATCGACGGCGTCGGAAGGCTCAAGATGCTCTACAAGGTGTACATCCCCCTCATCTCGCCGACGCTGGTGTTTCTGGTCATCATCAACACCATCTACGCGTTCTTCCAGACGTTCCCGCTAGTGGACCTGATGACCAGCGGCGGTCCGAGCAACGCCACGAACCTGCTCATCTTCAAGCTCTACCGCGACGCGTTCGCGTTCAGTAGCCTCGGCAAGGCGTCCGCCGAGTCCGTCATCCTCTTTGCCATCGTGGCTATCCTCATGTACATCCAGCTGACCATCTCCGAGAGCTACGCACACTACGGGGCCTGACAATGGCGACGGAAACCGAAACCCAATCGACTGCGGCCGCGTCCGGGCGAATAGCCGTGACCGACCTGCTCGACGGCAATCTGGCGATTCACGCCGGACTGTTGTTTTCCATCTTCATGATGGGGCTGCCGCTCATCCTGGCGCTCGTCATGAGCACCCAGAACACCACCGAAATCTACCAGGTGACCAACATCGGCCTCGGCAGCAAGGGCCTGGCCAACTACAACGAGGCGCTGACCGACTACAATCTCCTGCAGTACATGTGGAACTCGTTCGTCATGGCGGCCATCATCGTCGTCGGCAAGGTCGCGCTGTCGCTGATCGCCGCGCTGGCGCTCGTGTACTACCGATTGCCCTACGAGCGCGCGGTGTTTATGTTTATTCTGCTGACGCTTCTGTTGCCCGTGCCGGTGCGCATCGTGCCGCTGTTTCAGCTCATGGCGGACCTCGGCTGGGCGAACACGCTGCTGGCGATCACCGGCCCGTACATCGCGAGCGCGACGGCGGTGTTCCTGTTCAGACAGCACTTCATGTCGATTCCCGAGTCGCTGGTCGAGAACGCCAGACTCGACGGCGTCGGTCCGATCACGTTCCTGTTCAAAGTGCTCATCCCGATGTCGAAAGGGATGATCGCCGGCGTGTCGGTCATCACGTTCATCTACGCCTGGAACCAGTACCTCTGGCCGCTCATCGTCATGAGCGACCAGGACAAACAGGTCATCCAGGTCGGTATCAAGTACCTCCAGGGTGCCAGCCAGTCGGGGCTCACCCAGTGGGGGCTCATCATGGCCGGCGCGGTCATCGCGCTGATTCCGCCACTGGTCGTGCTGATCGTCCTGCACCGGCCGCTACTCGAAACCTTCGCGCTCCAACAGAAGTGAACAATGTCGCACATAACACTCGACGGCCTGACGAAACACTTCGGGTCCGTCGAAGCGGTCCGGGGTATCGACCTGGAAGTAGCAGACGGCGAGTTCCTCGTCCTCGTCGGTCCGTCCGGCTGTGGCAAGTCCACGACGCTGCGGATGATCGCGGGACTCGAGGACATCACCGACGGGACGCTCCACATCGCGGGCGACATCGTCAACGGCAAACCGGCCAAAGACCGGTCGATCGCGATGGTCTTCCAGAACTACGCGCTGTACCCGCACATGACCTCCGCGGAGAACATGAAGTTCGGGATGAAGTCGGCGGGCGACTTCTCCGACGACGAAATCGAGCGGCGACTCGACAACGCCGCGGAGACCCTGGACATCCAGGAACTGATGGACCGCAAGCCAAAGGAGCTATCCGGCGGCGAGCGCCAGCGGGTGGCCATCGGGCGAGCGCTCGTCCGCGAACCGCAGGTGTTCCTGCTCGACGAGCCGCTGTCGAACCTCGACGCGAAGCTCCGGGTGCAGATGCGCGCGGAACTGCTGAAGCTCCACCAGGAACTGCGGACCACCACGATCTACGTCACTCACGACCAGACGGAAGCGATGACGCTGGGCGACCGCGTGGCCGTCATGAACGACGGGCGGATCCAGCAGGTCGATCCGCCGCAACTGCTGTACGACTACCCCGCCAACCGGTTCGTCGCGGAGTTCATCGGTAGTCCCGCGATGAACGTCGTCGGCGTCGACGTCGAGTCCGACGGTGGGAGCCACGCCGCCGTTCACGACGGGTTCAGGATCGAGTTGCCCGACGGCGACGGTCTCGACGGCGTGACCGGCGAGGCGATGCTGGGCGTCCGCCCCGAGGACATCTCCCTGGCGGCGAACCTCCCCGACGACGCGACCACCTTCGAGGTGGACGTCGAGGTGACCGAACCGCTGGGGGAGTCGTTGCTGATGCACTGTGCGGTCGGCGGCGACGAACTCCAGGTCAAGGCCGAACCCCGGAGCCGCATCGAACCCGGTGACGTCATCTCGGTGGGCTTCGACGAGGAGCGTCTGCACCTGTTCGACGTCGCCTCGGGCGAGGCGGTGTATCACTCCTCGCCACGGGAGCCGACGGCGTCGGAACCGCCGCTGACAGAGGGGTGACCGTGCGGGAACAAGCGGCCGCGTTGGGGTGACGAATGCGGTTCATCGCACACCGGGGCTGCATGGCACAGTATCCCGAGAACACGCTGACGGCGATGCGCGAAGCGGCGGCGGTCGTCGACGTGATCGAGACGGACGTCCGGCGGTGTGGCTCGGGCGAACTCGTCGTCTTCCACGACGACGATCTCGATCGGGTCACCGACGCCACCGGTCCGATCGCGGAGACGCCCTACGACCGACTCCGGGACGTGGAGATCCTGGACTCGGGCGAGGGCGTTCCGCTGCTCGAAGACGTCTTCGAGACGGTCCCGCCGGACGTCGGGCTGAACCTCGAACTCAAAGCCGAGGACGTCGTCGAGGACGTCGCGTCGATCGCCGCCAGATACGACCACGAGGTGATCGTCTCGACGTTCGACGCCGACGAACTCGCGGCGGCGGGCGAGGCCGGGTGTGACACGCTGGCGTACCTGTTCGTCGACGACCCCGAGGGAAGCCTCGACGTCGCCGCCAACCTCGGTTGCGAGTACGTGCATCCGTACCACCGACTCTGCGTCGAGACGCGGGTCGTCGAGCGAGCCCACGAACGAGGCTTCGCGGTCAACGCCTGGCCGGTCGAGACCGAGGAGTCCATGCGCGTCATGCGTGACGTGGGCGTCGACGGCGTCTTCGTCGACGACTGTACCTTCGCCGGGCGCTGATCGGGATCCGAGAGTCGTCTTGGACCGTTTGACCCACGTTTTTGCGTGGAACAAAGTATTTAGGGGTCACGACGCGTTATCTCGGGTAGTGACTTCGTACGGGTATGGATCTCACAGAACGTATCGATCGTCGACGCAACAGGAGTAGCCTGAACGAACTCATCGTCGACGCCGACTCGTTGAACCCCGCCGTCCACCTCCAGGAACCGATTGGCCGAGAGACGCTGTTCGAGGCGCTGCTGGACGCCATCGACCCGCTGTTCGACCGGGCAACGCCGCCGAACGTCTACGTGTGGGGGCCGGAGGGGTCGGGCAAGTCCGCCATCGTGACGGCGCTGATCTCGGCGCTGGATTCGGAGTTGACGGGCGGCCAGTCGTTTTACACGGCCACCCGGGGCGAGAGCGACCAGGGCGAGGTCAGGTTCGTCTATCTGGACGCCCGCCAGGCGACCAGCGAGTTCCGGATCTATCGCCAGCTACTGGATAGCCTCCGGGCCGAGTCCGTGCCCGAACGGGGCGTGAGCACGGAGATGCTCCGCGAGCAGATTACGTCGGTCGTGTCCGCCAGCGAGACCGTCCAGATCGCGGTCGATCACCTCGGTGAGCCAAAGACGATCGACCTCGAGGACCTCTATGGCCTCTTCGAGCCCTTCGACGGACTGTCCTGGATCGGCATCGGGCGAACGCCGCCGGAGGAGTTACCGTTTCCGATGCCCGAACAGCAGATTCACGTGCCCGCCTACACGTACGAACTCGTCGACGTGCTCACGGTTCGCGGCTCGCGCGGGCTCTCGCACACGCTCGATCACACGCACGCCCAGCGGCTGGCCGACTGGGCCGACGGCGACGCTCACGACGCGCTGGCGGCGATGTTCGTCGCCGCGGCCAACGCCGAGGCCAACGACGCGACCCGACTCCGCAACGAGGACATCGAGGTCGGCATGGAGGCGGTCCCGAGAGACGGCGTCCCCATCGGGCGAGTGCTGGCGCTGTCGGACAACGAGCAGCTCGTCCTCGAACGCTTGCTCGACCGCTCGCGGGGCGGCCACGACAGCATCGACACCACGGCCGAGCACATCGCCGACGAGACGGACCTCACTAGCGGGACGGTCAAACGCCTGCTGTACGAACTGGCCCAGTTCGGCGTCCTCGAACGGCGCGAGGTGCCGATCGGCGCGCAGATGGACGGCCGACAGCCCAGTACGGTGACGCCGAACTTCTCCGCTCCGTTGTTCCAGCAGCTACGGGACGGATGACTGACGGAATCGTCGTCGGGGCGCTCGACCAGGGAACCGGCGGGACGCGGTTCGTCGTCTTCGACGAACGGGGTCGTCCCGTCTCGAAGGCGTTCACCGCCCACCAGCACCGGACGCGCTCGTCCGATCGCATCGAGTACGACCCGCTCCGGCTGTGGGGCTGTGCGACGGACGCGATTCGTCGTGGTCTCGTCGAGGCCGACGTCGACTCCGGGCAGTTGCGGGCGCTCGGCATCTCGAGTCAGCGACAGACGCTGCTGGCGTGGGAGGCGGCCACGGGTGATCCGGTCACGCCCGCACTCAGCTGGCAGGACCGCCGTGGGGCCGACGTCGTCGGGGCATTGACCCCGGACGAACGAGCCCTCGTCAGGGAGCGGACCGGACTCGAACCCGACGCCTACTTCGCCGCGCCGACGGCGACGCGGTTGCTAGACGAGCGTGGGGACGGGACGGACGTGCGCGCCCGAGCTGCCGCGGGTGAGGTGTTGCTGGGCACGATCGACTCGTGGCTCCTGTACAATCTGACGGGCACGCACGCGACGGACGTCACCAACGCCGCACAGACGATGCTGTTCGACGTCCGCGAACTGGGCTGGGACGAGGACCTGCTCGCGCTGTTCGACGTTCCGCGTGCGGCCCTGCCGACGGTGCGGCCGTCGAGTGATCCCGAGGGGTTCGGGACGACGGATCCCAACGGCGTCCTCAACGCCGCGGTCCCGATCACGGGCGTGCTGGGCGACCAGCAGGCCGCGTTGCTCGGCCGGAGCGCGTTCCGGGACGGCGACGCGAAGGTCACCTACGGGACCGGGAACTTCTTCCTGCAGAACACGGGCACGGACCCGGTCGAGGCCGGGGACTTGCTGACGACGATTTGGTTCCAGCGGGCGGGCGAGCGCCCCTGGTACGGGCTCGAAGGACCCGTGTTCGCGACGGGGGCCGTCCTGGAGTGGCTCCAGACGACCGGTATCCTCGAGAACATGGATCGGCTCGATCGAATCGTGGCGACCGACGAATCGGCCGAGTCGGTCTATTTCGTCCCGAGCTTCGGCGGTACCGGGGCCCCGACCTGGGCCTCCGATCTCGGGACGGCCATCCTCGGGATGACCCGCGACACCCGCCAGGAGGACGTCGTCCGGGCGGCCGTCGAGGCCATCGCGTTCGGGACGCGCGCGGTGATCGAGGCCGCAGAAGCGGCGACCGGCGTGGAGCACGACCGGCTCATGGTCGACGGTGGCGCAGTCCGCCACGACGACTTCCTCCAGTCACAGGCCGACCTCCTCGGGCGCTCGCTAGTCCGCTCGGACGTGACCCAGACGACGGCGCTCGGGGCCGGCTTCGCTGCCGGGCTGGCGGTTGGCGTGTGGGACTCCCGAGCGGAACTGTGTGACTGTCGGCCGGCTGGCCAGACGTTCGCGCCGTCGGACGCGGCCGAGGCGTTCGACGAGAAGTACCGACGGTGGCGGGACGTGGTCGACGCCGTGACGGACGTCAGCGTCTAGGACGTCTGTTGCACTCCCGTCCGAGAGACCGATCGTTTCGGGCCGGCGATAGTGTTTTACTGATAGTGCCCGAGCCATACATAATTACATGTCCCGCTGTCGGCCGATAGCTAGCGCTACCGTCGGAAAATCCGTGCGACGTTCCCAAATATAGTGGTTCGTACGAACTGGCGTGACCCGTTCCCGGTGATTCGCCGAGGGGAGCGAATTGGAGATTCGACGACGCCGATCCGTATCGGAGGCTGTCGTCCGGTTTCTGCCGACGGATCCGTGAGGCTCCGCGCGCCCGTCGAAACGGTCGAACCGCGACGGACCGTACGCCAGTCGGGATATCGACCCTCGAACAGTT
>JBDGSB010000012.1:49955-52574 GCA_042217765.1 Haloarculaceae archaeon | reverse complement strand
TCGTCTCCTTCGTCGACACCGTCGGCCACGAACCGTGGCTCCGGACGACCATCCGGGGACTGGTCGGCCAGAAGATCGACTACGGCCTGCTCACGGTGGCGGCCGACGACGGCCCCACCAAGACGACCCGCGAGCATCTCGGCATCCTGCTGGCGACGGACCTGCCGACCATCGTCGCGATCACGAAGACGGACCTCGTCGACGACGACCGCGTCGCCGAAGTCGAGCGCGATGTCGAACGGCTCCTGCGCGAGGTCGAGAAGACGCCGCTGCGTGTCGCACGCCACGGGGTCGACGCCGCCGTCGAGGAAATCGACGAGACGGTCGTCCCGCTTTTGACCACTAGCGCGGTCACGATGGACGGGATGGACGTGCTCGACGAACTGTTCGAGCGCCTGCCGAAGACCGCCGGCCCCGGCGACGAGCAGTTCACGATGTACGTCGACCGGACCTACAACGTCACCGGTGTCGGCGCGGTGGCGTCGGGCACCGTCCGCTCGGGCACCGTCGAGGCCGGTGACGACCTCCTGCTCGGGCCGATGGCGGACGGCTCGTTCCGCGACGTCGAGGTCCGGTCGATCGAGATGCACTACCACCGCGTCGACGAGGCCCGCGCCGGCCGCATCGTCGGCATCGCGCTGAAAGGCGTCGAAGAGCGCGAGGTCGAACGCGGGATGGCATTGCTGCCCCGAGACGCAGACCCGACGCCGGTCCGCGAGTTCGAGGCCGACGTGATGGTGCTCAACCACCCCACCAACATCGGCGACGGCTACGAACCCGTCGTCCACCTCGAAACCGTCAGCGAGGCCGCCGCCTTCTACCCCGACGGCGGACAACTGCTCCCCGGCGACACCGGCACCGCACGCGTGCGGTTCAAGTTCAGTCCCTACCTCGTCGAGGAGGGCCAGCGGTTCGTCTTCCGCGAGGGCCGCAGCAAGGGCGTCGGCACCGTCACCGACGTGACCGTCGGCGACGTCCACGACGAGGCGTGACAGTACCCAGCCGCATTCCCGGCTGGCTGGCACGGCCACTCGCCGGTAAAGACGCCGTTCGGCTGCTGACCAATTCCATGCCGACCGACCACGAGACGTTCACCGACGCCACTGGATGGGAACCGACGTATCCCACGTACCGCGAGGGACTTCGGCAAATCGTCGAGACGTGGGAACGCGAGCAGGTCGTTGCGGGGACGCCGGAGGGCTACGAGTGGACCGCCGCGTGACTCGCTCCCGCTCACTCCCACGGCGGGTCGATCAGGTCGGCCATCGAGTCGAGCACGTAGTCCGGTCTCGGATCGGGGTCGACGCCGTCCTGGCGGAGCCACGCCGCTCGCAGTCCCGCGCGCTTCGCGCCCGGCACGTCCGAGACCGAGGAGTTGCCGACGTGGACCGCCCGCTCGGGACCGACGTCGAGGTCGTCGAGCGCCGCGTGGAAGGGGTCCGGGGCGGGTTTGGCCGGGGCGTCGTAGCCCGCGTGGACGACCGTCTCGAAGCGATCCGCGACCCCCAGCCCCTCTAGCTTCTGCGATTGCATCCACGGGTCGCCGTTCGTGACGACGCCGACGCGGTAGCGGTCCACAGCGGCGTCGAGCGCCGCCTCGGCACCCGGCAGGAAGTCCACGTCCGCGTGGTCGCGCTCGGCGGCGAAAACCGCCGCGAGCGCCCGGCCGGTCTCCGGATCGTAGCCCTTCTCGGACGCGATGGACGCGAAGCAGTTCGATCGCAGGTCCCGCACCGACTCGGCGTGGTCGGCGAAGGTGTTGTACCGCTCGTGGTACTCCCGCTGGGTGAAGAAGGGGTCGACGCCGACGCGCTCGAAGGCGACGGCCAGCAGTTCCGACCCCGACCGGCGGTACTCACAGAGCGTGTCGTCGATGTCGAACAGCACGGCCTCGACTGACGGGGACATCGTCGGTACGTCCGCGCTCGACGGACAAAAGCGACTCCCTCCGACGAATCGTTCCACTCGGTCGCTATCCGTTCGCACACGCACGATTCGTTCCCCCTCCCGTACCTTTGCTGTCGCTCACGAGATGGCTCGCGACAGCAAGAGTGGGGTCGGAGGGATTTGAACCCCCGATCAACTGATATCTCCGGTGTGCGCCTCGGTCCTCCAGAGGGTCGTCAGCGCGACCGATGATCAGTCGGTCGCTCGGTATATCAGTCTGGAGTGTCGTCACCGGGCGCGTGTCGCCTCTGGAGTCAGTTGCCTTCCCGGACTAGGCCACGACCCCGCACTCCGTCGTATGGAGAATCGAACTAAAGGGATTTCGGTTCGGCGACCGGATCGGCGACGTCGGATACGGACTGGCGGGGGTCCGTCTCACTCGTCGGTCGTCGACCAATCGCAGTCCTGGCACTTGTAACCGGTGACGAACGAGGTGACCGAGGGCATGTATCCGACCCGGAGGACGTCGCCACCGCAGTCGGGACACTCCCGCTCGGCGTCCTCGATGGCTTCGGCGTCCATGACGTCGTCACCTTCGATGAGTTCCGCGAGTCGTTGCGGCGTCACCATGCGTCCCTGAACCACGCGATTGTCGGCCATACCGGAACACGGACGGGAACGCTCCTAAGCGTGACGGAGGGAACACGGGACGGGACGGGACGGGACGGGACG
>JBDGSB010000012.1:0-49855 GCA_042217765.1 Haloarculaceae archaeon | reverse complement strand
ACGGGACGGGACGGGACGGGACGGGACGCCGAATTCACATCCACGGCGCGTGGCCGTCGTCGGTGTGGGTCTCGGTCGCGCCGCCGCGGACGGCGTCGGCGAGTTCCTCGTCGGGAACCGTCTCGTCGCCGCCGTCGGAGACGGCCGCGTCGGGGCCTTCGTAGGGTTCGTAGGCGGGTTCGGGCTCGCGGGCGCGCTCGGGGTCGAACGCGAGCACGGCAGTGACTCCCAGGACCGCCAGCGCGATGGGGGCCTCCGTGGGCAGGAAGCCAAACAGCGTCAGCGGCAACACGCCCAGTGCAACGGCGCTGCCGAACCGGAAGCGGTCGATGTCGACGGCGTTTCGCAGGTACGGACCTGCGAGCGCGACCGAGAGGGCGAACAGGACGCCGATGCCAGCGGCCGCGCCGGCCTGGATCATCAGCGTCGGGTCGGTCCGGAACGCGAGTCGGGCCTGGCCGGGCTGGAGGCTGGCCACCAGCCCGAGGACGACGACGACCGCCGGTCGGGGCAGCAGTTCGCCGACCCGGGCGCTGGCGGTCTTCGCGGCGATGGTGACGATGACCAGGCCGGCGAAGCGCTCGAAGACGGCGGCGTTCAGCAGGCTCCGGATGGTCGGCGCGAGCGCGGCTTCCAGGATGGCGACGCTCAGGACGACGGCACCGACGACGAGCACCGCCTTCACCTGGTCGGGTCGGTC
The DNA here is from genome assembly GCA_042217765.1 of Haloarculaceae archaeon. Lineage (GTDB taxonomy): Archaea > Halobacteriota > Halobacteria > Halobacteriales > Haloarculaceae > JARUKX01. Next base: position 49,155 of record JBDGSB010000012.1, on the reverse strand, counting down.
GCCGTCCATCTCGGCGAGGATGACGGCGACGGTCGCCGATCCGCCGAAGATGAGCAGGCCGACCTGCAGGATTCCCAGCGGGTCGGCCAGCGCTCCCGACAGCACTAGCGCGGGGAAGATGCCGTCGATCAGCGGCAGACACATGACGGTCGCCAGGAGCTTCGTCGCTCCGCCGACCTGTCGTTCGAGGCGGAGGGCGATCGGATGACGGGAGGTACTCATCGCGTCAGGGGTGGCCGTCTCCCGTGGCCGATGGGTGGTGGTGGCCGGCGCGTAACCGGTCGCGGCGTCCCGCCGACGCGTCGTGAAAGCCCTGGCCGAAGAAGCCGAATTTCCGTCCACCCGCGAATGTTTTGGCGACGCTGTGGCTGCCACAGGTCGGTTCTCGGGCAGTGCCCGCTGCGATGGGTCGGACGGACTCCATATCTGTCATTTTCGTTGGTGTCAGTAAAAGCGTTGCGTGATACGAACTGGCATTACTCTGTGTCGGTCGTTCGCCACCCGGTTCGGCGACCGACCGGGACGAACTGATGACGGTCCGTATGGGAAGCGGCCACACGACACGGGTCGGCACGTGCCGCGTCGTCGCCCCGTCTCGCAACGCTTTTCAGCCCCGGTGGACGACGGTTTACATGGCGAACGAACCCGACCAGTTCTCGCGGAAACTCGACGTACCGGAGGCGTTGACCTTCGACGACGTGCTCCTCAAACCGAAAGAGAGTCACGTCGAACCGGACGAGGCCGACACGACGACGCGGGTCTCGAAGAACGTCTCGCTGAACGTGCCCGTCCTCTCGGCGGCGATGGACACCGTCACCGAGAGCGACATGGCCATCGCGATGGCCCGCCACGGCGGCCTCGGCGTGATGCACCGCAACATGGACGTCGATCAAATGATCGGCGAGATCGAACGGGTCAAGCGGGCCGACGAACTCATCATCCGCGACGTCGTCACGGCGTCGCCCGACCAGACCGTCCGCGAGGTCGACGAGATGATGGAACGCCGGGGCGTCTCGGGTGCGCCCGTCGTCTCCGGGGACGGCGAGGTGCTGGGCATCATCTCGGCGACGGACATCCGACCGTACCTCGAAGTCGGCGAGAGCGACGAGGTCCGGGAGGCGATGACCGACGAGGTCATCACCGCCAGCGAGGACGTCTCTCCGCGGGAAGCGCTCGAGTTGATGTACGAACACAAGATCGAGCGCGTCCCCATCGTCGACAGCGGGAACCGGCTCATCGGCCTCATCACGATGCAGGGCATCCTCCAGCGCCGCGAGTACGACCAGGCCGTCCGCGACGACGACGGACAGCTACGGGCCGGCGTCGCCGTCGGCCCCTTCGAGCAGGATCGGGCCGTCGCCGCCGACGACGCCGGGGCCGACGTACTATTCATCGACTGCGCACACGCGCACAACCGGAACGTCGTCGACTCCGCCCGGCACATCGAGTCCGTGGTCGACGCCGACGTCGTCGTCGGCAACATCGGCACCCGTGAGGCCGCCCAGGACGTCGTCGACTTCGCCGACGGCGTGAAGGTCGGCATCGGTCCCGGCTCCATCTGTACCACGCGCGTCGTCACCGGCGCGGGGATGCCCCAGATCACCGCCGTCTCGCAGGTGGCCGACGTCGCCAGCCGACACGACGTGCCGGTCATCGCCGACGGCGGTATCCGCTACTCCGGCGACGCAATCAAGGCGATCGCCGCCGGTGCGGACGCCGTCATGCTCGGCTCGTACTTCGCGGGCACCGACGAAGCGCCCGGCCGCGTCATCACGATGAACGGCAAGAAGTACAAGCAGTACCGCGGCATGGGCAGCGTCGGCGCGATGCAGTCCGGCGGCGGCGAACGCTACCTCAAAGACGTCGACGAGGACGACGAGGAGTACGTCCCCGAGGGCGTCGAGGCTGCGACGCCGTACAAGGGGTCGTTGCAGTCGGAACTCCACCAACTCGTCGGCGGCATGCAGTCCGGCATGGGCTACGTCGGCGCCGAGACCATCCCCGGGTTCAAAGAGCGCGCGGAGTTCGTCCGCGTCTCCGCGGCCGGCCAGCAGGAGAGCCACCCACACGACGTGATGATCACCGACGAAGCCCCCAACTACAGCCCCGACGGGAACTAGGGACTAGCCCGACAGGTCCCGGCCGTCCGTCCCGGACTGCAGTACTCGTTTTTCGCCGCGTTCGTGCTGGGGTGTGTGAGGGAGACGAACATCTCGGGCCACCAGCCGGTTCGCCGTGAAGAACGGCGGCTCGCCCGTCGATCCGAACGCTCAGGGTGGTCCGGACACAACGCTCCGACGATGACAGCCGACGTCCACCGGGTGGAGACGCCCGGCGAACGCGAAGACGCCCTCGACGTCCGCCGCGCGGTGTTCATCGAGGAACAGGGCGTCTCCGAGGAGATCGAGATCGACGACCGCGAACAGGAGTCGATCCACTTCGTGGCCTACGCCGACGGCGAACCGGTCGGTGCGGCCCGGCTTCGCGAACTCGACGACGCGACCGGCAAGGCCGAGCGGGTCGCAGTCCTGCGTTCGCACCGCGGCGAGGGCTTTGGCCGCCGCCTCATGACGACTCTGGAGGCCACGGCGAGCGATCGCGGGCTGACCGAGATGGTCCTGCACGCCCAGACCCGCGTCGAGGAGTTCTACGCGGCACTCGGCTACGAGACCACGAGCGGTGAGTTCCAGGAGGCGGGCATCCCACACGTCGAGATGCGGAAGTCGCTGGCGACGGACGACGAGTAGTTCAATTCGGGCGCACGAAGTCCGCCAGCGTGACGAGGATGCCCAGCAGCCAGCCCAGCGGGACGGCGATGCCGAACCACATGCCGACGTAGGCCAGCCCCTGGCGGTCGAAGTTCCGCACGAGGTAGGTGTTGATTCCGGCGACGTCGAGGACGTGCTCCAATAGCCAGCGGGCGATCCAGTCGCTACGGGGAAACACCACGGCCGCGAAGTCCCGGGAGTACAGTGCCGCGACGACCGGTGGCAGGAAGATGGCCGTCATCGCGAGCGGGTACGAGAGGACGACCGTCGTCCCGCGACCGCCGGCGCGGCTGGTCACCACGGCGAGCGCGCCGGTGACGACGGCGACGGCGCTTGCGGCACCGACCGCGAGGAAGCCACCGGGTGCGAGATTCAACCGGAAGCGCGCCAGTGCCGTCAGGCCACCCCAGACGACGATCATCAACAATACGACGCCGACGACGCCCAGCCGCGTCGCCGTCCCGTCGATGCGCCGCGCCTGAAAGCGGACGATAACGCCGACGAGCGCGAGCGGGTACGTGACGGCGATGAGTGGCACCCCGACCGCGAACCAGAGCCAGTAGCCGACTTTCGACGAGAGGTCCTTGGGTTTCCACTTCCCCAGAACCGTGTCGGACGCGTCGCGCTGACGGGGAAAGACGAGTTCCATCCACGTCTCGTGGAGCCGCCGCAGGTCGAAGCGGATCGCACCGACGACGCCCTGCTCGCTGCCGACGCTCATGTACGTTCGTCCATCCGGATGTGTCCGGTTTAACGTTTCTGGCTGGCCCGCCGTCCGGGCCGCGAGAACGCCCCCCACGCCCACTGCACCAGCCGTGTTCCGGAACCGTCGGCGCGCGAAACGGTGGCGGACTCGCTCGGTTACGTGCGAAACGGTGGCGGACTCGCCCGGTTACGTGCGAAATGTCGGCTGACTCGTCCGATCACCAGCTATCGGGGGCGAAACTCGGGTGAACCTGCCGGTCGGTCCGGTCGATGGCGTCGATGCGTTCGACTTCCTCGTCGGAGAGGGTCACCTGGAGGCTCTCGAAGTTGTCGCGGATGTGGGCTGTGCTAGTTGCTTTCGGGATGGCGGTGACGCCCTTCCGGCGGAGCCACGCCAGCGACACCTGCGCCTCGCTGACGCCGTGGGCCTCGGCGACGTCGGACAGGACGTCAACCTCGAAGACGGCCCCGCGGGCCAGCGGCGAGTAGGCGACGAGGTTCAGGTCGGTTTCGGCGGCGAACGCGCGCAGTTCCGCCTGCTGCAACAGCGGGTGCATCTCTACCTGGTTGGCGAACACGGGCGCGTCGAGCACCTCGCGGGCGCGTTCGACCGCTTCCGGCGGGAAGTTGCTGACGCCGACATTTCGTATCGCGCCGTCGTCGTGGAGTTCGTCGAACGCCGGCAGCGTGTCCTCGGGGTCGTACGTCCGGGACGGCCAGTGGACGTACAGCAGGTCGACGTAGTCGACGCCGAGGTTGTCGAGACTCTCGCGGGCCGTGCGGAGTACGTCGTCGTGTGCGAGGTTGTCGATCCACACCTTCGTCGCCAGGAACACGTCCTCGCGGTCGACGGCCGCGCGGGCGAGTCCCTCGCCGACGGCCGCCTCGTTGCCGTAGGCCTGTGCGGTGTCGACGTGTCGATACCCCGTCTCTAGCGCCGTCGCGACGCTGTCGGCACACTGCTGGGGATCGGTGTTCTGCCAGGTGCCGATGCCGAGCATGGGCATCCCGTCGACCGACGGGACGCTCTCGGGATCGCGTGTAGCGGACATCGGCCGAACTTCGAACGGCGTCGACATGGGCCTTTGGTTCTGCTGTCGTGCGTTCCCGTCGACCTGTCGCACTCCGGTTGACAACACTGATAACCCGGACGGACAATCACCGGGTATGGACGACCGATTCGACGTGGTCATCGCAGGGGCCGGACCGGCAGGGGCCCAGTGCGCGCGCGACCTCGCGGCCAGGGGGTACGACGTCGTCGTCCTGGAGACCGAATCCGAAGACGAGTTCCCCGCCCGAAGCAACAAGTCGACCGGCGGGACCTTCCCGTCGATGATGGCGTCGTTCGGCATCCCTGACGACGTGGTGATGAACTTCACCGACAGCGTCGTCATCGAGTCTCCGAACGACCACTTCGGACAGGAACAGGCCGGTGCCGTCCTGGAGTTCGCCGACTTCAAGCGGTTCCTCGTCGACGACGGCCAGCGCGAGGGGGCGACCTACTGGTTCGACGCCCGCGTCGCCGGCCCGGTCGTCGAGGGCGACGAAGTCGTCGGCGTCCGGTACAACGGCGACGAGGAAGTGTACGGCGACGTAATCGTCGACGCGACCGGTCCCGCCGCACCGCTGGCGAAACGACTCGGCGTGAGCGACCTCGAGCGCGAGAAACAAGCCATCGGTATCGAGTACGAGTACGAGAGCGTCGACCTCGCGCCCGAGGGCTACGCCGACCTGACCGACGCGATGATGCTCCGGCTGGATCACAGCCTGGCTCCCGGTGGCTACGCGTGGCTGTTTCACACCGGCGACGACACCGCGAAGGTCGGCCTGTGTTACATCCAGAACGACAGTTTCCGGCAGTACGCCGAGGCCGACCGGACCATCGACGGCTACCTCGAATACTGGGTCGAGTCCGATCCCCGATTCGACGGCGCACGGCGCATCGCCGGCAAGCAACACCGCGGGTCGGCGCACATCCAGCCCCCCGGCGACCGCTTGAGCACGGACAACTTCGTGGCCATCGGCGACACCGTCCCGACCATCGATCCGCTGTGGGGCGAGGGCATCGCCAAGTGCATGGAGTCGGCCCGCGCAGCCGCCATCACCGTCGATCACTGTCTCACGCCCGACGAGCGGGACACCTCTGCCGAGAACGTCGCGCTGTACGACAAACTCTGGCACGAACGGGTCGCCCCACGCATGGAATCGCGGCTGCTGATGACGGAACTGCTGTATTTCGCCCCGAACGACCGGTACGATCGACTCGTGCGTGACCTTCGGAAGCTCGACGACAGCACGCTCGCGAAGGCAAACCAGGGGAACAAGCGGGCCATCGCGAGCCTGTTGCACGCCAGCGACGCGCCGCTGCTGGCGAAGTTCGCGAAACACCGACTCGCAGGGTGAACGACGCCTTCGAGCGGCGGTGTTCGGCGGAACGGCGTTCGAGCGAGCGTTCGACACGACGCGGCCGGTTGCCAGGCCCGACGTCCGCTATTCGGCGAGCAGTTCCGTCTTCGTCCGTTCGTTTTCGAACAGGTCGGCTGCCTCTCGGGCGGCCGGCGTCACCTCCGAGACGTTCTCTAAGAGCACCGTCTCGCTGGGGAACAACCGTCCGCCGAGGACGAGGCCGTGATCGCGGGCGGTCGAGCCGGTGACGGTGAGGTAGACGCCCAGTCCCGCGTCGGCGATGGCGGCCTCCTCCGTGTCGCCGTTCTCGGGGTAGGTGAACTCGACGCCGTCGAGCGCGTCGGTGCCGACGACTGCCTCAACGAGCCGTTCGTACCGCGGGGAGATACACAGGGTGCCCTCGTAGGCCGCAACGAACGTGCGGTCGAGATCCGACTCCAGGGACCCGCGGACTTCGGGGGTCGCCAGCAGCGTGTGCCAGACGGTATCACCCAGGCCCGAGACCAGTCGAACGTCGGTGTCCTGCGGGTCGATGCGCTCGTTGACCGCTGCTAACTCCGCTAGCGGGTCCGCCCGGAGTTCGACGACCTCCTCGAGAACGAGGTCGGCGCTGTCGAATCCGAGCGCGAACTCGTGTTTGCGCAACGCTCGAAACGGCTCCTCCCGGCCGACGAGCTGGACGTCGAGGTCCCCGACCGGAATCGTGACGCTGTCGAAGACGATCCGGCGGGGCATCCCGTCGCGGTCGTCGCGCACTAGCGAGTACTCCGGTTCGGTCGGCGACGACAGGTCGCTGTATTCCGCCAGCCGGTCGTAGACGTCCGCAGTCGCGGACTGTCTCCCCTTGGTCACGGCCTTCTCGTAGCGGAGCGTCGAGATGACGTCGTCGGCGACGGCGGCCTCATCCGTCCGCGCGGCCAGCCGTTCGAGGACGGCCTCTAGCGGTCGCCCCTTCCGGGGGACGGCCACCCTGATCGTCGTCATTAGCGAACGATACTCCCCCGACGATAAAACGACCGTGGTTCGTCGTCGCGCCGCGGGCCGGTCCGGGCGGACGACGCCGTTCGACCGTGGGACCGTCGGCCGGTCACTCGGCTCCGCCGATGACGGAACTGAGCTGTTCGCGCCACGTCTGCAGTTCCTCGATGTCCGATTGCAGGTCCTGCAACTGGCTCTCGACGTCGTCGTCGATCGCGTCGACTCTGTCGTCGAGGTCGTCGACGGCCTGCTGAACGTCACCCATCTCGTCGACGGATGCCTCCAGGTCCTCGACCGCCTCGCTGTTGGCCGCGGTGCGGGCCTCGACGTCGGCGACGTCGGACTCGATGTCGTCGATGTCCGCTCGTAGCTCCTCGATGAGTTGTTGGCCGGTCCCGTTGTCGTCGAGGAACTCTTCGAGCGCGGTCATGTACGACCGCAGGTCCGCGACGTCGGTCTGGAGTTGCTGTAGCCTCGCGTCGACGCTGCCGCCCTCCTTGCCGGCGAGTTCGAACGCACGACGCAGGAGTTTGATGTCCTCGCCGGCGACGGTTCCGTTCCGCATCTCCTCGGCGATCGACCTGGTGAGCGTCTCCGCGGCGATCGATTCGTCGTCGGTCGTCGAGACGGACACGTGGTCTCTCTCCCCGTCGTCCGTGTTCGCGTCGTCGGCGTCGGCATCGTTGCCGTCGCCGTCGACACCCGCATCGTCGACGTCGGTCCCGGAGTCCGTCTCGTCGTCGTCCGCCGTGGCGGTATCGGACGGTCCGCCGTCGATCTCGTCCCCGTTCGGGTCCTTGAGGTCGAGTGTCTCGATCTCCTCGTCGTCGGCGTCGTCGAGTCCGGGAACGCTGTCGCTGTCGCCCGAGATGACGTCTCTGACGACGTCGGTGCCGGACTCGTCGACGACCGCACTCGCCCCGTCGTCGGACGAGGATTCGACCGTCTCGATGTCGGGTTCGGTCAGGAATTGCTCGACGTCGTCGGTACCGGTCGCCCGGATGCCGTAGACGGTCGTGTACTCCTCGCCGGGGTCGATGTCGCGTTCGAAGGTGATCTCGTCGTCCTCGGTGGTCCAGAGTTCGCTCCCGTACTCCGGGTGAAACCCCAGGTCGTCGACGGCGACGTCGTCGGGCACGTCGTCAACGAGCCGTATCGTCGCCGACTCCTCGCGCTCGGACCGTATCTCGAACGCGATCGCCGGCACCGGAAACTCGTCGGCCTCGAACCGCTTGTCCACCGTCACCCCGTCCGACGAAACCGTCACCTTCTCGTGTGATTCCGAGTCGCTCATGTCTCCCTGTAAAATGCATTGTACGACAATATTTAATAGACTTGTCGTTCGTTCATTTTTAGCGCGCACAGGAGAATATTGGAACGCGACGTCGAGACGCGTCCGGCGGGACAGGGTCGCAGTGTCGTACGGCGCGGACGCCGGCCGGTTCCATGGGTCGTCGACACGTCGGTCAGCGGGTCGTCGACACGTCGGTCAGCGAGTCGCCGACACGTCGATCCGGTCACCGATCTCGACGACCGTCAGCGAGTTCGGATGGGGGAACGACCGGACGTGGTCGTGCAGCGCCGTGGGGTCGGCCGTCAGTCCCTTCCACATGTCCCAGTGGGTCGGCACTAGCGTGTCGAGCCGGAGTTCGTTGGCGGCTTCGACAATCCCGTTCTCGTCGTTGTACCACCGGGTTCGTTTCGGCTCCCGCGTCTCCTTGTCGGGGATCATCCCGACGCTGCCGAACGCCAGCACGCCGAGGTCGATGTCGTATCGCTCGCCGACGGACTCGAACGCGCCGGGACGGGCGTCGCCGCCGTGGAAGAACGTGCCCGTTTCGTGTTCGAAGACGTACGAGACAGGGTGCTCGGCGTCGGGGTCGTTGGCCGGTTCGACGTGAATCGTGAACTCGCCCACTTCGACGACGTCGCCTTCGGCCACCTCGTGTCGCTGGTCGTCAACGACGCCGTACTCGTCGGTCCAGCCCTCCTCGCGAGTCACCGCCAGGGAGGCGTCGGGCGCGTAGAAGTCCGCGCCGGTCGCCGCCAGGATCGGGGCCTGGCTGGGCCCGTGGACGTGGTCGGTGTGCTCGTGGGTCGCCAGCACCGCGTCGGCGTCCCGGACGTCGTCGGGGTCGAACGGCACCGGGATCATTCGCACCGTCCGGGGCGGATCACCCGTCCCGAGGTACGGGTCGACGAACACCGTCGTTCCCTCGCTGCCTTTCACCACGAAGCCGTTGCAGCCGAGATACCAGACTGCGACGCCGTCGGGGTCGCTGTCCTCGACGGCGCGGAGCAGCCAGTCGCCCCAGTCGCTGTGGACCATGTGGTGGTATCCTGTGGGCGCGGGGCTAAGCGTTACGACTGATGGGGTCGTTCGGTACTATTCGCCGGGTGTTCGCCACCCGTTCCGGCCAACCACGGCGCGGAACGACGAACGATCCAATGATGCGGACGCGTCGGTGGTCACCCACTCGTCGTGACAGCAACCGCTCACTCGTCGTGACAGCAACCGCTCACTCGTCGTGACAGCAGCCACCGGCGGTGTCGGCGAAGTCCACGGGCAGCGGGTCGGAGACGAGTTCGTTGAGTTCCTGTAGTTTCAGTTCTAGATCGCCTTTCGCTTCGAGGTACTCGGCCATGGTCGGAATAGAATGCAGGTCCTGCTGGGCGGCCTGGAGCGTCCGAACGTCCTCTTCGGTCGCCTGGCCGGTCTGTCGGGCGGCCATGAACTCGTCGCGGATCCGCTCGAACTCCTCGATCTGTTGTTGGGCCGCCTCGTCGTTCTCGACGGCGTCCTTTTTCTCCCGGAAGCGTTCGTACGCCGGCAGGTCGGTGATCGCCTCGCCGAGTTCCGTGGCGAGGTCGTCCACCCGCGTGGTCGCAGCGTCGGCGTCGACGTCGGTACCGTCTGTCTCGATACTCATCACCCGGACGTTGGCGAGGGAGTCCTTTCAACCTTTCCGCTCGGGGACGGCGGACGCAGTCGCGTTGTGTCGACTCGCTCCGTCCCTGGCACAATCCTTTTGCTGTAACTGTCCGAACCGTCGATCATGGACTGGCCACACGACCCGGACGGCGACGAGGGGAGCGAAGGACGACGGAAGTACGGCCACGCCGTATTGGCGAAGAAAATCGACGAGGGGGAGGATTTCCCGCTCGACGCCGACGACTTCGTCGCCGAGTACGGCGAGGACCCGGTCCGCATCGACTACGAACGGGTCGTCAGCGTCGCCGACGTCTTCGAGCACGTCGACGCGGCATCCTTCGACGACTTTCCGGCGTTTCACCGCGCCGTGGGCGAGGCGATGCGCGAGGCCGGCTACTGGCCATACGACCTCGATCACGCCTGAGACGGATTCGTGTCGCTCTGTACCGGAAGTTCGCCCAGCCGTTCGGGCGAACCGTCGGTAATCGAAGACGATAATTCGTCTAACTCGCGGAATCCAAAGAAAGAAATCCACCCGTCGCAAACGACCGGCCAACAGTGACGAACACGCAGGTGACACACGTTCAGATCGACAACTACGGCCCGTGGACGGTGACTCCGGAGCCGCGTCGAGAGGTGGACCTCCAGACGTTGCAGTCCCGGCTGTACGCCGACCTCTCGCAGTTGATCGGCAATCGGCAGGGGTACGTCTTCTTCTCTAGGTTCGACAACATGATCGCGGTGACCAACGGGCTCGACGTGGACGACCACGCGCTCGTCCAGGAGTCGGTCGGCAATCGCTATCCGATCACGATGAGCCTCAGCGTGGCGACGGGGACGACGCCGGCCGACGCCCTGGAGACGGCCACGACTCGGCTCCAGGAGGCCGGCAGTGCACAGGACCACTCCCGCCGGGAAATCCTCGAAGGGCGCAGCATCGATCCCGAGTTCGCGACCGACGAGGACGTCCAGATCGCGCACTTCGACGTCAACGACGCCACCGAGAAGTACACCGATCGGCTCAACGAGTTCGACACGTTCATCCACATCGAACAGGGCTACGCGGAGCTGATGCGCTACATGCGCGAGGCCCACGACTCGCTTTCGTTCTTCGTCGGCGGCGACAACGTCATCGCCGTCTGTCCGTCGCTGGACGCCGACGACTACCGCGACGCCATCGCCCACGTCAGAGCCGAGGTCGACGTCGACCTGAAGGTCGGCGTCGGTCGCGGTCGCGTCGCCCAGGACGCGGGGATGGACGCCAAACACGCCCTCGAAGCGTGTCGGGCCACGGGCGAGGACGTCGTGCTCGACGTCTGACGGCCCCCGGTCACCGAACGACGGTCACGACCCGTCACCGCACGAAGTACGGATCGCCGCCCGGGACGAATCGCCCGAGGTCCGCGTGCTGGGTGTAGTCCGACGCCAGCAGCTCCGCGAGCGCGTCGACGGCGGTGGCGGCATCGCCGTCGGTCCACTCGGCGGGATCGGACAGTGAGACGACGAGGAATCCGCTTCCGTGTAGCACCTCGCCGTGGCGGTCCGCGACGGCCTGGTCGGGGTCTCTGGCGGTGTAGGTCCCGAGGACGTGCGCGGTCGCACGCTGGCCCACCGGCACCAGCACGTGCGCGCCGATGGCCCGGAGTTCGGCGTCGAAAAAGCGTTCGAAGGCGTCGTAGTCGCCGGCGGTCGGATGGTCCTCGTCTCCGTCACCCCGACAGCACAGGTAGCGGTACGAGAGAAAGCAGTTCGACAGGGACGGGCCGTCGTCGGTCCCTGTTCGCTCGGCCAGGCCGACGGTTTCGAGGACGTCGAGGACGCGTTCGCCGGCGTCAGTCCCGGTGAATGGGACGCCGGTGTCACAGCCGCCGTGAACGGAGGGATTGTCACCGACGACGTGGATGTCGGCGTTCGCGTCGCCGTAGCCGAAGACGGCGTCGTGATCGCCGCCGGATTCCGGACACGGCGGGTCCATGCCGAAGGGATTGCTGGTGCGACTCGTGACGTTCTTCACGGCCACTGATAGGCCGCGAGACACCATAACCGTCCGGCATTCGCGGTGCGGACGAGAGACCGTCGGCGTCGGCGATAGCGGTCCGTAGCGAGTCGACTGACCGTAGCGAGTCGACTGACCGTAGCGAGTCGTCGTCGGGCCACCTCGATCCGACCCTAGACGTCGATGGGTCGGGCGTTCCCGGGGCCGCCCCGCCGCCGGTCGTCGAGCGTATCGCTTTCGGAGAGCACCCGGAACGCGCGCATGAAGTCGGTCCGGGTGACGATGCCGACGAGTTCGTCGTGGGAGTCGGTGACCAGCAGTCGCCCGACGTCGTTGTTCTGGAGGGTCTGCATCGCCTCCATTGCGTCGACGTCCGGGGAGACGGTGTGCAACTCCGTCGTCATCACGTCGGCGACGGTGAACGCCTCCCGTTCGACGGGCGCGACCTGGCTGGCGTCGTCGAGCGTGACGATGCCGACGACGCTTCCGTCGGCGTCGACGACGGGATAGCCGACGTGGCGCTGTTCGAACATCTGGTCGAGCAGGGCCGCGACGCTCGTGTCCGGCCGAACGCTGATGATGCGGTCGGCGGGCGTCATCAGCCGCCTGACCGGGATACCCTCGAAGGCCGCCTTGAGCATGATCTGCTGGGACTCGCTAGACGCGCCGATGTAGATGAAGAAGGCCACGCCCATCAGGATGATGTTGAACCCGAAGAGGCCGATCAGTCCCAGCACCAGGGCCACGCCCTTGCCGACGGTCGCGGCCAGCCGGGTCGCTTTCGTGTACGAGCGGGTTCGCGCCAGCAGCGCCCGGAGGACCCGACCACCGTCCATCGGGAAGCCCGGCAGCATGTTGAACGCCGCCAGCATGAGATTCAGGAAGGCCAGATACCCGACGACGAATCTGGCGGCCGACTGCTCGGCCGGGAGGACGCGAAACGCGCCGAAACAGACGACGCCGAGCACGACGCTCACGACGGGCCCCGCGACGGCGATGAGCAACTCCTGTCGCCAGTCTTCGGGCAGTTCGTCGAAGGACGCGATGCCCCCGAAGATCCAGAGGGTGATGGAGTCGATGCCGACGCCGTACTGCATGGCTACCACCGAGTGACCGAGTTCGTGCAACACGACGCCGACGAACAGCCCCAGTGCCGCCACGGCCCCGAGTATCCAGGGCGTGAGACCGGGTGTCAGCGATCCCGTCGAGATGCCGGCCCCCCAGACCTGGTTGAGGAGGTCGGCCGTCGCCTCGATGCGCGATCCGATGAGATACGCGAACAGGGGCAACACGAGCAGAAACGTGAGGTCGAGCTGGAGCGGGATTCCGAACACCGACCCGATGCGGAACCGTCTCATATCGAGGTCTAGGCGGGGCGGTCACAAAATAGTCGCCCCGTCGACCGAGCATTGCCGCCGTGCGAGCATCCGTGTCGGCGTTCGCCTCGCGAGTACGAGGGTCCGGGTTCGCCTCAACAGCACGGGGGCCGGCGTCCACCACGGCCGCGACATCCGCGCTCCCGGGCAAGGGTTTTACGTCCACTCTCCGTGCGAACGGGTAGCCGTGAGCGACAGATCTCTGCTGGCCCGACCGCCCGACGAGACGGTCCGGGTCCTCGACGACGACGGCCACGTCCTGCCGGACGCGACCGTGCCGGACCTTTCGGACGACCGACTCGTCGGGCTGTACGAGGGGATGTGGCTCGCGCGCCACCTCGACGAGCGCGCCATTACCCTCCAGCGACAGGGGCGACTGGGGACGTATCCCTCCCTCGCTGGCCAGGAGGCCGCACAGTTGGGCTCTGCGGCCGCGATGGCCGACGACGACTGGTTGCTCTACCAGTACCGCGAACACGGTGCGGTCGTCGCCCGGGACGTCGGTCCGGAGTACCTGCTGTACTGGATGGGCCACGAAATCGGCAACGAGTGGCTGGCCGACCGCCGTATCTTCCCGCTGAACATCTCCATCGCCAGCCACCTGCCACACGCGACCGGAATGGCCTGGGCGGCGAAACTCACTGGCGACGACGCCGTCGTCGTCTGTCACTTCGGCGACGGCGCGACCAGCGAGGGCGACTTCCACGAGGGACTGAACTTCGCGGGCGTGTTCGACGTGCCTGCCGTGTTCGTCTGCAACAACAACCAGTACGCGATTTCGGTCCCTCGAAAGCGCCAGACCGCCAGCGAGACCATCGCCCAGAAGGCGACCGCCTACGGCTTCGACGGCGTACAGGTCGACGGCATGGACCCGCTGGCCGTCTATCGGGTCACGAAGGCTGCCGTCGAGAAGGCCCGCAACCCGGGCGAGGACCCGCGTCCGACGCTGATCGAGGCCGTGCAGTACCGCTTTGGCGCACACACCACCGCCGACGACCCTTCGGTCTACCGCGACGAGGCGGAGGTCGAACGCTGGCGGCGCAAAGACCCCATTCCCCGGCTAGAGACGTTCCTGCGCGAGCGCGACCTGCTGGACGACGAACGGGTCGAGACGATTCACGAACGGTGTCGCGACCGCGTGGCGGACCTGATCGAGGCCGCCGAGGCCTACGATCCCGACCCCGAGCAACTGTTCGAACACGCCTCCGCCGACCCGACGCCGCGCGTCGCCAGACAGCGCGAGGCCTTCCGAGACCTGCGGGCACGTCACGGCGACGACGCGCTGACCCGCGAGGAGTGACCGTCCGCGCGGTCGGCCGTCCCCCTCCCACCGATCAGTCGAGTTCGATGCGCTCGACGATGTGGTCGCCGTCGCTCTCGTGGGTGTTGACGGCGACGATGCGGACGTGCTCTTCGAGCATCGAATTTTCGAGTTTCGACTTCAGGAGGTCGTCCACCTGGTAGACGCCCGCGGCGTTTGTCATCTCGATCTCGACGAGGACGGCGTTGTTCTCGTCGCCGGCCCGGAGGGACACCTGCTTGATGGCCTGGCTCGAGACGGTGTTGATGCCGCGACCGCCGGTCTCGTAGGGGATGCGCGATCGGCCGCGCTCCATGTCCAGGCCGTCGGCGACGCGGACGACGCCGGCCTCGCGGGTCAGCGGCTTCTCGGCCACGTGGTGACAGAGGATGGCGTGCAGGATCTCCCCTTTCATCCGGACGGCCTCGGGAAGGTCGTAGAACGGTTCGAGGACGCGGTCGAGTACGTCCGCCGCGAGCGGAATCGAGTAGTAGGGGTGGTTGGTGCGGTGGACGACGTGACCGACGTCGTGCAGCGTCGCCGCCAGCGCGATGATGACCGATTCGTCGGCCTCTTCGAGCCCCTCGTGGTCGTTGGCACCGTTGAACTGACAGCCCGCACGCTTCAGCAGGTCGTACAGACACAGCGCGCGGTTGCGGACGATGCGGACGTGTTTCCCGCCGTGGTCGTTGTAGCGCTTTCTGGTAACCGGGTTGACGTTCTGGGCCTGCAGGTACGCCACGATCTCCTCGTCGTCCCGGACGAACGACAGGACGTCGTTGAGGCGACCGTCGGGAAACGCGTGGTCGCCGTCCGGATCGTAGGTCCGTCCGTCGCCGGCCGTGCCGGCACCACCGCTGGCCTCGCTCATACGTCCCTGGAGGGGAGCCAGTAGTATGAATATGCTGGGATCCTCACTCGGTGACGGCCGCCAGCACCTCGTCGTAGTCCGGTTCGACGCCGGGGTCGTCGCCGGTCCACGCGAATGCGACCTCGCGGTCGCCGTCGACGACGATCACCGCCCGATCAGCGAGCCCGTACAGGCCGCTGTCCGCGAAGTCCGTCGAGACGTCGTACGCCTCGATGACCTCCCGCTCGAAGTCGCTGAGCAGGCCGAACGACAGCCGAGTTCGTCCCGGAAGGCGTTCAGCGAGTACGGAGAGTCGACGTTGACGCTGCAGACCGTCGCGCCCGCGTCCGCGAATGCTCCGCGGCGCTCCTCGAAGGCAGTCATCTCGTGGCTGCAAACCTTCGTAAATCGGGTGCGCTCTCGCCTTCCTCGATCATACACCCGGTTCGACGGCCCGCGAGAAGAGCGTTACGTCACGGTGGGCGCCACGAACGGCGTTACGTCACGGTGGACGGAACGAACACGAATCGAGCAAAAAGCCTATAATCGGCAACCGGCAAACTCCGTTAGCATGACCAGTGCACTACCACTGTTCGCCGGGCTCCCGGGCGGGCCGGAAGTACTCCTCATCCTCGTCGTCGCCATCCTGTTGTTCGGCGCGAACAAGATTCCGAAACTCGCGCGGTCGACCGGACAGGCGATGGGCGAGTTCAAGAAAGGTCGCCAGGAGATCGAAGAGGAACTCCAGGACATGGAGGAGACGGTGACCGACGACACCGTCGCCACGGACGTGACGAGTTCGGACGGGTCGTCCGGTTCGAGCGCGGACGAGACGTCGACCAGCGCCGATGAGTCGACCGCGAGCGACGATTCGACCGCCAAAACGAACGCGGCCGAGGACTAATCCTCCGTTCTTCCGACTCGCTCGCGATTCGTGAGCGACTGCCGGCTCGCGAACCCTCAAGACGATCGGGCGACTACGACGGCGTATGAGCGACCGAGAGGACGCCGTCCGCGTGACCGCACGCGGCGCACGCAAGCGAGACGCCGGGAGCGGGCTGGCGCGGGTGCCCGAATCGGTGCGCGACCGACTGGGGGTTCTTAGCGGCGATCCCGTCGTCGTCGAGGGAAACGACGGCGGGGCCGTCGCGACGCTGCGACTCGCGACGACCAACGGCGCGACGGACGACGGGAGCGAGGCGTTCGTCCGCATCGACGCCGAGACGCGCGAGGCCGCGGACGTGAACGTCGGCGACGACGTGACGGTGCGTCGAACGACCGTCGCGACGGCCGACAGCGTCACCGTCAGACTCACCGCCGCGGCGGATGGCGTCGATCACGCCCGGCGGGCGGCCGCGGTCCGCGACGCGCTCCGGGATCGATTGCTCCGACACGGCGAGCGAGTCGACGTGCCGGGCGTGGGGACGTTCGTCGTCTCCGGATCGGAGCCGACCGGCGTCATCGAAGTGATCGACGGGACGCGAATCGAGGTGTTGCCGCTGGACGGAGACGCCGACGTCACGGATTCGACGTCCTCGTCCGACGCCGCGCCCGCGCGGCCAGCCACTGGCGGTTCGACGGGCACGACCTACGAGGACATCGGCGGCCTCGACGAGGAACTCGAACTGGTCCGCGAGACCGTCGAACTCCCGCTCGCGGAGCCGGCGCTGTTCCGGCAGCTCGGCATCGACCCGCCGACGGGCGTGTTGCTGTACGGCCCGCCGGGAACCGGGAAGACGCTCATCGCGCGCGCGGTCGCGAACGAAGTCGACGCCCACTTCGAGGTCATCTCCGGGCCGGAGATCGTCTCGAAGTACAAAGGCGAGAGCGAACAGCGCCTCCGGGAGGCCTTCGAACGCGCCGAAGAGCACGCTCCGGCCATCGTCTTCGTCGACGAGATCGACTCCATCGCGGGCGCACGCGACGAGGAGGCAGACATGGAAAACCGCGTGGTCGCGCAGTTGCTCACCCTGATGGACGGCCTGCACGAGCGCGACGGCGTGGTCGTCGTCGGCGCGACCAACCGGATCGACGCCGTCGACCCCGCACTTCGTCGGGGCGGTCGCTTCGACCGCGAGATCGAGATCGGGGTGCCCGACGAAGGTGGCCGCCGCGAGATTCTCGCCGTTCACACCCGCGGGATGCCCCTGGCCGACGACGTCGACCTCGACAGGCTGGCGGCCCGCACCCACGGATTCGTCGGTGCTGACCTCCAGTCGCTGGTCACCGAAGCGGCGATGGCCGCGTTGCGGCGCTCGCGGGACGACCCCGAGGTCCGCCGCGAGGACGTCCAGCACGCGCTGGCGACCGTCGAACCGTCGGCGATGCGGGAGTACGTCTCCGAAGCGCCGGCGGTCACGTTCGCGGACGTCGGCGGCCTGGCCGACGCCAAAGAGGCACTCCGGCGCGCCGTCGAGTGGCCGCTGTCCTACGGCGCGCTGTTCGACGCCACGGAGACGGACCCGCCGACGGGCGTGTTGCTGTACGGCCCGCCCGGGACGGGCAAGACGCTACTCGCGCGGGCCGTCGCCGGCGAGAGCGGCGTCAACTTCATCAGCGCTGCCGGGCCCGAACTGATGGATCGCTACGTCGGCGAGTCCGAGAAGGCCGTCCGCGAACTGTTCGAGCGGGCACGACAGACCGCTCCGACCGTGCTCTTTCTCGACGAACTCGACGCCGTCGCGGGCGTTCGCGGGGCGTCTCACGAGGTGAGCGAGCGCGTCGTCTCGCAGTTGCTGACCGAACTCGACGCCGCCGCCGGGAACCCGACGCTCGTCGTCGTCGCGGCGACCAACCGAAAGGACGCCCTCGATCCCGCCCTGTTGCGGCCCGGACGGCTCGAGTCGCACGTCGAGGTCCCGCTTCCCGACGAGGGCGACCGCCGGGCGATACTCGCCGTCCACACGCGAGGGAAACCCCTCGGCGAGGACGTCGACCTCGACCGACTGGCCGCCGCGACGGAGGGCTACTCGGGTGCCGACCTCGAAGCGCTCGTCCGCGAGGCGTCGCTGTCGGCCATCGAAGCCGTGGCCGCCGACGCGGACGGCGACGTCGACGACGTCCAGCGGCGTGCCGACGAGGTCGTGATCGGTCGCCGTCACTTCGAGCGGGCGCTAGACGTCGTCGAGGCTGGGGACCGCTGACGATGGCGTGAAAGATTCCCCGTCGTGGAGTGCTCATCGGAACGATCGAATGGAGAGCGGTCACGCTAGCGGCGGTCGTGCCGGTCGTGCGTTCGTTGCCCGCCGCCGATCGAATGGACAGCGGACAGCCCGAAAGCCCCCGCACGCTCGCCCGTCCGGGACTCGCTGCGCTCCTCGCGGTGCTCCGGTGCTTGCGTCGTCCGGGCCGGAGCGAGCGAGCGGCCCCTTTCGGTCCCACCCGTGTCGGCCGTCCCACCACCATCTGCGGGGTGGGGATGAAAAGGACGACCGGCTTCGGGAACCCCGGCGACGGCAGGACCGCAGGCCGACGGCCGAGGACCGACACGAGCCGCGGGACCGGAGCCGGTCGAGGCTTTCGGGTTGGTCACACCGTACGCATGCCAGCAGGAATCTCTTGGCCAGACCACTCGACGGCGGGATTCTCGCATCGCAGCAAGATAGCGTAGGTCTGTCGCCATCGTCGCGGCACCGTGGCTGTCGCCATCGTCGCGGCACCGTGGCTGTCGCCACCGTCGTGTAGTGGATGTGTGCGGCCCGTTACCACGTCAATTCGGCCGTGATAACAAAAACTAAGTCTCGGCTGGACAACCGAGTGACCAACGTGTCACCATCCGAATCGGTGCTGCTGGCGGCGCTCGCGTTGCCCTTTCTCGGTGCCGCCGTCACCCCGCTGGTGTACCGCGTCCTCGGCGAGCGGACGGCGTACTTCGCGGCGGCCGTCGCCGGCGGGACGCTGCTGGCGATCGCGAGCCAGTTCGGGACCCACGGCAGCGTCGTGGTGCCGTGGATTCCCTCGATGGGGGTGACGCTGTCGCTGTACGTCGACGGGCTGGCGCTGTTGATCGGCGTTCTCGCCACGGGGATCGGCGTGCTGATCTTCGTCTACTCCGGGGGCTACATGCACAGCGAGCCGGGCAAGATGAAGTACTACGCCACGCTGCTGGCGTTCATGGGGTCGATGGTGGGGGTCGCCTTCGCCGCGGACCTGCTGGCGCTGTTCGTCTTCTGGGAGCTAACGAGCATCTCGTCGTTCCTGCTCATCGGCCACTATCGCGACGAGGCCGACTCGCAGTACGCGGCCCGGAAGTCGATGCTCATCACGGTCGCCGGCGGACTGTTCATGCTGATCGCCTTCCTGCTGTTGCACGCCGTCTCCGCCGACGCCATCGGCCACTCGACGTTCACCCTCGTGGGGACCGACGGGTCGCTGATCGCGAACGCCGAGGCGGTTCGGACGACCCTGGAAGCGAAGGGCCTGCTCGTCCCGGTCGTGGTGCTGCTGGGCGTCGGCGCGGCCGCGAAGGCCGCCCAGGTCCCGCTGCACGTCTGGCTACCCAACGCCATGGAGGCGCCCACGCCGGTGTCGGCGTTTCTCCACTCGGCGACGATGGTCAAAGCCGGCGTCTACCTGGTGGGACGGTTCCGGCCGCTGTTGCTGACCGACCAGTGGACGCTGCTGTTCGTGACCATGGGGCTCGTGACGATGACGGTGACGGCCATGCTGGCCATCGCCGCGACCGACATCAAGGAGTTGCTGGCGTACTCGACGGCGTCGCACCTGGGACTCATCATCGCCGGCTTCGGCCTGGCGAACGTCTACGGCGCGGAGACCGGCGCGTTCCACATCGTCAACCACGCGCTATTCAAGGCCGCGCTGTTTCTGGTGGCCGGCATCGTCGCCCACCAGGCCGGGACGCGGCTCGTCGACGACCTCGGCGGGCTGTGGCGCGACCTGCCGATCACCGCGGGGGTGACCGTCGTCGCCGCGCTCGGGATGGCCGGCGTGCCGCCGTTCAACGGCTTCTACTCGAAGGAACTGCTGTTCGAGGCCACCTACGAGGCCGCCGTCCACGACGGGGGCGTCTGGTGGCTGTTGCCCGTCGTGGCGGTCGTCGGGAGCGTGTTCACGTTCCTGTACTCGATCCGGTTCCTGTCGCTGTTCTTCGGCGAGCAGCCCGACGAACTCGGCGACGTCCCGTCCCCGCCGTGGCCCATGTGGGTGCCGGCTGCCGTCCTGGGCGCGCTGGCCGCGGTGGTGGGCCTCGGCGGTCTCACCGCGGCGTTCGGCGTCCACTTCGGCCCGCTCGAATCGTTCGTGACCCGTGTCGTCGAGAGTACGGCCGCCCACGGCGGCGAGCACGCGGCCTTCAGCTACAGCGTGCCCGTGGGCGTCGTCGTCCATCCCACGGAGCATCCCTCGGCGATCATGAGCGCCGTCACCATCGCCGTCGGCGTCGTCCTCTGGCCGGTCTTCGACCGGCTCAGGGACGGCATCCGCCGGCTCCGTCGCGTTCCCGTGCTCGCGCCGAACTGGTACTACGACGGCGCGACCGGCTGGCTCGACGAGTCCGAACTGATCCCGACCTACGTCCAGACCGGACTGCTCCGGACCTACGCGACGGCGATCATGCTGGCGATCAGCGCCCTGGCGCTCGGCGGGTACCTGGCCGCGGGCGTGACGGTGCCCGCGTTCGCGGGCGTCGAACGAACGCTGCCCGTCGTGCTCGTGTTGCTCGTGGCGCTGGTCGGCGCGATCGCGGTCACGTACGCCGACTCGCACGTCGCGGGCGTGCTCACGCTGTCGATTCTGGGGTTCATGGTCGCAATCTTCTACATCCTCGCCAACGCGCCGGACCTGGCGCTGACCCAGCTCGTCATCGAGACGCTCGTGCTAGTCATCTTCCTGCTCGTGCTGGATAAGCTCCCGGCGTTTTACGGCGAACGGCCCACTCGCAGGACCGTCAGGGACGCCGCCGTCTCGCTGGCCGTCGGCGTCACCGTCTTCGCGACCGTGTTGCTGTCGACGGCGGGCACGCCGGAGGACGTCATCGCGTCGTACTTCGTCGAGCGGGCTCCGGTCCCCGCCGGCCACGAGGGTGCGTTCCTGCTGCAACACGGCGGCGGCAGCAACATCGTGAACGTCATCCTCGTCGACTTCCGTGCGTTCGACACGATGGGCGAGATATCGGTCATCTCGATGGCCGCGCTGTCGGTCATTACGGTACTGGCGATGCGCGAACGGGGTGAGACCCAGTGAGCGGAATCGAGCGCGAGCCGACCGTCATCGCACGTACGGTGACGCGGATCGTCGTCCCGCTCATCCTCGTGACGGCGATCGCGTTGCTGTTGCAGGGCCACAACCGCCCCGGCGGCGGCTTCATCGCGGGCGTGCTGACGGCCACCGCGTTCGCGCTCACGTACGTCATCTACGGGCTAGACTTCATCCGGCAGGACCTGCTGGCCCGGCCGACGCCGATCAGGGACGTCGCTGACGTCTCGTTCGCGGGCTCGACGGCGCTGATCTTCGGGTTCGGTCTCGCGCTGGCGGCCGGCAGCGGTGTCGCGGCGATGACGTTCGGCTATCCGTTCCTGACCCAAGCAGTCGTGTTCGTCAGGGAACTGCCGATCTACCACGAACTCGAGTTCGCGAGCGCGCTGGCGTTCGACCTCGGCGTCTACTTCGTCGTCGTCGGTGCGCTACTGGCGATCCTCGCGGTGGTGGGACACGAATGACCCAGTTCGTCCTCGCGGTCGTGCTCGGCGTCCTGTTCGCGCTGGGGACCTTCCTGGTGATGCAACGCGACGTCGTCCGGGTCATCTGGGGGGTGACGATCATCAGCCAGGCCGCGAACGTCTACCTGGTGACGATGGGTGGCCTGGAAGGCAGCGTGCCCATCGTCGGCCACGGCGGCGCACACGGCTCCGTCACGGACCCCGTCGTCCAGGCGCTAGTGCTGACCGCCATCGTCATCGGGTTCGGGACCACGGCCTTCTCGCTAGTGTTGACCTACCGGACCTACCAGGCCCACGGGACCATCGACCTGCGGGAGGTGCGCGAGAACGTATGAGCGCCACCCACGTCGTCATCGCCCCGATGCTCGCGGCGCTGGTCACGGCCATCGCGACCGTCCTGACCCGGAAGTGGCCGCGCGTCCAGCGGGCGGCCAGTCTCGCGGGCGTCGTCGCCTACGCCGTCGGCGTCGCGACGCTGGCGAGTCGGGTCGGTTTCGACGGAATCGTCACCTACCAGTTGTCGAACTGGCCGGCACCGTTCGGGATCACGCTGGTCGCCGACGCGCTGTCGACGTTCATGCTGTCGCTGACGGCGGTCGTCTCGCTGGCGGCGCTCGTCTTTTCGGTGTTCTACGTCGACGCCTACGCCCAGCGCGTGTCCTACCACCCGCTCTTTCACTTCATGCTCGTCGGCGTCACGGGAGCGTTTCTCACCGGCGACGTGTTCAACCTCTTCGTGTGGTTCGAGGTCATGCTGATGCCGAGTTACGTCTTTGTCGTCTTCTACAGCGGGCCCGAACACACTAGCGCGGCGCTGAAGTACACCGTGTTGAACCTCGTCGGCAGCGCGGTGATGTTGCTGGCCATTGGCGGCCTGTACGCGACGACGGGGACGCTGAACATGGCCGATCTGGCGCGTCGCCTCGCGGCCGCCGGCGAGTTCGGCATCGACCCCGCTCCCGTGCTCGGACTGGCGGCGCTTCTGTTCACCGTCTTCGCCCTGAAGGCCGGCATCGTCCCCTTCCAGTTCTGGGTGCCCGAGTCCTACAGCGCCGCGCCGGCACCCATCTCGGCGATGCTGGCCGGCGTCACGAAGAAGGTCGGAATCTACGCCATCGTGCGGCTGTACTTCACGATATTCGCTGCGGCGACGCTACCCGCCGGACTCGGACTCCCCGGCCTCTCGGGCTCGTCGTTTCTCGCGTTCTTCGGGCCGGTCCTGTTTCTGATGTCCGTCGGGAGCATCTTCCTCGGCGGCCTCGGGGCAGTCAGCCGGCCGAACCTCGACCGCGTGTTCGCGTACTCCTCGATCGGGCAGGTCGGGTTCATCGTCCTGCCGCTTGCGGTCGCCGCGACCGTCCCCGCAGTCAGGGTCGTCGGCATCGTCGCCGCGTTAGTGTACGCGCTGAACCACGCGCTTGCGAAGTCGCTTCTGTTCATGGTCAGCGGGCGCGTCCACGAGACGGTCGGCTCCATCGACTTCGAGGACCTCGGCGGGCTGACCGGCCAGCAACCGTACCTCTCGGGCGCGTTCTTCGTCGGCGCGCTCGCTCTCGTCGGCATTCCGCCCCTGACCGGCTTCTTCGGCAAGGCGCTGGTGTTCGACACTGCCGGTCGGGCGCTGGTCGACGGCGGCGCGTTCGCCGGCGTCGCGCTGGCCGTCGCGCTGGCCGGCGCGATCTTGACCATCGCCTACCTCTCGCGGGCCTGGAACCTGGGATTCTGGGGCGAGGCGTCGACGGCCGTGATCGAGGGTCCGTCGTCGCCGCGGCTGGACGCCGTCCTCGTCGGACTGGCGCTGCTCGTCGTGATCGCGGGCGTCGGCTTCGACCCGGTCTACCAGTTCGCCCACGCCGCGGCGACGGCGGCGCTCGCCCGCGCGGACTACGTACACGCCGTCGGTCCGGAGGTGGTCGGATGAGACGCTGGCCGGTGTACGGACTGGGGCTGGCGCTGCTGTGGCTGCTGGTCCGCGGCGTCGCGCTCGAACCGACGGCCATCGTCGGCGAGGGCCTCATCGGGCTGGCCGTCGGCCTGCCGCTGTCGTTCGCGCTGCGGCGGTTCTATCCGGACACGGTCGACTTCTCCGCGCGGCTGGCGGGCGTGCCCTACGCGGTCGTGTACGTCCTGTTGTTCCTCAAGGACCTGTTGCTCGCCAACGTCGAAGTCGCCTACCGCGTGCTGTCGCCGTCGTTGCCGATTCACCCCGACGTCGTCGAGGTACCCCTCCGGGTCGAAAGCGACGTCGCGATCACGACCATCGCCAACAGCATCACGCTCACGCCGGGCACGCTGACGATGGACTACGACGCCGAGCACAACTCGCTGATGGTCCACGCCATCGACGGCCGCGACTACGAGTCCATCGTCGCACCCATCCGACGCTGGGAGGACTACGCGCTACGCATCTTCGACGAGGAGCGCGAGCCGTCCGATCCGGTTCCCCGTTCGATCGACGGGGACGGGGAGACGCCACCCGTGACCACCGACGGAAACGGAGGTGACGACGAGTGAGCGCGGCCGTCCCCGGATTTCTGTCGCTCGTGATCCAGTTGGGACTTGTCGTCGCCAGCGGCGTGACGCTGCTGGTCGGCTACCGCGTCATCCGCGGGCCGACGACGCCCGACAGGGTCATCGCGCTCGACACCATCGGGACGAACGTCGTCGCCATCGCCGTCCTGTTCGCGCTGGCGACCGCGGAGGGACTGTTCGTGACGGTCAGCCTCGTGCTCGCAATCATCGGGTTCATCAGTACCATCGCCGTCGCGCGCTACGTAACGGAGGGTGACATCATCGAATGACCGAACTGAACACGCTTCGCGCGGCGCTCGTCGCCGCCTCGATCCTCGTCGGCTCGTTCTTCCTGATCGTCGGGACGGTCGGACTCCTGCGATTGCCGGACGTCTACAACCGACTACACTCGACGAGCAAGGCCACGACCCTCGGTGCCGGCTTCACCTTCTTCGCCGGATTCCTGTACTTCGGCCCCGAGGGTGCCGGCCTCGTCTCGCTGGTCGGCATCGTGTTCCTGTTCGTGACTGCGCCGACCGGCGGCCACGTCATCTCGCGGGCCGCAAAACGGATGGGCGTGGAGATGGCCGGCAATGCGAGTTGGCCGCGTCTCTCGGACGAGACGGCCGACGAGGACTAGCGAGCGACGCGGGGGCCGGTGTGACCTCGGTTCGACGTGACACCCGTTCCGGCTACGCCGACCGGTCGACGAGTTCGGCCGCGAGTTCGTCGGCGACGCGCGCGCCGAGTGCGTCCTTCGATCCCTCGAACGGGTCGCTGTCGTCCGCACGGACGACGACCGCCCGCGTCGTCTCCGCGCCCATGACGTCGGCGTCGTTGGCGACGACGAACGACAGGTCGACGCGTTCGAGCAGGGCCCGCGCCCGCGAAACCAGCGCGTCGTCGCCGTCGGTCTCGACCTTGAATCCGACCATCGCGAGGTCGGGGTTGGCCGCCCGGACGGCATCGAGCAGTTTCGGCGTGGGCCGCAATTCTAACACGAGGTCGTCCTGGCCGGAGCGTATCTTCTCGTCGCTGGTCTCGACCGTGTAGTCGCCGATGGCCGCCGCGGAGACGAGCGCGTCGGCGTCGATAACGGCGTCTTCGACGCCGGCCAGCATCTCTTCGGCGGACTCGACGGGGCGGACGTCGGCGTAGGGTACTTCCGGACCGTCATGGACGAGGGTCACCGCCGCGCCCCGAACGTAGCAGGCCCGCGCGACGGCCCGGCCGGTCCGACCCGACGCGCGGTTCGAGAGGGTCCGCACGGGGTCGATCGACTCCGTGGTCGCGCCGCTGGTGACGACGACGCGTCGGCCATCGAGCGGTCGGTCGCCGACCGCCCGTGCCGTCTCGATGGCGATGGCCTCGTCGGTGGCGATCTTCGCTTTCCCCTCCTCGATGCGCGGGTCGACGAAGGAGACGCCCCACGACGCCAGGCGATCGATGGCGTCGAGGACGCCGGGGTGGTCGTACATGGGTTCGTGCATCGCCGGCGCGACGACGACGGGCACGTCCGCGCCCAGCGCCGTCGTCGCGCAGGTGGTCACGGGCGTGTCGTCGACGGCCGCGGCGACCTTGCCGACGGTGTTTGCCGTCGCGGGCGCGATTACCAGCACGTCGGCCCACCCCTCGCGACCGCAGAGGGCGACGTGTTCGACCGCGCCCGTGATCTCGGTCACGACCTCGTGGTCCGTCGCGAACTGCAGCGCCCAGGGATTGATGACGTCGGCCGCGGCGGGCGTCGTGACCGCCCTGACGTTCGCACCGCGCCGTCGGAGTTCGTGGGCGAGTTCGACCGTCCTGACGGCGGCTATCGACCCCGTGACCCCGAGCGCGACGTTGACCTCCTCTAGCATTAGCGGCGGCTACGACGGCGGGAAAGTAAAACCTCGGCGTCGCCGCGTGGCGGGTCGGCGAATCGCCTACCCGAGGTCGAAGTGCTCGGCGGCCTGTTGCATGTCCTTGTCGCCGCGGCCGCTGAGGTTGACCAGGATGGTGTCGTGGTCGCCTTCCTCGGCCAGTTGCTTCGCCAGCGCGATGGCGTGGCTGCTCTCGAGGGCGGGGATGATGCCCTCCGTCTCGCTGAGGGTGCGAAACGCCGATAGCGCCTCGTCGTCGGTGATGCCGCGGTACTCGCAGCGACCGACGGCCTGGAACATCGCGTGTTCCGGGCCGACGCCGGGGTAATCGAGGCCGGCCGAGACGGAGTGTACCTCGACGTCGTCGTCGATGACGCGCGTCCGCATCCCGTGGAGGACGCCCTCGTGGCCGGCGGCCAGCGGCGCGGCGTGGCGGGTGCTGTCCGTTCCCTCGCCGCCACCCTCGCCGCCGTAGAAGGCGACGTCGTCGTCGCGGAAGGCGTGGAACAGCCCCATCGCGTTGGACCCGCCGCCGACGCAGGCGACCGCCGCGTCGGGCAACTCTCCCGTGCGTTCGCGGAACTGCTCGCGGGCCTCCTGGCCGATGACCGACTGGAACTCTCGGACCATCCGTGGGAACGGGTCGGGGCCGACGACCGAGCCCACGAGATAGTGGGTATCGTCGATGTTCTGGGCGAAGTCCTCTAGGGCGGCGTCGACGGCGTCCGACAGTCCGGCACCGCCGCGGGTGACCTCGTTCACCTCCGCCCCCATCAGGCGCATCCGGAAGACGTTCATCTTCTGGCGCTCGACGTCCTTTTTCCCCATGTAGATCTCGGTGTCCATGTCGAACAGCGCGCCGACCATGGCGGTCGCGGTGCCGTGTTGCCCGGCCCCCGTCTCGGCGATGAGCCGGTCTTTGCCCGCTTTCGATGCGAGCAGCGCCTGCCCGACGGCGTTGTTGATCTTGTGCGCGCCGCCGTGGAGCAGGTCCTCGCGCTTGAGGAACACGTCGGCACCGTATTCGTCCGAGAGGTTCTCGGCGTGGTACAGCGGCGTCGGTCGGCCGGCGTAGTCGCGGAGAATCGACTCGAACTCCTCGTGGAAGGCGTCGCTGTCGACGACGTCATCGAACGCGGCCGCGAGTTGGGCCAGCGGTTCCCGCAACGGTTCGGGAACGTGTCGGCCCCCGTATCCTTCGAACTCGCCAGTCTCGTCGGAATCGCTCATTGCGAGTGCCAAATCTCCGCTCTCGCACATAGACCTGTCGGGATGGGGCGCGCTATCACGCAACGTAGTGTCGCCTCGACAGTCCACGTCCGCTCGTCGCCTCGACAGTCCACGTCCGCTCGTCGCCTCGACGTGGCACGCCTCGGCGTCGCGTACTTGTAACTCCCGTCCTAACTTCGTCCGTGGACGAACTCGCCGTCAGTACGCTCGTGTACCTGCCGACCGAGGAAATCTACGAGTTCCTGCTGGACTTTCCCGGCTACGCGAACTACTCGTCGTATCTGAAGGACGTCCGGCAGGTCGGGACGGGCGGGCCGGGCACCGAGTACCGCATCACCGTCGGCTGGTGGAAACTGTCCTATACCGCACGCGCGACGGTGACGGCCGTCGAACCGACCGAACGCATCGAGTGGCGACTGACGAGCGACTTCGACGCGCGAGGATACTGGGAGGTAGAACCAGCGCCCGACCGAGCGCCGCCCGACCGGGAGACGGCGTCTCGCGTCCGACTCTACATCCGGTTCGATCCCGACTCGGCACACCCCGGAATGGTCGATTTGCCCGCGCTGGTCTCGCTGTCGTGGGTCGTCGAGAAGGTGCGGCCGCTGGTCGCCGAGGAGGCCGAGACGGTCGTCGAGCGCATCGTGGCCGACCTGGAGGGGCAGCGTCGACCCGTGACGTTGCACGTCGAGAACGGACCGGACACGCTGTGAGACGGTCTGGGCGGTCATCGGGTCGGGGGTCTCTCTGCCGGAAAATCGGCCGGTCGTGGCCGGTTGTGGAGGAAGGCATACCAGGTACCGACCGGAAGGACGCCGTCCGACGACCGGCCGTGACCTCGGCAGGTGGTGGGATGGTGGTGGGGGTAACACCGAGGTCGTTCGATACTCTGGACGCGGGGTTTTGAGTACTTTTTGCTTGGTCTCAGGATTCGGAGTAGTCGCCGTAGTCGCCCCCGTACTTGATGAAGAAATACGACAGGCCGAGCGTGGCGATCATCGCGAAGGTGGCCGCGATGCCGAGCGATTTCGCGCTGCTGGGGAGTGCGTGACTGGCACCGCCACCACCGCCACCGCCACCACCGCCGCCACCCTGGGTGGGGTAGTCCGAACCGACGACGATTGACCCTTTCATGCCCAGGGACTTGTGGGGCTGGCAGTAGTAGTTGTAGATGCCGCCGCTGTCGAAGGTGTGTTCGAGGTGGACGCCCGATTCGGCGGTGGGTGAGCCGCTCTCGAAGGAGCCGCCGTCGTCGACGACGTTGTGCGCGCCGCCCTTGCCCGTCCACTCCCAGGAGACTTTCGTGCCCGTGTCGACGTGGACCGCCGGCGGGTCGAACGCGAAGTTGCCGCCGTTGCCCTCCGCGCCGACCGATATCGTCACCTCGCTCGAGCCGGTCTTGTCGACGACCGACCCGCTGTAGTTGCCGACGTCGTCGAGCCAGCCACCGAAGTCCGGCGTCCCGCCCGACTGGGCCGTAGCCGTGCCCGCCGCTGCAAGTGCCGTCGTTCCGGCCGCCGTACGCAGGAATCCGCGACGCGAGACGTCCGCGTTGGCGTCACTCATACCCGGCGCTTGTACGCCCCCCGTAGTCAACTCTTCGGAACGGTACGCACGACGGTACCATGATGGACGGTCTCTACCGCCGATCGGCGACGGCAAAGCTAAAGACTTAACCACTGGACGATACCTAAACGAACACAATGGCTTTTGAGGAGCTTCTGGAGGATCCGGTGATACAGAAGTACCTCCACGAACTCGTCGGTCCGAAAGGGATGCCGGTGGCCGCCGCGCCGCCGGACGGGGAAGTGACCGACGAGGAACTCGCGGAGGAACTCGGTCTAGAGTTGAACGACGTGCGCCGGGCGCTGTTCATCCTCTACGAGAACGACCTGGCGAGCTATCGGCGGCTGCGAGACGAAGACTCGGGTTGGCTGACGTACCTCTGGACGTTCGAGTACGACCAGATCCCCGAACAGCTCGAAGAGGAGATGTACCGACTGCTAGCGGCGCTCGAAGACCGACGCGAGTACGAGCGGACCCACGAGTTCTACCTCTGTGACGTCTGTGGCATCCGTTTCGAGTTCGGCGAGGCGATGGACTTCGGCTTCGAGTGTCCGGAGTGTGGATCGCAACTAGAGTCGATGGGCAACGCCCGACTCGTGGAGGCGATGGACGACCGGATCGACGCGCTCAAAAACGAACTCAACGTCGACGTGGAGACCTGATGGTCGTACTCGCAACGAAGTGTTACGTGAGCGGGGACGCTCGCGAGCGCGCGCTAGACTCGCTCACCGCTCAGATCGACAACGAGGTCGGCGGCCTCGACGTTTCCTTCGAGGTCGGCGTCCGCGACGACGATTTCGTCGTCGTCACCGTCGAAGGTCCAGACGCGACCGCGGCACGGAACCATCTTGCGGACGTCTGGGGAACGCTCCCGCCGACGCTGTCGGTCGGCGAGACCTATCGCGGGACGCTGTCGTCGTGGGACGACGACGGGTTCGTCCTCGACGTCGGTCACGGCCAGTCGGTACGGATACCCACGGACGGACTCGGCCTCGGACAGGGGACGCCGTCGCAGATACGCAAACGGTTCGGCCTCGTCCAGCACCTCCCGCTGCGGTTCGTCAACGACGATCCGCCGCGACTGGCCGACGCCGAACGCGACAGGCTCTACGAGTGGACGCGCGGGTCCGGTCGCGTCAACGTCAACAGCGCGACCCGGGCACAGGTGCGTGCAACGGTGAACCGGGCCGGCCACGCCCGCGACATCGTGACGGTCGAACGCCTCGGCCTACTCGAACAGAGCATCGTCTGTACCGACGAGACTGACCCGCCGGGACTGCTCGCCAGCATCGGTGAGTACCTCCCGTCTGAATTGCTCGCCGTCGTCCCATGACGCGCCGCCGGCTCTACGCGCTCGGTCTGCTCGCGCTGCTGGTGGCACTCGCCGGGTGCAGTTCCGTGCTCGGCCCCTCCCAGCCCTCCGCCGAGCAACTGAACGCGCCAGCCAATTACGACTGGAACACCAACGCGACCACCAGCGTCGACGTCTCGCGGTCGTCGTATACGACCATCGTCACGGTGCACAACCGCACGTATCTCGAAGTCTACCAGCGGTCGGACATCGGCACCGAGAACCCGGTGTCGTTGAAGGGCCTGCGATTCCGCTACCCGAACGGAACCGTCCTCAACGGGTCGGAACTAGAGGTTCACAACACCCGCAAGCGGACGAACATCACGCTACCGGCTTCGGAGGGCAAGGTGGCGTACACGGCCTCGCGCAACGGCAAGCGGTTCTCGATGCCGCTGTTCGTCGAGGGGTCCCACGAGGTGACGCTCCCGCCGGGCGCGCGGGTCGGCATCCCGTTGCTCTCGCAGGTCACCCCGAATCCCGACTCGACCGCCGTCGTGAACGAGCGCATGACCGTCTCCTGGAAGGACGTCGAGCGCGGCCCCATCCTCGTCCGGTACTACCTCGAACGCGACATCTACCTCTTCGGCGGTCTGCTGGGACTGTTAGTCGTCGTCGGCACCGCCGGCGCGCTGTATTACCTCCGGCAGATTCGCCGTCTGGAACGCAAACGCGAGACGGTCGGTCCCGACGTCGACACGGGGGGAGACGAGTTCGACGACGGGCCGCCGCCGGGGATGCGGTGACGGCGGACTTTTCACGGTCGGTTCCCAACGGAGTGGTATGCGCGTCGCGCTGGTCACCGTCGGCGACGAACTCCTGGCGGGCGATACCGTCAACACGAACGCCGCCTGGCTCGGCCGCCGGCTCAGCGAGCGAGGCGTCGACGTCGAGCGAATGGTGGTCGTCCCCGACCGCGAGGCCGACATCGCACGCGTCGTCAACGAGTACCACGCCGAGTACGACGCGGTGGTCGTGACCGGCGGACTCGGGCCGACCCACGACGACGTCACGATGGACGCCATCGCCGCGGCCTTCGGGCGCGAGTTGGTCGAACACGAGGAAGTCTATGAGTGGCTCGACGACGAACGGGGCTACAAGCGCGAGAAACTGGCCGACCGGACCGCCTACATGCCAGCGGGTGCGACGATGCTGAAAAATCCCGAGGGCGTCGCTCCCGGCTGTATCGTCGGCGACGTCTACGTCCTCCCGGGCGTGCCCGACGAGATGAAGGCGATGTTCGAGACCATCGCCGATCGCTTCGAGGGACAGGCCCGCTACGTCGAACGCGTCGAGACGGGCGAACCCGAGAGCCACCTCATCGACCGACTACGCGACCTGCGGGAGCGATTCGACGTCGTCGTCGGGAGCTATCCCGGCGAAACCGTCCGGATCAAAATCCAGGGGACCGACGAACGCGAGGTCCGCGACGCCGCCGAGTGGTTGCGGGCGCGCGTCGAGGAGCCCTGACACAATTCGATCGTACGTGGGCTACGGTCCCGATTCTCGTCATCGGTTCGTCGAATCGTCACCGTCACCGGTACAGCGCGCGGAGCCACGCGAACACTAGCGCGATGCCGCCGACTCCGAGTATCGCACCGGCGAGGTTGATCAGGCCCGGCCGGACGGCCGTCTGAAGTGCGAGCATGTCCGTCACTGCGACCGGCCGTCCCATAAATGCCGCCGGTTGGTTTTTCTCCTCGCCGTCGTAATCTCCGCCAATGCGTCGCATCGGATTCGTCGTCAATCCCATCGCGGGCATGGGCGGTCGTGTCGGCCTCAAAGGAACGGACGGCAAAGTCGCGGAGGCCCGACAGCGGGGGGCAGAACAGCGCGCACCCGAACGTGCTCGGGAAGCAATAGCGGCGCTGGTCGGCCAGGACGCCGACGTCGTGGTGCTGACCTACGGCGGCGACATGGGCGAACGCGAGGCCCGCGCCGCCGGTCTCGACGTCGAGGTGGTCGGCGAACCCGACGGCGGGGAGACGACCGCGGCCGACACCCGCGCGGCGGTCCGGGCGTTCGTCGACCGCGGCGTCGACCTGGTCCTGTTCGTCGGCGGTGACGGGACGGCGGTCGACGTCGCCGAGACCCTGCAAGCGTGCAACGGCGACGTTCCCATGCTCGGCGTCCCCGCTGGCGTGAAGGTCTACTCGTCGGTGTTCGGCGTCTCGCCGACCGCCGCGGGTCGCATCGCCGCGACCTTCTCGACGGTCGAGGACGCCGAGGTTAACGACATCGACGAGGACGACTACCGAGAGGGGGAGGTCCACACCGAACTCCGGGCGGTCGCGCGCGTCCCCGTCGCCGACGAGCGCCAGGGGAGCAAGCAACTCGCGGGCGGCACCGTCGAGACGCTCGCTGAGGGGTTCGCCGAAGACGTCCGCGAGGGTGCGACCTACGTCCTCGGACCCGGCAGTACCGTGGGCGCGATCAAGGCGGCGCTGGGCTTCGACGGGTCACCGCTGGGCGTCGACGTCTGGCGCGACGGGGAGATACTCGTCCGCGACGGTGCCGAAAGCGACATCCTCGACGCCCTGGGCGAGGACAACGTGGTCGTCGTCTCGCCCATCGGCGGCCAGGGGTTCGTCTTCGGCCGCGGCAACCAGCAGATTTCGCCCGCCGTCGTCCGCCAGTGCGAGGTCGTGATCGTCGCCTCGCGGCGAAAACTCGACGACTTGGGCACGCTACGGGTCGACACGGGTGACGAAGCGGTCGACGAGGACCTGCGCGGGTGGACCCGCGTCCGGACCGGCCGCTACGAGACGCGGATGATGAAGGTCGTCTAGGACACGGCGGACGGTTCGTTCACTCCCTGTCGGCCTCGATTGGCTGGCTTCGCCGAATCGCCCGCAAGAACCGATATTTTAGGTCCATTAGTGACGTATGCATAAGACTAAGGGTTACGACGGATAACGAAGGGCTACATGGAAACCCGAAAGGTGCAACGCCTCGGTCCGTCGACGCTGGCGATGACGCTGCCGGCGGAGTGGGCGCAGGCCAACGGGGTCGAGAAGGGCGACGAGGTGTCGCTTCGCATCGGCGGCAAGGGAATGTTGACGGTCATGCCGGAGTCGGTCCAGACCGAGGAATCGGAAGCTATCATCCACACCGAGAATCTGGACGCCGACGCCGTCGAGCGGGCCATCGTGGCACAGTACGTGCTCGGACGGCGAATCATCCACGTCGACGCTGGCGAGGACCAGACGCTCGACAGCGCACACATCAACGCCGTCTACAACGCCGAGACGCAGTTGATGGGCCTGGGCGTCATCGAGGAGCGGCCCGAGCGCATCGCGATCCGGTGTTCGGTCGATCCCGAGGACTTCACGCTCGACAACCTCCTCGAACGGCTCGAATCGACCGGCTCGACGATGCGAAACGAGGCGATCAAGGCACTGGCCCACGGCAACCCCAACCTCGCCCGCCGCGCGCTCAATCGCGAGCGACAGGCCAACAAGATATTCGTGTTACTATTGCGGCTCATCTTCATGGCCTTCCAGAACCCCAACCTCGCGCGCGCGGTCGGTCTCGACGAGGGCTTCCCGCTGGTGGGGTATCGCTCAATCGCGAAGAACCTCGAACTCACCGCGGACAACGCCGAGGACATCGCCGAAATCGCCCTCGAAGCCGACGACCACGCGCTGAGCGTCGACCCGACGACGATGCGTCGCATCCGGGACTTCACCGATCGGGTCAACGAGATCACCGAACTGGCCGTCGAAGCCGCCGTCGAGCGCGACTACGACGCCGCGATCGAGGTCCGCACGGAGTTCGACGAGATCGGCAACCGCGAACAGGAGATCCTCGACGACCTCGACGAGATGGCCAACGCCGACCTCCTCGAGATTCGCGAGGTCCTGGTCAGCCTCCAGCAGACGGCCGAGTACGCCGTTCGGAACGCCGAAATCGCCACCAACCTCGCGCTCAACGAGGAGTCCCAGCACACGACGATCCAGTAACGCTTACAGCACGCCCATCTCGCCCAGCCGTTCGGGCAGGTACGTGTCGGTCACGAAGTCGAGCCCACGGGAGGCCAGCGCCTGCTGTTCGGCCTTCTTCTCGATGTCGAGTTGTAACTCGATTTGTTCTTCCCAGAAGTCCGTCTGGAACCGGGGGTCTTCGAGTTCGCTCTGTAAGGCGTTGCTGTCGGAATCGGACAGCGGATCGGTCGGCAGGTCGTACTCCACGATGTCCTCGGGGCGGATGCCGACGAAGTCAGCCGCCGGCGTCGCGAGGTACTCCGAGAGGTGGGCGCTCTTGATCGAACCGTACGCGACCGAGCCGTAGATGCGGTACGACCAGGGGTCGCCGTCGGTGAAGACCACCACGGGCAGGTCGAGTTCGTCGTGCAGGCGCTTGGTGATGCGACGGGTCGCCCGCGCCGGTTGCCCCTTGAGGTGGACGATGAGGGCGTCGTGGTCCTCGTCGAAGCCGTTCTCGACGAGTCGGTCGCGCATGCCGCCGGTCTCGACACAGAGGACGAACGCGGCGTCGTTGTCGAGGAAGTCGATGGTGTCGGGGTTGTTCGGGATCTGGTAGCCGCCCTCGCCGACGTCTTTCTGACAGTGAATCTCGCGCTCGCCGCGGCGGGTCTGCTCGCGCAATTCGAGCGGGCCCATCAGGGTGGCACCCGACTCCTCGGGCCGCATGTGAAAGTCCTCGCGGGTGACGCCGCTGACGATTTCCAGGTCCTCGACGAGATCGTTCGATTCGTCCTGGCCCGTGAACTGGGCGTCCTCGTGGTCCCAGGACTCACTGAGGTAATAGAGTTCACGCAGCGTCGACGAGCGGTCCTCGTCGAGTTGCTGGGCCAGGAACTCGATGGTGTAGATGGCCTTCAGGAGTTTTCGCGCCCCACGGACGGAGTTGGCCGACCGCGTCGAGGTGCGGTCGCCGTAGACCCACACGCCCTTCTCGTCGTCGTACTCGATGTTGCTCTTCGTCCGGGTCGGCAGCGTCATCCGGGGGATGTCGCCGCCGGCGAACTGGTCGTAAAACTCCGCTGCGAGGTCGATGAGTTGCTCGCGTGCCTCGGTGTCTGTGTCTGCGCTCATTGTCGTTGTCGTTGTCCTCGTGGTGAATCGTTCGTTCAGGTGTTGACCGTGAGTTTCTCGTCTTCGACGCCGTCGACCGAGACCGTGCAGGTCGCGTCGTCGGCGACGCGGTATTCGAGGATCGCCTCCTCGCCGGGCCCGACCGTCGGCGACCACTTCAGGAACCACTCGCCGTCCATCTCGACGGTGGTGGGATCGGCGACGTCACCGTCGCTCCCGTTGGCCAGTCGCGCCTCGACGCCGTCGGGTTCGGCGCTGACGATGTCGGTCACGTCCAGGTCGGCGTTCGCGTCGGCGTTGTTCTCGACGACCAGCCGGACCGTGCCGTCCTCGCGCTCGCGCTCGACGAGGACGTTGTTCATGATGCGCGCCAACGAGTCGTCGATGTTCAGCTCTCCGCGGCCGGTCACCTCTTCGAGCTTCTCGGCCATCTCCGGCAGGATGGTCGCCAGTTTGTTCTGCTTCTTGCGGCGTTTCTGCATCGACCGGCGCTTGCTGAGGAAGGACTTCAACTCGCGGGCGGCCTCCCGTACCGCGAGTTCGATCTCGCTTTCCAGTTCCGGGATGTTGGCGACGGCGTCTTTGCTCTCGCTAGTGAACGGCACGTTCGTCGAGGCGACGTGGACCATCACGACGGCGGGGCCGTTGGGGATGCCGCTGCCGCCGGGCTGGTCGAGGCCGTAGTTGCGCCAGTTGATGGACTTCACGACGTCGGTCGTCGCACACGCCCCGCGCTGGTAGACCAGCGGGACGCGGTTGGCAAAGCGCATCACCTCGACGCTGCCCTCGCTGTCGATGTCACCCCCGTAGGCGATGCCCGCCTCGACGACGAAGGGGTCGCCGCCGTGGACGGCGGCGTCGCGGGTCGCCGCCGCGTAGAAGTCGGCGTCGAACTCCTTGCGGAGCCCCTCCTCGACCAGGTCGGCGGTGATCGGCGCGAGACAGTCCGTCGGCGGCGAGATGATGTCCGTCTCGCGCATGGCGGCCAGCAGGTCGCTGGCCACGTCGCGGGTCCCCGCGATGGTCGAGACGTTCGGCGGCTCGTCCGGGACCGTCTCCATGACCTCCCAGACGGTGTCGACGACCTTCTCGCGGGCCGTCTCGCCGAAGGTCTCGCCGTCGTACTCCTCGGTGTCGTCGGCGGATTTGTCGACGTAGGCCGCCAGGTCATCGCGCGTCACGCGGTGGCGCGGGTCCTCGACCCGGTTGTCGAACTTCGCGGCGAGGCGGTCTGCGAGTCCCTGAATCGCGGCGTCGTCCTTCCGGGTCGTCGTCGCCTCGTCGACCAGCGCGTACAGATCCGGCGTCGTCTCGCCGGTCACCGCGTCCCAGGCGGCCGCCACGGCGCTCTCTCTGACGGTCGACCCGAAGGTCTTCTCGTAGGCGTCCTCGACGCGGTCGGCCTCGGCGTCGACGGCCGCGACCACGTCATCGTGGGTCACCCGATCCATTCCGTCCAGCGCGTCGGCCACGCCGTCGGCGAAGTCCGCGGTCGCTTCCTTGCCCTTGTTCGAGACGGCCCCCTGAACGGCCCGCGCCAGGTGGACGTCCTCGTGGGATTTCGGCGGGCTCCAGGCCATCTCGCGGCCGAAGTGCCGGTCGCGGAAGTTGTCGATGACGGTGTCGGCCGTCTTCTGGCCGACCCGGGTGAACTCCGACTGCAAAAAGCCCGAGACGCTGTAGGAGTCGGTCGCCTCTAACATCTTGATGAGCGTGCCCAGTTCGACGCCGTGGGGATGGGGGCGGATCTCCTCGGTCTCGGCGGGCAGTTCCGCGCTGTCGGCCCGATCGAACACCAGCGGTTCGTCGAGTTTCGGCTCGTCGAACGTGACCCGGGCGTGAGGGTTGACGACCGCCGTCGACCGGACGTACTCGTGGAGCGTGGTGCGCGCCCGCAGGTTCGCCTCCATCTCTAGCTCGATGCGGGTTCCGTGATTGCGGTCCCACGACCGCGTCTCGTCGACGGAGATTTCGGGTTCGTTCTCGTCGGTGTCGACGATGAGTTCGTAGTAGTGGGCCTCGTCTCCCCCCTTCGGCCGGCTGATGATCTTCGCGGGCTTGCCGCTAGTGAGCTGGGAATAAAGCACCGCCGCAGAGATTCCGATGCCTTGCTGGCCGCGGCTGTTCTTCACCGACAGCGCCCCTTCGTTCGCGACGACGAAGTTTTCGTCGTATCCCGTCGTTCCGGGAACGGAAAGGTCGTACACGTACTCCGGTGGCTCGACCTCTTCGACCGTTTTCACCGGAAGCAGGCACACGTCCGTGTCGGTAATTCCCTGCAGACTGTGGATGGTGTCCCAGAGGTCTTCGAGCGCCGCCGTCGGCTGGTGGTCCTCGTCGAGGAGTCCCATCTCCCGGAGGTTGTGAACGTACCGTGGTCGTTGCACGCACTCGCCAGCCAGCGCGTCTTCGATGAGTGACTGGTACACTTCGGCGTGTTCCAGATTCGACCCGATGCCGACCGCCAGCAACAGCCCCGGAATCGAGTCCGGGACCGTCTCTCTGGCCACGTTCCCGACCCGAAGGTCCGAGAGGAGTGCCGTAGGGACGCGCTTGTACCCTTGCTCGCCAGTGGGTCCGCGCTCGCTGAATACACCGGCAAGATTCACGTCCTCACCGTACACTTTCGTCCGATACTGGGTTTCAGGTTCGTCAGCGTACCCGGAGCTACCGTCCGCGACCTCGGTACTTGCCATCACACCCTGTACGTTCCACAGCAGAGAGAGTTGCCGAGCGAGGTCTTCGCTCACCGTCGTGTGTGACAGTTCGTTGCTCGGATGGCTTTCCGAGCCGTCGCCCTGGTACAGCGCGGCGATGAACTGTCGTTGCTGATCGGCCGGCGCCCGGAAAACGAAGCCAGGGATTCGCTTGTTCTCCGCGCCGTCGCCACAGACGTTCTCCAGGAACAGCGAGAGCGGAGATCCGAACGCTTTCACTCGGGTCGAATTGCACTCGCGGTCCACGGTCGTCGTCCCGCCACCGACGCGGGCGACGGCCCGTTCGGTCGCTTCGATCAACTCGCGTTCGTGAGCGCCGAACGTGAACCCGACCTGGCGCTCGCCGACGTGCCCTTCGGCGGCGTAGTAGCCGAGCAGTCGCATGAACGACTCCTCAAGCGGAATCGAGACGGGCACTCTCGTCTCCTCGCCGCCGACCTGGTCGGTCACGAGTTCACAGTCCGTGGCCTCCGCTTCCCATCCCAGTTCGAGGACCGTCTCTGCGGGGAGGTATCCCCGTTCGAGATAGTTCGTTTCGAGACTGTCCTTGAGAATATCTACCCCGTCGTACCGGTAGTACGTCCGTTTTCGGTTGCTGTCCGGCGATGGTTTCTTCCGTATCTTGCGGCCCTGTTGCAGCCGTTCGAGCGTCGAGGAGTCGAACCCGTAGACGTACACGCGGCGCTCACGCAACTGGGCTGGGCTGATGTGTTCGAGGAGGTTGACACGCTCCTGGGTCTCCTCGAACGCGGGGAGGTTCCGTGGAGCGAGAACCGTATCGCCGACCGCCAGCTCCCCGGCGTGCACCTCTTTGGTCTCCCCGTCTTTCGTGAGAGTGAACAGGCTGTGGTTGCCCGTTACCGTGACGGTCCGTCCTTTCTCGGTCGTGATCTCGTAGGTGGCTTCGTCGCACTCGTGGCGAATGGCGTGGGTAACCGGCTCCCAGGACACCTCGTGCGTCTCGCGGTCGAACGACGGCGCTTCGACGTCGTCCGGAATTGGCCGCGTCGCCTCGCCGTCGGCCGGAAGATACGCGTCACACAGCACGCCGATCGGGAGACATTCGACGTCCCCGTCTCGACGAACGAACACCCGCTGGTCGGGGGTAAGCGACTGCTCTCGTTTGTGAAAGCGGCTCCCGTACAGCAGTTTTCCGAAAATTTTGGGGATCTGTGACTTCGTGATGCCGGGGCCGTTGTCCTCGACGACCAGCCGGTAGTAGTCGCCGACTTCCTCGATGCCGACGTAGATGTCGGGGCCGGGCTTGATCTTGGCCTCCTCGGTCGCGTCGAGGGAGTTGTGACACGCCAGCGGTGCGGTTCCGGCCATGAAGTTTTCGTCCCCCGGGACGGATACGTCGTACACCCACTCTCGTTCGTAGTCGATGCGTTCGACGTCCGTCACCGGCAGCGCGATCAAATCACTGCCGGCGATGTCACGGCCGTCGCCCGTGACCCTCGGTGACCCGCCATCCGTCAACGCGAGCGCGTGGTCGGTATCGACGCGCGTTCGACGGCCGTCGTGGTCGTACGCGAGGCTCGCGTCGAATCCGATCGACGAGAGCAGATACCGGATTCCGGAGGACACCCGGTCGGACGTCGTTGCGAGTGCGATCCGCTCGGCGTCGAGCGCTTCGATACCGTCCCCGTCTCGAAGAACGGGAACGATAGCGTCCGTCGGGTAGCAATCGCCCGCCACGTAGCCCATGACGAAACGTTCGCGACGGTCTCGCGAAACGTCGAACACGTATCGAGGGATGCGGTTGCTCGACGCGCCGTCACCGACGTTCAGCACGTGTTCGAAGAGCAGTCCGACTGCCTTCGATGGGATCGTGACGGTGGTCGCCGACTCGCGTGCCGGGGCGGTCGAGGGCGGAACGTCGAAGACGGATTCGATCAGGTGCTCCGTGCGTTCGATCAGGGCACGTTCGTGCGTCCCCAGCGAGAGCGAGACCGTCTCGTGTTCGTCTCCCCCGATGCAGCCGTCGGCCGTATACATTCCGAGCAGTTCGGCCAGGTCGTCGTCGACCGGCAACACGGCCGGAATCGTGTGGCGGCCGTGCCGGTATCCGATTTCGCAGTTCCGGTAGGCCTCCCGATCGAGATCGAGGTCCCGTACGATGTCGAACGGCAGTCTGTCGCACGTTCGGAAATCACGCATGCGATGCTGTGCGTCGACCTGCTCACGAATCGCGTCGTAGTGCCGTTCGATGACGTGCTCGACGCCGTAGAGATCGATGGCCTCGGTTTGCTCCCGGGATAGCTCGGACAGTTCGGCGACGACGTCGATGGATTCGACGGTTTCCGTCCCCCACTCGGTGTCGGGAAGCACGACGTAATCGTCCTCGGTAATAGTGCTCGTTTCTACCGAGACGACGTCTCCGTCCCGGAGCACGAACACGCTGTGGTAGTCGGTAAGTTCCACTTCGCGGTTCCCTTCGACGGTCAGTTTGTACACGTCGCTGTTGACGCGGTGTCTGAAGATGCTACTGACTCGCTGGAAGTCGACCCGATAGTCGTCGTCGAACGCCAGCGCCTGTACGTCGTCTACGCGAAGCTTTTCGAGGTCGCCGTCTCGTTTTACGACCACGTCGTCTCGGTTTCGTTCGATGAGCGTGTCGACGACGTCGCCGATTGCCCCGTGTTTCGTCTCGCCGTCGCGTCGGTACACGAACGGCGTGCCCCACGTCAACGAATTGTCGACTGCCTCTTTGACCGCGGTCACGAGTGCTCGGGCGTCGCTGTCGAACCCGAGCATGTGCTTGTTCTTCTCGAAGAACTCGGCGATGGAGATGGATCGCTGGCTCTCGGCCAGTTCCTGGGCGATGCCGTCGCCCTCCCCGAGTCGCGACTGATACGAGGTCATTCTTGGGGTACGTATTCGGGGACGCCCTAAAAGGAGTTCGCCACCGGAGCGGAAGTGAAATCAATCCGTATCACACCCGCTCCGATCAAGAGGCTGCACGGAGCCGGAACACCGCTCCCGAGGAGCCGCCGACGCCGCCCTGCTGGCTCGTGCAGACGTACAGTTCGCCGGCGGGGTCGCGGCCGAACGAGAGGACGTATCGGCCGAACCCGTCGGCGTCGACGGGAACCGTCGAGACGGGCCAGCGGCCCTCGGCCCGCGGCGTCGCCACGAACAGCCGCCCGTCGGCCCGCCAGTCCGCGAACACGTAGCGGTCCCGAAGTCCCGGGAGGGCGTCGCCGTCGTAGAGGTAGCCGCCGATGACGGCGATGCTGCTGGGGTCGTCGCCGCCGTGAGGGTACTCGACGACCGGGGGGAGCAACGGCTCGCCGTCGGGCGTCTCGCTCGGGCAGTCGGGCGCGTCGTAGCAGTGGGTCGCCTCGCGGACGTTCCAGCCGTAGTTGCCGCCCTTCTCGACGACGTCGACCTCCTCGTAGGCGCTCTGGCCGACGTCGGCGACGAACAGCCGGCCGTCCGGCCCGAACGAGAACCGCCAGGGGTTGCGAAAGCCCCACGCGTAGTGTTCGGGCAGCCCCGCCCGGCCGACCAGCGGGTTGTCCTCGGGGACGGCGTACGCCTCGCCGGGGTCGGCGTCGTCGACGTCGATGCGGAGGACGCTTCCCAGGAGGTTTTGCGTGACGTCCTGGCCGTTGCCGCCGCGATTGCGGTCGTACCAGTCCTCGACGTGGCCAGTTCCCCGGTCGCCGCCGCCGCCACCGTCGCCGACGCCGACGTAGAGGTAGCCGTCCGGCCCGAACGCCAGCGACCCGGCGTTGTGGTTCGACTGCGGTTCGGGTATCGTCAGCAGGATTCGCTCGGTGTCCGGATCGACGGTCCGGGCGTTCGGGTCCGCGCGAAACTCCGAGAGCACGAACGTGTGGTCGTAGCCGGCCGGTGTCCCCGCCATCGGTGGGGCGCTGTACCGGACGAACAGTCGGCCGTTGTCCGAGAACTCGGGGTGAAACGCCAGTCCCAGCAGGCCACGCTCGTCGTACCCGCCGACGTCGATCATCCGGTCGCGGACGTCCAGGTAGGGCTCCTCGGCGCGTCCGGCGTCCGTGTGCAGGTGGATTCGGCCGTCCTGGTCGACGACGAACCGCCGGTTCGAATCTGGAATCTCTAGACCGACCGGCGAGGCGAACCCGTCGGCGACGCGTTCGGCACCGACGGCGTCGGGGAGGGCAGTTGTCGTGGATCCCGCGGTCCCGTCGACCGTCGTCGTCGGGTCGCCGTCCGTGTGCTCGGTCACGACGCCGCTTGCACCGGGGCTTCGACAGCCAGCCACCGCGGCGACGCCGACGGCCGTTGCGCGACGGAGGAACCGACGCCGGGCCGTTGCGCGACGGAGGAACCGACGCTGGGGCGTCTTCTCGTCCATGTCCCACAGTCCGGCCCGCGCCGACTAAAGGGCCGCGCCCTCACAGGGGTAGCGAAGGGGGCCGCGCCCTCGCAGACGTCGAGAACGCGGTGTCTCCGATAAACTATAAACACAAGCAAAGTTTGCCACCCTCGAACGTTTTTTGTCGACGGGTATCGATTGTCCCGACGACATGGCAGACCGAGACGATCTCCGCGAGCAGTTGATCGACGCCTTCGAGGGCGCGGACTACCCGGTTTCGAGCGCGATGGACCTCGTTCCGGCGCTCCCGGACGGCCCGTCGACGACGTTCGAGTCGGGTGACTTCTCGATGACCGCGATGGAACTCAACACCAAGGTCAGCGGCGGGAACTTCCCCTACGACGACGTGGAATCGCTGGTCGAGGATCTGCTCGACGAACTCGAAGCGAACGGGTTTCTGTAAGCGTCGGATCGCCGGGCGCCGGATCGCCAGGCTGACGGGCAAGGGCGAAGCGACGAGCGGAACTGATTACTGCGGTTTCGGGGCGGCCTTCTGGAGGGCGCTCTCGGCGATGTTCGCGCCGTAGTCGGCGGTCCGGGACAGCGAGTCGACGACCAGTCCGAACGACTGCGCGCGTGGCGCGTCGTTCAGGTCGTGGATGGCGTCGTCGACGGCGCGCATGCGGTCGTCGATCTCCTCGACCTGCTCGCGTGCCTCGGTGGCGAGTCGAACGGCCTCTTCTGAGTCCTCCTCTAAGAGCGCGTCCATCGCCGTTTCCGGGGCTTCGACCGCCGCTTGCTGGAGCGCGACGAGGCGCTCGCTGACGTCGGCGCCGACGTCATCGACGTCGAGTGCGATGTCGGCGATCTTGCTGGCGTGGTCGGCGATGCGCTCGAGTTGGCGCGCACCCGAGTGGTAGTCGAAGACCGTCTCGCGCGCGAACCCGATGTCCGTCGCCGTCGCCGGGTTGCGCAGCACGGTCCGGAACACGCGCGAGACCATGTACCACAGGCGGTCGACGTCGTCGTCGCGCTCTTTGACGTCCTGGGCGAGCGCGTCGTCGTTGTCGACCAGCGCCGTCACGGCGTCTTCGAGCATCGTCAGCGCCACCAGGCGCATCCGGGTGATGGCGTTGTGGACCGACAGCTCCGACGAATCGAGCAAGTCGCGCAACACGACGTGGTCGCCGGTCTCCTCGATGACCTCGAGCCCGACGAGTCGCTGGCTCGCCTCGCGGATGGTCCGTCGCTGCTGGGCCGACAGACGCGCCGTCTCGAGCGTGATGACCTCGAAGCCGCTGACGTACATCGTCATCACCGCGCGCGTGAGTTCGTCCCCTTCTAGCCCGCTCACGTCGAGGTCGCCCTCTAGTCGGCCGTCCTCGGCGTGTGGCTGGAGAAACAGGAGGTCGTTCTCGGAGTGCAACTCGACGACGCTGCCCGCGCCGACGTCGTTCTCGGTCGCCCAGTCTTTCGGCAGTGAGACGGTGTACGTCGACCCGCCCGTGACCTGGACCTTGCGCGTCTCCATGTCCGAACGGTCGGCACCGGACGACAATAAATCATCGGATATCTATATACGTCGATGAGAACGTGACGATCCGTCCGAATTCACGTGCGTTCGTCCGTCTCTACGCCTCGAATAGGAATTCACTACTCCCGGTTTTCGTAGCTCCCTCCGTCCGAACGTTCCCGTCGAGAAAACCCCGAATATTGGGGGAAACTGCCCGTAGTGGACGAGTATTCTGACGAACGCCGTCGACGAGAT
Source organism: Haloarculaceae archaeon (assembly GCA_042217765.1). Lineage (GTDB taxonomy): Archaea > Halobacteriota > Halobacteria > Halobacteriales > Haloarculaceae > JARUKX01. The sequence continues at coordinate 4,805 of JBDGSB010000012.1, read as the reverse complement.
TTCGTTCAATGTGCTCTCGTAGCAAACCGAGATATATATAGATGTCATATCTATGGATAGATGTCATAGTAGAGTATTTATTATTACTCCGGCTCCACTCGGGTGATGTCAACGGAGTCGATACACGGCATTTCGAGGCGAAAGTTCATAGTTAGTTCCGGGGTCGCCGGCGTGGCCGCACTCGCGGGATGTTCGGGGGGTAATGCCGCGGAAGACTCGGCGACGACCACAGCGAGTGACGCGAACAGTAGTGCAAGCCAGGACCTCGGCCCGCTCGAAGCCGGTGGTTCATCGACGGTCTATCCGATCATGAAGGACGCGTCCGCGTACTGGAACGCGAACCGCCCGGCCAGCGACACCGAATACTGGCCACACGGTAAGTACGACATCGATACGGAGAAGAACCTCGCGGACTACTGGGCCGGCCTCTACGGCTTCGGGGCGGGATCGGACGGCTCGCCGCCGTACAAGGTCACCGTCGGCCTGAGTCACTCCGGGACGGGCATCGAGAAGGTCGAAGCCGGTCAGATCGACATCGGCGACGCCAGCGCGCCCGTTAGCTCGGAGAAACCCGACTGGAGCCAGTCGAAACGCGACCGGTTCACCAACCACGTCGTCGGCGTCGACGGCCAGCCGATCGTCGTCTCCTCGGAGATCAAGGAGGCCGGCGTCACCGAGATTACCGGCCAGGAACTCAAGGACATCTACAAGGACCGCATCGACAACTGGAAGGAACTCGGCGGTCCGGACAAGCCGATCCAGACGCTCGGCCGCGTCAAGGGCTCGGGGACCCGGACGGCGTTCGTCTCACACGTCTTCGACGACCCCACGGCCGACACCGTCGTCGACAACCGCTTCGGGCAGAACCAGCGTCTCGCGCAGGCCATCAAGCAGGCCGACAACGCCATCAGCTACCTCGCGCTGGCGTTCGTCGGCACCACCGGCGTCGACCCCATCGCGCTGAACTGGAAGGGGACGACCTACGAGTTCGGAGAGAACCTCGGTGCCAAGGAGTACCCTCTGTCGCGCGACCTCCACGCCTACACCGTCGACGGCACCTCGAAGAAGGAGGCCGCCGTCCTCCGGATGGTCCTCAGCGACTTCGGCCAGGACACATTCGTCGGCCCGAACGACTACTTCAAACTCCCGAAGGACCGCCAGCAGGCACAACTCGATAAGCTCCCGGATCCGGTCTAGGCGACCACACGCGAAACGGCCGCGACGACCACACGCGAAACGGCCGCGGACGTCGCCTCGACCGGCAGAAAAAGAAACAGTCAAAAACGACTCACACACACCTACGGAACGACACTCGATGCTCGACAGTACACGCACCGGAACGCTCTTGCAGGTCCTCGGCGACGACCTCGACGGCCGTGGGGCGGTCGTCGTCGCCGGCGCGTCGGTCGCGCTGGCGGCCTCGGTTCTGTCCTTCCTGTTCGCACCGGGCCTGCTCGTGTTCCCGTTCGCCGCGTTCCTGTTGCTCTCGGGCGTCGGCTGGGTGACACAGCAGGCGGCGACGGCCCGTCTGCTCACGCTGGTCGCGACGGTATCGACGCTGATCACGTTCGGATTCATCACGGTCTTTCTGTTCGGCAACGCGCTCCCGGCGATTCTCGATCACGGCCTCGGACTGTTTCTCCCCAACGCCGACGGAACTTTCTGGAACCCGAGCGCGAACGTCTACTCGCTAGTGCCGATGATCTGGGCCACCGTCCTCGTCACGGTCATCTCGGGATTCATCGCCGGTCCGCTCGGCGTCCTGGGCGCGCTGTTCATCAGCGAAATCGCTCCGGGCTGGGCGCGCGAAATCGTCAAACCCGGCGTCGAGATTCTGGCGGGCATCCCCTCCATCGTGTACGGCTACATCGGCTTCCGGGCGCTCAACGGATTCGTACAGGAGACGTTCCTCGACGACGGCGCGAGCTTCCTGATCGCCGGCATCGTCGTCGGCGTCATGGCGCTCCCGACGGTCGTCTCCGTCGCCGAGGACGCACTCGCGTCGGTTCCCGACGACATGAAAGACGGCTCGCTGGCGATGGGCGCGACGCGGTGGCAGACGATGAAGAGCATCTCGTTGCCCGCATCGCTGTCGGGGCTCTCCGCGGCGGTCATCCTGGGCCTCGGTCGGGCCATCGGCGAGACGATGGCCGTCGCGGCGATCATGGCGGCCGGCGTCGGCCTCCCGAAGCCGCTGTGGGACCTCTTCGATTCGAGCGCGACCCTGACGAGCCTCATCGCCACGCAGTACGGGACCGCCTCCGAGAGCACGGTCCAGGTGCTGTTCGTCGCCGGCATCCTCCTGTTCGGAATCGTCGCGATTCTCAGCATCACCTCCCAGATCATCGAACGGCGGATGCGACGCCGCCTCCAGGGTGAGACATGAGCGACGCCTACACCACCGACCTCGTCGATGCGGAATCGACGGTCTTCGAGCGGGTCGTCGACGGGACCATCGGCCTCAGCGTCGCCACCGGCCTGCTTGCGCTGGCGTCGCTCGTCGGGACGCCGTCGCTCGACACCCGCATCGCGGGCCTGACGCTGCCGACGACGCTCGGCCTCGCGGTGCTGGTCGTCGGCGTCGCCGTCGCGGCCGTCGGCGTCGCCTCCCGGCTGGAACTGGTCGACACCGATCCGGACGCGACGGCCGGCCTGTTCGCCGGCGTCGGCATGGGCGTGGTCGGACTGGTCGTCGGAGCGGTCGCCGGACTGGCGGCGTTCGGCTCCGGCCTCGCCTGGGTCGGGACGTCGCTGCTGGCCGGCGTCGGCATGGCCGTGCTCACGATCGGCCCCCGCGAGGACGTCGGTTCGACGTTCCCGCCGGCGCTCGTGTCGCTGCTCGTCGGTTCGACGTTCGTCTCGGGGCTCGTCGACGCCGGTTGGCAGTGGGCACCCGCCAGCGGGAACTTCTCGGGTGGCTTCACCGCCTCCGGCGTGGTCCCGCTGTCGGTGGCGTTCTGCGTCGTCCTGACCGCGTGGGCGGCCGCGAAGGCACGCGGCGGGTTCGGGGCGCGCGGTCGCGAACTCGGCGCGTACGTCGTCGTCTACCTCAACGCCTTCGCGATGCTGGCGGCGATGCTCGCCATCGTGGCGTTCGTCGCCTCGAAGGGCGCGCCCTACGCGTTCCGTGGCTTCGGGTTCGTCGGCCACGTCCCGTTCGTCGAGTGGCCGTTCGTCACCCGACCGTACATCCCCCTGAGCGACGACATCTCCGGTATCCTGCCCGCCATCGTCGGCACCGCCTGGCTCGTCGTCGGCGCGTCGCTGTTCGCCATTCCGCTCGGCGTCGGCGCGGCGGTCTTTCTCACCGAGTACGCCGAACAGGGGCCGTTCACGCAAGTGGTCGAAATCACGACCAACGCCCTCTGGAGCACGCCGAGCGTCGTGTTCGGGCTGTTCGGCGCGGCCTTTCTCATCCCGCGGCTCGGCGGCGACCGCTCGCTGTTGACCGGGATGCTCGTGCTGGGCTTCATGCTGTTGCCGCTCGTGTTGATTACGAGTCGCGAGGCGCTGAAGTCCGTGCCCGACGAGTACCGCGACGCCAGCGCCGCACTGGGCGTTACCCAGTGGGAGACGATTCGCAGCGTCGTCCTGCCAGCGGCGCTTCCGGGCGTCATCACGGGCGTCATCCTCGGGGTCGGCCGCATCGCCGGCGAGACCGCGCCGCTGATCCTCGTCCTCGGATCGAAACTGAACTCGACGGAGGCGACACACGTCATCTCGGGCTTCCGGTTCGTTGCACACCCGCCGTTCGTCGTCAACGACGCCCTGCTGGCGGACACGACGGCGCTGCCGACCCAGATATGGGCCATCATCGCGGCGGGCGTGAGCGGGTCGCCGGAGAAGGGGTGGGCGACCGCGTTCGTCCTGCTCGTCGTCGTCTTGACGTTCTACGCGCTGGGCATCGCCTCGCGCACCTACTTCAGGAGGAAACTCGACCATGAGTGACGCAATTTCGAACTCGAAACCGGGCATCGACCAGCAGGAGACGGCGTCGACGGTCGCCGGCGAGACGGACGAACGACTCCGCGAGGAGTGGACCGACTACGGTTTCGCGGGGTCGCCGAAACTGTCCGTCACGGACCTCGACGTCTGGTACGGCGACGAACACGCCCTGAAGGGCGTCTCGATGGACATCCCCGAAAACAGCGTCACGGCGCTCATCGGGCCGTCGGGCTGTGGCAAGTCGACGTACCTGCGGTGTCTCAACCGCATGAACGACCGCATCAAGGCCGCTACCGTCGAGGGGTCGGTTACACTCGACGGCCAGGAGATATACGGCGAGAACACCAACCTCGTCGAACTCCGCAAGCGCGTCGGGATGGTCTTTCAGGCCCCGAATCCCTTCCCCAAGAGCATCCGCAAGAACGTCTCCTACGGGCCGCGCAAACACGGCGACGTCGAGACCGGCCTGCTCGCGCGCCTGCTCGGCCGCGACGACTCCGAGACGGAGGACGAACTGGTCGAGACGGCGCTCCGGCAGGCCGCGCTCTGGGACGAGGTGAGCGACCGTCTCGGCGACAACGCGCTCGGGCTGTCGGGCGGCCAGCAGCAACGGCTCTGCATCGCCCGCGCGTTGGCGACCGACCCCGAGGTCATCCTGATGGACGAGCCGGCCAGCGCGCTCGACCCCATCGCGACCGCCAAAATCGAGGACCTCATCGAGGACCTCGCCCGCGAGTACACCGTCGTCGTCGTGACTCACAACATGCAACAGGCTGCCCGCATCTCCGATCAGACCGCCGTGTTTCTCACCGGCGGCGAACTCGTCGAGTACGACGACACCGACAAGATATTCGAGAACC
>JBDGSB010000013.1:16035-58123 GCA_042217765.1 Haloarculaceae archaeon | reverse complement strand
CTCGACGGCGGGCGGGGCCGCGCTCGGCCCGTCGCGGACGCGGTGGTCGGGGATGAGAAGCGGCACCGGATTCTCCGCCAGCGCCGTCCGCACCTGCTGGCAGTCGTCGTCGTCCTCCGGATCGAACGCCGGCGTCATGCGCGCCAGTTGCTCGACGGTCGCGTTCTCGCCGTAGGGAACCGTTCGCAACCGCTCGAGTACGATCCGCTGGTCGGTCGGCACCGTCAGTGCCACCTCGACGTCGTCGAAGTCCGTCGGTTCCCCCTCCAGGTACGCCTCGATGCGATCCAGCAGCGGGTGCTCCTCGACGGCTCCCTCGTCGGGGTGCTCCGGGAACGACACCGAGATGACCTTGCCCTGCGCGACCCCGAACTGTACGTACCGGTCGAGATACGGCGAATGCCGCGCGTAGATGCCCGCGTCTTGCATACCCGGTAGTGGGGCGGTGAGGTAAAGAAGGGCTAGGTGATCTCCAACCCGGCGTCGCCGCCCTCCTCGCTCGTGCCTTCGTCCCACTCCAGTTCGAACTCCACGGAGAGTTCGCCCGGACTCCCCGTCGGTCCCTCGCGTTCGGCCTTCACCTCGAAAGTCGGCGTGGCTGGGACGTTGAGCGTGACCGACTGCTCTCCCGCTTGCAGGGTCAGCGACTCGCCGCTCTCTAGTTTGTCCGCCACCGTCCGGAGGTAGGCGGCGATTTCCGAACGTGACTGGTGCTGTTCCGTCTCGAAGAGGACTTTTTCCGGCATACCCCGACGTTGGCGCTCCGACGGCTTAAGGCGCGTGGCGCTCCCCGCTCGTCATACCGAGGCCTCGTTCGCTTCGCTCACTGCGCCCGCCAGCTTCGCGGGTCGCTTCGCTCCCCGCTCGTCATACCGAGGCCTCGTTCGCTTCGCTCACTGCGCCCGCCAGCTTCGCGGGTCGCTTCGCTCCCCGCTCGTCATACCGAGGCCTCGTTCGCTTCGCTCACTGCGGCCTCGTACTCCACAAGCCTTATGTACAACTCTGTGCGTTATCGTACAGTAATGGACGACAGTGGTGAAATTGCCCCAGAAGTCGAGTCGATTCTCGACGCTGCACGGCACCGTTCGGGCGGCGGCGAGCGCGTCGACGTGGACGCGCGGTCGCTCGCGGCGGCGTTCGAGCGGGCCGAAGCCGACGGGCGCGTCCCCCTGATCGCGGAAGTGAAGCCAACGAGTCCGACGACCGACGGCGAGCGGACCGACGACCCGGTCGCGCTCGCGGCGGCGATGGTCGACGGCGGCGCGGCCGCGCTGTCGGTCCTGACCGAACCCGAGCACTTCGGCGGATCGACGGACGCACTCGAACGGATTCGCGAGGCGGTCGACGTGCCGGTCCTCCGGAAGGACTTCGTGGTCCGGGAGACGCAACTGGACGCCGTCGAGGCGGACGTCGTCTTGCTCATCGTTCGCTTCCTGCAGGAAGCGGGTACCGGCGACCTGGCGGATCTGCTGGCGGCCGCGCGCGAGCGGGGCTTTCAGGTGCTGGTCGAGGCTCACACGACCGCGGAGGTCGAGCGGGCCGTCGACGCCGGCGCGGACCTGATCGGCGTCAACAACCGCGACCTGGCGGCCCTGGAAGTGGACCTCTCGACGTTCGAGCGAGTGGTCCCGTCGGTTCCCGACGACGCCACCCTGGTCGCGGAGAGCGGCATCGCTACGAGAGACGACGTCTCGCGGATGCGTTCGGCCGGTGCCGACGGCCTGCTGGTCGGGTCGGCCATCATGAATCACGGCGATTCGCAGGTCGCGGCGAACGACGCCCGGTCTCCGCACGGAGACGTCCGCGAGAACACCCGACGACTCACCACCACCGAGGTTACACATGAGCACTGACAGCAAGTTCGGCGACTACGGCGGACAGTACGTGCCGGAGGCACTGATGCCGGCAATCGAGGAACTGACGGACGCATACGAGCGGTACGTCCTCGACAACGAGGACGGTTTCGTGGACGAGTTCCGCCGGCGGATGGCGGACTTCGGCGGCCGGCCGACGCCGCTGCAACACGCCGAGACGCTGAGCGACCGCTACGACACCGACGTCTACCTCAAGCGCGAGGACCTCGTCCACGGCGGCGCGCACAAACTCAACAACGCGCTCGGGCAGGTTCTGCTGGCGAAGTACATGGGCAAAGAGCGCATCATCGCGGAGACGGGCGCGGGCCAACACGGCACCGCGACGGCGATGGCCGCCGCCCACCTCGATATGCCCTGCGAAATCTACATGGGGACGACCGACATCAACCGCCAGCGACCCAACGTCTTCCGGATGCGGCTCAACGGCGCACAGGTCAACCCCGTGACGACCGGCCGCGGCACGCTGAAAGAGGCCATCAGCGAGACGCTCCGGGACTGGGCGACGACCGTCGAGAACACCCACTACGTCATCGGCAGCGTCGTCGGCCCGCACCCGTTCCCGAGCATGGTTCGGGACTTCCAGTCGGTCATCAGCGAGGAGGCCCGCGAGCAGATCCGCGACAAAGAGGGTCGGCTCCCCGACGCCGTCGTCTCGTGTGCCGGCGGCGGATCGAACACGATGGGCGCGTTCGCGGAGTTCGTGTCCGACGACGGCGTGTCGCTGTACGCCGTCGAAGCCGGTGGCTCCTCGCTGGGCGTCGACACCGAGGCGGGCGTCGCGCCCAACTCCGCGTCGCTGTCGACCGGCGAGGAGGGCGTCCTCCACGGCGCGCGCACGAAGGTGCTCCAGGACGACCACGGCCAGATCGTCGAGTCCCACAGCGTCTCCGCGGGACTGGACTACGCCGGCGTCGGCCCGGAACTGGCCCACCTCACCGACGAGGGTCGCGTGAGGGCGGTCACCGTCGACGACGACGACGCACTCGAAGCGTTCCACCGTCTGTCCCAGACCGAGGGCATCATCCCCGCGCTCGAATCCGCCCACGCGCTGGGCTACCTTCACGAAGCCCACGAGGACCTGGGCGACCTCGTCGTGGTCAACGTCTCCGGCCGGGGCGACAAGGACCTCGAAACCGTCCTCGAAGAGACCGACAAGCGGAACCTCGACGCCGCGCCCGACATGGACCTCTTCGAGGGGATCGGGTCCGGCGTCGGGACGCCGACGGAGGTGGACGAATGAGCGACGTCGAAGCGGCCTTCGCGGACGCCGACGGCGCGGCGCTCGTTCCCTACATCACCGCGGGCGACCCCGACGCCGAGGCGACGAAAGCACAGGTCGAGGCGCTGGTCGAGGGAGGTGCGGACGTCGTGGAACTCGGCCTGCCGTTCTCGGAGCCGATCGCCGACGGTTCCACCATCCAGGAGGCGATCCAGCGGTCGCTCGACGCCGGCACGACCCCGGAGACGTACCTCGACCTCGTGTCCGAACTCGACGTCGACGCGCCGCTGGTCTGTATGACCTACTACAATCTCCTCCTCCAGTTCGGTTCGAGGCCCGGCGTCGAGCCGTTCGTCGAGGCGGCCGCGGAAGCCGGCGTGTCGGGACTCATCGTTCCCGACCTGCCCGTCGAGGAGAGCGCCGACCTGCGGGCGGCCTGCGACGACCACGGGCTCGATCTGGTGTTCATCGTCGCGCCGACGACCCGCGGCGAGCGACTGGCGGCCATGCTCGACCGGGCGACCGGCTTCGTGTACGTGCAGGCGCGACTGGGCACGACGGGCGCACGCGCGGACGTCTCCGACCAGACCCACGACAGCCTCCGGCGCATCGCCGAGGCGGAGTCCGGCGAGCGCGTCCCGAAGGCGGTCGGGTTCGGCGTCAGCGAGGGCAGCCACGCCGAGGAGATCGTCGCCGCCGGCGCGGACGGCGTCGTGGCCGGAAGCGTCTTCGTCGACATCATCGCCGCCGACCCAGAGCGCGCGCCGGACCGACTCCGGGAGAAAGCCCGCGAACTCAAAGACGGCGCACTGGCGGGGGCGTCCCGGCACGCGTCGAGTCCGGAACACACCTAGCGGACGCCAACCGGGTCGATGCGGTCGTCGAGCGGACGTCGTCGGTCGGGCTATCGGTCGTCGACGTCGACACCGACAATCTCGAATCGAGCGCCGCCGCTCGCACCGTCTTCGATTGCGACGTCCCAGCCGTGTGCCTCGACGATTTCTCTGACGATGTTCAGCCCGAAGCCGGTTCCGTCGTCGCTGGTCGAATAGCCCTTCTCGAACACCCGTTCTCGCTCGGCGTCTGGAATGCCGGAGCCGTCGTCCTCGACGACGAATCCAGGCCGGTCCGCGAGCGTGTCGACTCGAATCGTCACGTCCGAGCCGCCGTGTTCGACAGCATTTCGAAACAGGTTCTCGAAGACCTCGACGATGCGGTCGCGGTCGCAATCGATCGTCACGTCCGTGTTCACGGCCACGTCGAGGATCGCGTGCCCCGTCTGGACGGTCTCCCAGGCGTCCTCGGCGAGTACTCGCAACGACGTCGTTTCGGTCTCGTCGATCGTGGACCCGGCACGCGCGAGATGGAGCAGGTCTTCGATCATCGCCTCCATCCGGGAGAGCGATTCCGCCGTTTTATGTAGCCCGTCGAGATCACCGGTTTCGAGGGCGTGGTCCGTGTAGGCCAGCGCGACGGTGAGCGGATTCCGAAGGTCGTGGCTGACCGTACTCACGAACTGTTTGAGACGGCGATTCGTCCGTTCGAGTTCCCGAGTGCGTTCCTTGTGTTCGGTTATATCACGGACCACGCCGACCGTCCCCGCGAACGCGCCGTCGTTCGTCAACACCGCCATGTTGTTCTCGTGCAGTCGCTCGTTTCCGTCTGCGTCCGTGACCCTGAGTTCGAACCGGACCCACTCGCTATCGTCGTCGTCCAGCAACTCCCGGAGGAGTTCGGTCCCCGTCCGGAAGTCGGCCTCGGCCATGAACTTGGTAGCGTGAGAACCCACGATCTCCTCGCGGGGATACCCGAGGTGGTCGACCATCGCCGCGTTGGCCGTCTGTACTACGCCGTCCGTATCGAGGATGTACATCGGGTCGCCAACCGTCTCGACCAGCGTGCGGTAGCGTTCGAGTTCCCGTTTTTTCTGCTCGCATTCGGTGACGTCCGTCACGGTGACGTAGGCCCGGGCGTACTCGTCGGCGAACTCGGCCGGGACGTACACGTCGACGATCTCGTGTTTTCGCTCGTCGTCGAGCGTCCGCGAGGTGTTTCGCATTCGAAAGTGCGTCTCGCCATCGGCGACGTTCGCCCACATCGATCCGTCGGCCTGTTCGACTCGCTCGGTCAACAGTCGGTCACGGTGGTCGACGACGTCCGCTTTCGACTCCGCACCGTAGTACGCCAGCGCACGCTCGTTGACGTCGACGACGGCCATCTTCTCGCGAAGCGTTCGGCGTTCGGCGGGGTGGGCGGCGAGATAGGTTTCGAGGTCGTCGGCCTCGATCACGAGGTCGTCGAGATACTGCTTGCACGCCGAGAAGTCCACCTCCCAGATGACGAGCGGATTGTTCTCGAACAACGAGCGATAGCGCCGTTCCGCTCGCAGTCGCTCGTTCGTGGATCGGTGGTGGTCGACAGCCTGTGCGATCGCCGACGCGAGGACGCTATACTGGACTTCCGGATCGCTTCCCTTCTGGAGATACCGGTCGGCACCGAGGTTCAACGCTTCCATCGCGACGTCCTCTCGGCCCTTGCCCGTGAACAGGACGAACGGAACGTCGCTATCGAGGTCGTGACGGACGTATTCGAGCAACTCGAGTCCGTCGACGTCCGGCATCTGATAGTCGGAGACGATGCAGTCGAAGTCGGTTTCGGCGATTCGATCGATCGCGGTCGTCGGATCCGTTTCGGTGGTCACCGTGAAGCGTTCGTGTTTTCGTTCGAGAAAGCCCGCGGTCAGCGTCACGACGTCGGGATCGTCGTCGACGTGCAAGATTCGGATGTCCCCCCACCCGATTGAGTCTCCCGAGAACGAATGCATGTTTGTTGATAACACAGATCAATCCAATACTGTAAACGTTTCGGATGTCGGCCTCGACTTTGGAACGGTCGTTTTCCGCCACGTTCAAGCCTGCCGACCGCGAGCGAACGCATATGACACGCTCCGTCTGGCTCAAAGCCGACGACGAGGTCGGCGACTGGGAGACGCGCAAACGACGCATCACCGCCGGACTCGAAGCCGGCGTCGACTGGGTGCTGGTCGACGAGCGCGACGTCGAACGCGTCCGGGACCTCGGTGCGGTCGACGTCGCCGCCTTCTCCAACGGCGACGTCCACGTCATGGACGCAGAACGCGACGGCGAAGAACCCGACGCCACCGTCGTCGGCAAGGACGGCGAAGGCGACGGGACCGTCGAACTGCCCTCGGACTTCTCGGGGTCGGCCGACCTCTCTGCGCTGCGCCAGGACGGCGACGCGCCGACCGGCGGCTACGTCCGCATCCGCAACGAGGACTACGAGGCCTTCGCCGCCGAGGTTGCCACGGAAGCGGACTACACCATCGTCATCGGCGAGGACTGGCAGATCATCCCGCTAGAGAACCTGATCGCCCGCATCGGCGAGGAGACGACGCTGGTCGCGGGCGTCCAGTCCGCCGAGGAGGCCCGTACCGCATACGAGACGCTCGAACTGGGCGCGGACGCGGTGCTTTTGGACACCGACAGCCCGGACGATATTCGCGAGACCGTCGCGGTCCGCGACGAGATGCGCCGCGAGACGCTCGAACTAGAGTACGCCGAAGTTACGGCCGTCGAACAGACCGGGTCGGCCGACCGCGTCTGCGTCGACACCGGCTCGCTGATGGACCACGACGAGGGGATGCTCGTCGGCTCGATGTCCCGGGGCCTGTTTTTCGTCCACGCCGAGACCGCCGAGTCGCCGTACGTCGCCTCGCGCCCGTTCCGGGTCAACGCCGGCGCGGTCCACGCCTACGTCCGTTCGCCCGACGGCGGCACGAAGTACCTCTCGGAACTGGCCAGCGGCGACGAGGTCCAACTCGTCGACACCGACGGAAACACCCGCGAGGCCATCGTCGGTCGCTGCAAGATCGAGAAACGGCCGATGTTCCGTCTCGAAGCCGAAACCGAGAACGGCGACCACATCGAGACGCTCGTCCAGAACGCCGAGACTATCAAACTCCACACCGGAGACGGTCGCACGGCCATCACCGACATCGAACCCGGCGACGAAGTGCTCGTCTACTACGAGGACACCGCCCGCCACTTCGGCGAAGCCGTCGAGGAGAGCATCATCGAGAAGTAATCTATTCGTATACAAGACTGTCCCGCGTCCTGGCACTGTCGACCGTGATTCGACGACGGCTACTGGGTCGTCGCCGGGTCAACCGTAATCGCCGTCAAATCGACGTTCGGACGTCGTCGCTTCCACAACCGGGACACGTCGCGTCTCGCGGGTGGTTTGCCGACGACTCGAACGCTCGACCACAGTCGCGACATTCGTAGCTGTAGGTCTGTTCGCCGCCACTCACCAGTGACTTGAACGTCTCGATGACGCCCATACTTGCCCGTACCACGAACTACTACACTAATATTGTGGTTGGTTACCAATGGTCTATGTTCGTAGCAAAAGACGTCGGTTCGCGATCGAAGCAGTGAGCGGGGGACTCGGACGGACAGAGCCTTTTCGATACTGTTTACCTGTCTTCATATCAGCACGTTCCGAATACCCGACCGCACCCGCCCCACTCGACACGGGGGTTGCCCGCGTCGTTCACGAGCGGTCGGCGTCCCACTTGACGCGGGGATTCGTCACCGCGCCGTTGGAGGCCGACCCGAAGTCCCGGCAGTACTTCGCCAGCACGCCGCCTTCGTAGGGGGGTTCGGGGTCGGCGCGTTCGTCGAGACGACGCTGGAGTTGGTCCTCGGAGAGGTCGACTTCGAGGGTCCGCTCGGGGATGTCGACGGTGATCGTGTCGCCGTCTTCGAGCGCGCCGATTGGGCCGCCGACGAAGGCTTCGGGGGCGACGTGGCCGATCATGGGGCCGCGGGTGCCGCCGGAGAAACGGCCGTCGGTGATGAGCGCGACGTCGTCCTCGTGGCCCTGGCCGACGACGGCGGCGGTGACGCCCAGCATCTCGCGCATGCCGGGGCCGCCCTTCGGCCCCTCGTTTCGGATGACGATGACGTCGCCGCTCGCGATGTGGCCCTCCTGGACGTACGCCATGGCGTCCTCCTCGTTCTCGAAGACGCGGGCGGGACCCTCGTGGTGGAACTTGTCGTCGCCGGTGACCTTCAGGACCGAGCCCTCGGGCGCGAGGTTGCCCCGCAGGATGCGGATGGCACCCTCCTCCTGGTAGGGGTCCGCGACGGGATAGAGGTAGTCGGCGTCGATGTCGTCGTCGGCCGGCAGGACGCCCTCGGCTTCGAGGTGTTCGATCTCTTCGGCGATGGTGCGTCCGGTGACGGTCAACTGGTCGCCGTGGAACAGGCCGGCTTCGAGCAGGCGGCGGACAACCACCGGGACGCCGCCGATCTCGAAGAGGTCGTTCATGACGCGCTCGCCGCCGGGCTGGAGGTTGGCGATCTTCGGCGTCCGCTTCGATATCTCGTCGAACTCGTCGATCGTGAGGTCGACGTCGGCCTCCGCCGCCAGCGCGAGCAGGTGGAGCACGGCGTTTGTCGATCCGCCGATGGCCACCTGCAGGGCGATGGCGTTCTCGAAGGACTCCTTCGTGAGGATGTCCGAGGGGCGGCGGTCGTTCTCGATGGCGTCGACGACGATCTCGCCGGCCTCCTCGGCGATCTCGTAGCGCTGTTGGTGTTCGGCGGGCGCGGCCGCCGACCCCAGCGGAGCCAGCCCGAGGGCCTCGGAGATTGAGGCCATCGTGTTGGCGGTGAACATTCCGCCACAGGAGCCAGCGCCGGGACAGGCGTGTCGCTCCATCTCGTCGAGTTCCTCGACGTCCATGTCCCCAGTTGCGACGGCTCCGACGCCCTCGAAGACGTTCTGGATGGTGACCTCGCGGCCGCCGTGCTCGCCGGGCATGATCGACCCGCCGTACAGGAAGACGCTCGGCAGGTCCGTCCGGATGGAGGCCATCATCATCCCGGGCATGTTCTTGTCACAGCCGCCCAGCGTCACGATGCCGTCCATCCGTTCGCCGAAGGTGACCAGTTCGACGGAGTCGGAGATCATCTCCCGGGAGATGAGCGAGGCCTTCATTCCCTCGGTCCCCATGGAGACGGCGTCGGAGATGGTAATGGTGCCGAACTCCATGGCCATGCCGCCGGCGGCGTCGACCCCGTCGTAGGCCGACGCCGCAACCTCGTCGAGGTGGACGTTACACGGCGTGATGTCCGCCGCGGGGTTGGCGACGCCGACCATCGGCGAGGCCATGTCCTCGTCGTCGTAGCCCATCGCCCGGAACATCGCCCGGCTGGGGGCCTGGTCGACGCCCTCGGTCACTTCGCTGCTGCGGAGGCTGTCGTCGTCTTTGTACCGCATCGGCTCGTCCCGACCGTCCTCGTCGCGCGATGGTCGTTCCTGCTGGCTCATGCGTAGTGGCTTGCCGGGGAACCCATTAAGTTGCATCGGACTCGGCGGCGATTCCTCCCCGAAGACGTTCGGACTCGGCGGCGATTCCTCCCCGAAGACGTTCGGACTCGGCGGCGATTCCGCCCCCGAAGACGTTCGGACTCGGTGCTGAAAGCGACGCGAACGATTCGATACCGACCGATTCGTCAAACACCTATTCGTCGAACACGCGGTCGAGGCCGGCGACGCGGTCGAGGTCCGCGACGCTGTCGAGGACGTAGTCCGGTCGGATCGACGACGCCTCGACGTCGGCGCGGTCGGTGACGCCGCTCAGCACCAGCGCTGTCGTCGTGCCGGCACGCTCGCCGAGTCGCACGTCCGTCGAGAGGCGGTCCCCGACGACGAGACAGTCTCCAGGCGACGCGTCAACCGCGTCGAGCACCGCCGCGACCGCATAGTCGGAGGGTTTACCGACGACGAGGTCGGGGTCGCGGTCGAGCACGCCGGCAAGCGCCGCCACGATCGCGCCGGACCCCGGGAGCGGGCCGTCGTCGCTCGGGAACGTCCGGTCGGGGTCGGTCCCGACGAACGGCGTGTCCGATTCTGCGGCCCGCAACACGGTGGTCATCGTCCCGTAGTCGAAGTCGTCGGTCCAGGAGCCGACCAGCACGTCCACCTCGGCAGGATCGGTGGTCACCGCGACCCCGGCGCGGCGCAACTGCGCCCGCAGGTCGTCGGTACCGACGACGTAACATCGCTCTCCCGCGTGGTCGTCCGCGAGGTACGACGCCGTGAGCGTGCCGGCGGTCAGGACCTCCGACTCGGTCGCGGACACGCCCATCGACGCCAGCCGCTCGACGTACGCTCCGGGCGTCCGCGACGGGTTGTTCGAGAAAAAGTGGATCGAGAACCCGGCCCGACGAAGCCGGGCGACGACCTCGGACGCACCGGGGATCGGCGTCGAACCGCGGTAGAGCGTCCCGTCGAGGTCGAGCACGACGGCCCGAAGCGACGTGTCGGGCGTCATTCGATCCGCTCGCTGTCGCGTGCCATCGCGCTCACTCGTCGGCGAACCGTATCTCGTCGACGACGTGTCGCGGGTTCTCGTCGTCGTCGCCCTCGTACTTGTAGACGACGCCGTCGTCCTCGTCGGTCGTATTCCGGTGGGAACCGTCACAGAAGGGATACGCCGCCGAGAGGCCACACTGGCAGATTGCCACGTCGCCTTTCGCCTCGAAGTCCGCTTCGTCGAGGATGCGGGGACCGTGCGCGTCGTGGGTGACTTCGCGTGCCATGGTCGGGCCTACGACGGAACGGTAATAGACGTTGCGAAGCCCGACACCCGCAGTCGGACACCTGCAAGCGTTTTATGGCGGCGGCGCGGACTCGCCGGTAATGGACGGGAACTGGCGGCAGAGGACGACTCGCTACGTGGTCGTGCTCCTGGCGATCATCCTCGTCTTTACCGTCGGGTACTTCTGGGGGATGCACGCCCTCGAGAACGAACCCACGTCGTTTCTGCACGCCCTCCAGGTCGTCGTCGAGACGTTCACGACGACCGGGTTCGGGTCCGACGCGCCCTGGAGCCATCCCCTGATGAACCTCTTCGTCGTCGTGATGGACCTGACCGGCGTGGTGCTCATCTTCCTGGCGCTGCCGGTGTTGGTCTTCCCGCTGTTCGAGGAGGCCATCTCGACGACCGTCCCCACGTCCGTCGACGACCTCGACGACCACGTCGTCATCTGTACGCTCACCCCTCGCGGAGAGGCGCTGATAACGGAACTGGACTCCTGGGGCGTCGACTACGTCGTGGTCGAACCCGACCGCGAGCGCGCCGAAGACATCTACGAGGAGGGCTACACGGTCATCCACGCCGATCCCGAATCGATCGACGGCCTCGAAGCGGCGCGGCTCCGCTCGGCGACGGCCATCGTCGCCGACGCCTCCGACCAGGTGAACACGAGCATCGTGCTCACCGCCAAGGAGGTGTCGACCGAGGTCCTGACGGTGAGCGTCGTCGACGACCCCGACTACGAGACCTACCACCGCCTTGCCGAGGCCGACGCCGTCTTGTCGCCCCGGGCCGCGCTGGGCGAGGCGCTCGCGACGAAAATCACCACCGGCGTGTCCACCGACGTCGGCACCATCGACGTCGGCGACGACTTCGACATCGCGGAACTGCGAATCCAGCGGGGCAGCACCCTCGTCGGCGAGACCATCGCGACCAGCGCCATCAGGGAACGATCCGGCGTGAACGTCATCGGAACGTGGTCCTACGGCGAGTTCGAGAGCCCGCCGTCGCCCGACACCGTCCTCGAACGCGGCATGGCCCTGCTTGTGACCGGCCGGCCCAACCAGCTCGACCGCCTGCGCGACCGCACGGTGTCCGACGTCCGGCAGTTCGGCAGCGGAGAGACGGTCGTACTCGGCCACGGCGAGGTCGGACGGACGGTCGCCGAGGCGCTGGCCGCCGAGGGCGTTCCTCACACGCTCGTCGACAGGGAAGCGGCCGCTGACGTCGACGTGGTGGGCGACGCGACCGACCCGGACGTGCTCGTCGAGGCGGGCGTCGAGGACGCCCGAACCGTCGTGCTCGCGCTGCCCGACGACACCGCCACCGAGTTCGCCATCCTCGTCGTCCGCGACCTGAACCCCGAGGCAGAACTCGTCGTCCGCGCCCAGGAGACCGAGAACGTCCAGAAGATGTACCGCGCGGGAGCCGACTACGTCCTCGCGCTGGCCAGGGTCACCGGCCGGATGCTCGCCTCGACCGTACTCGACGAGGACGTCCTCTCCTACGACCAGCACGTCGAGGTCGTCCGGATGGACGTCGGGTCGCTGGCCGGTGAGACCATCGCGGACGCACGGATCAGAGAGCGGACGGGCTGTACCGTCGTCGCCGTCGAGCGCGACGGAACGGTCGTGACCGACCTCGGACCCGACTTCGTCTTCGAGTCCGGCGACGACGTCATCGTCGCGGGCCCCGATACCGGCGTCGCCGAGTTCGGGACGCTCGTGCAGTGACGCGCGTCGGTGAACTCGCACGTCGGCAGTGGT
Source organism: Haloarculaceae archaeon (assembly GCA_042217765.1). Taxonomy (GTDB): domain Archaea; phylum Halobacteriota; class Halobacteria; order Halobacteriales; family Haloarculaceae; genus JARUKX01. The sequence goes on along the minus strand of JBDGSB010000013.1, from coordinate 45,637 downwards.
ACTGCTCGTCGCTGGCCATCCCGCCACCCATCACAGCCGCCGGGGAACGCCGAAGGTCGTCCGGACGCCGGGGCTGTAGTGAGCGAGTGGGTCCCGGTCGGGAACGTCGAGACCCGCCGCCGCGAAGACCTCGTTGGTCTCGACGTCGACGGTCACCTCTCGGAGCGGCCACGGATCGTGGTCGATACGTCCGACCGCACGACGGCCCCGTTCGGAGACGGTCAGGAACCGGTAGCGTTCGAGGAGGAACGCCTCCAGCGAGCCGTCCGCGGCGGGGTCGCGGACCGCGCCGGACGCGTACGTCAGGTCGAACCTGGTCCCGTCGGCGACGCGCTCGCTCCGGAAGCGGCGACGCCCGTCCGCGCCGGAGACGTCCATCGTCGCGCGGTGGTACGGCATCCCGAACAGCCGTCGGGCGACGGCGACGCCGAGGCGGTCGGCCGCGTCCAGCGAGAGGAAGTACACGCCGGAGACGCCGTCGGCACGGACGAACGTCCGGCAGTTGAGCGACGGGAAGGTCCGACCGACCGGCACGAACTGGGGGCTGGCGTCGGCCATCACCAGCGCGACGACCGACACCCACGCGCGCCCGTCGTGAGTTTCCGGTTCCAGACCGTCCGGCAGGACCGCCGCGATAGCTGCGGGGTCGACCGGCCAGTGGAGGAAACAGGGAGTCCGGAGGGTCACCGAGAGCGGTGCGGAGACCATACGTCGACGTCGGCGTGCTGGCCACTTAAACGCGGGACACGGTCGGCGACCGAGGTGGACACACCGACCGCCTCCGTCGCCCGGCTAGTCGTCGCTGTCGTCCGTCGCACGGCTTTTTGCCGCCGGCCGTGGTAGGCGCGCGCATGGACTTCGAGGTGATCCAGGGCGACATCGCCGCACAGTCGGCGGACGTCCTCGTCAACGCCGCGGGAACGAGCCTCCAGATGGGGTCGGGCGTCGCCGGAGCCCTGCGCCGCCGTGCCGGCCAGGAGATAAACGAGGAGGCAGTCTCGAAGGGACCGATCGACCTCGGGGACGTCGCCGTGACCGACGCCTACGATCTCGACGCCGAGTGGGTGATCCACGCCGCGGCGATGCCCCACTACGGCGACGGGCGAGCGACCGTCGAGAGCATCCGGAACGCGACGCGCAACGCGCTCGAACGGGCCGACGAACTCGGGGCGACGTCGATCGTCCTGCCGCTTCTGGGCACCGGCGTCGCCGGCTTCGACGCCCGCGAGGGCGCGCGGCTGGTCTGTGCGGTCGTCCGCGACTACGATCCCGAGACGCTCGCCGACGTCCGGATCATCGCCTACGGTGACGAGGACTTCGAGGCGTTGCGGGCGGCTGCGAGGGACGTTCTGGACGGAGCGTAGGGTCGCGGCGGTGTCGTTCCCACTGGCAGGTAATCGCGACGGCCGTTAAGTCCGGACGGCCCCTCGTTCCCGCATGGACCTCACAGACCACGCGGCCGTCGTGACCGGCGGTGCGAGCGGGATCGGACGCGCGAGCGCACTGGCGCTCGCTGAGGCGGGGTCGGACGTCGTCGTCGCGGACCTCCAGCGGCACCCGCGCGAGGGCGGCCGGCCGACGCACAAGCTAATCGAGGAGGAGACGAAGGCCGAGGCGACCTACGCCGAGTGCGACGTCACCGACCTCGACCGGATCGAGGCGGCCATCGACGCCGCCGACAGGTACGACGGCGTTTCGATTCTCGTCAACGACGCCGGGGTCGTGTCGATGGGACCGTTCGTCGAGACCGACCCCGACGACTACGACCGCGTCATGCGCGTCAACGCTCGCGGCGCGTTCTTCGCCGCCCAGGTGGCCGCGAAGAAGATGCTCGACGCGGGCCGCGACGGCCGCATCGTGAACGTCTCTAGCACGGCCGGCATCGAGGGCGGTCCCGGCTACGTCCCCTACTCCATGTCGAAGGGCGCGGTCCGCCTGCTGACCTACTCGCTGGCGGGCGAACTCGGCCCCCAGGGGATTCGCGTCAATGCGGTTCACCCCGGCCCCATCGAGACGGCGATGACCGACGAAGACGCCGCTCTCGTCGGTACCGAGGCGGGCGAGGAGATGGCCGAGACGATTCCACTCCGGCGGTTCGGACAACCCGAAGAGGTCGCCGACGCCGTCGTCTTCCTCGCCAGCGACCGGGCGTCGTACGTCAACGGCGAGTCGCTGGTCGTCGACGGCGGCATGACGAGTAGCTAAAGCCGATTGTTCGCGGGGCTGAACGAGAACACGACAGTCACTCGTGGCCCGACACCGGGACCGGCTCGTACGGCGCTTCGAGCCACTCGACGTCGGACGTCGACAGCGAGAGGTCGAGCGCCGCGACGGCCTCTTCGAGGTGTTCGACGCTGGTCGTGCCGACGATGGGCGTGGTGACCCACTCCGCGTCGAGCAGCCACGCCAGGGCGACCTGGGCCATCGTGGCGTCGTACTCGTCGGCGAGTTCCTCGACGCGCTCGTTCACCTCGTGGCCGCCGCCATCGAAGTAGGGGTGGTCGCGGGCGTGCTGGTCGGACGCGCCGCGGGTCGTCGCGTCGAAGTCGTCGTGGGGCCGAGTGAGATACCCCCGCGCCAGGGGACTCCAGGGCATGACGGCGATGCCCTCCGCCCGACACAGCGGCAGCATCTCGCGTTCCTCCTCGCGGTACAGGAGGTTGTAGTGGTTCTGCATCGTGACGAATCGCTCCAGGCCGAGGCGGTCGCTGGCGTGCAGCGCACTCGCGAACTGGTAGGCCCACATCGAACTCGCACCGACGTGACGGACCTTCCCGCGTCGGACCACGTCGTCGAGCGCCGACAGCGTGGTCTCGATGGGGGTGTCGTCGTCCCAGCGGTGAATCTGGTAGAGGTCGACGGTGTCCATCCCGAGGCGGTCGAGGCTGTTGTCGAGTTCCTGCTCGATGGTCTTTCGGGAGAGTCCGCCCGAGTGCGGGTTGTTCTCGTCCATCTGCGAATACACCTTCGTGGCGACGACGGACTCCTCACGACGACCGTCGAGGGCCGTTCCCAACACGCGCTCGGATTCGCCCAGCGAGTACACGTTTGCGGTGTCGAAGAAGTTGATTCCGAGGTCGATGGCCCGCTCGATAATTTCGTGGCTCGCGTCCTCTTCGAGGACCCACTCGCGCCACTCCGGCGTGCCGAAGCTCATGCACCCGAGACAGAGACGACTGACTTCCATGCCGGTGTCGCCCAGCGTCGTGTACTCCATGGCCACCCGTTGGCACGAGAGCGCCAAAAGAGTTCGTAGTGACGTCCGTACGCGTCGCTCGGAGACGGGGGTCGGCACGTTCGGAACGACGTCGTGAGGGCGACGTTTCACGTCGTGGGGGAGACGTTCTCACGTCGTGGCAACCAGGGACGACGGTATAGGGCCGATGCTCGAATCGTACCGTAGGTGTCTCTTTGTGACAGGTGACGACTCGTCAACCCGATTCGAAACGCAGCGTGACACGACCCCCGAGGAACCGACGCTCATCGAGGGGTTGCCGGGACTCGGTCTCGTCGCGTCCATCGCCGTCGACCAGATCACTAGACAACTCGCGTTACCACAGTACGGGACCATCGTCTCGGACGACTTCCCGCCGGTCGCCTCGTTCGACGGGGGTCGCGTTCGCGACGCCGTTCGCGTCTACGCGGGCGAGAACCCGCCGGTCATGACGCTCCAGAGCGACGTCCCGATTCCGCCGAACGCGGTCGAATCCCTGAGCGAGACCGTGTTGAACGACCTGGCGCAGGACTTCGAGCGCGCCGTCTTCCTCGCGGGCGCGCCCGCCGAATCCGAAGACGACGTCGGTGACGTCGTTGGCGTGGCGACGACCGACGAGCTAGAAGCGGAACTCACAGCAGCGGACATCGAACTCGCGGAAGGGCCCGGAATCATCGGCGGCGTCACCGGTTCCTTGCTGGCCGATTGCTATCACGGCGACATTCCCGCAGCGGTGCTCGTGGTGCGCTCGAATCCGTACATCCCCGATCCCGGGGCTGCCAGGGCGGTCATCGAGGACGCCCTGGAACCTCTCGTGGCGTTCGACATCGACACGCAGGAACTACTCGATCAGGCCGAAGAAATCCGTCGACAGAAACAACAGATCGCCGAACAGCTACAACAGTACCGCCAGCAACAGGAGCCACAGTCCCAGGCACCGAGCATGTACCAGTGATCGTCGGGACACCGACGACCGCCACAGTGTCGTTCCGTCGCGGCGTTCCCAGTCGGTAGGAATTATCGAGCGTCCCTATCCCGTCCGTCGCCGAGTAGCACGTACACCATGACGAAGCACGTTCTCGTCCCGGTCGACGGATCGCCGCTGTCGTTCGAGGCGCTCCGGTACGCGTTGACGACGTTTTCGGACGCGTCGATCACCGTCCTGCACGTCATCGACGTCTTCGAGCCAGGCTACGGGGCCCAACTCGACTTCGACACGTCCGACGAACCGCTGATGGGGTCCGAAGAGTGGTACGACCGCGCCGAGGAGGTATCCGAACTGCTCTTCGAAGAAGTCCGGGCGGTCGCCGAAGAATACGACCACGAAGTGACGACCGAATCCGAAGCCGGAGATCCGAGTCGCGTCATCGTCGACTACGTCGAGGACCGCGACGTCGACCACGTCGTCCTCGGCAGCCACGGACGCGCGGAGGCAGAACGCACCCTGTTCGGGAACGTCGCGGACATCGTCGTCCGCCGAGCGACCGTGCCCGTGACGATCATCCGGTGAGCGATCCATGACCTACACGCTCGAACTCAGCGACGAACTCGCGGATCGCCTTCAGTCACACCTGGAGGACGACGAAACGATCGAGGAGTTCATCGAAGAACTCGTCTCGGTGTACGAAACCGAAGGCGCGTTCCTCCAGGAAGGCTACTCGGAGTGACGTCACCCTCGCCGTTGGGTGGTCAGTATCCGCAACTTCGACCGGGTGGTGTTTCTCGACCCCGAGACCGGCGGCGTCGAGTGTCAGCGCGACGACTGTCTCGTTAGTCCTGTCGATCGGCGTACGCTGCGCGGGCCTGTTCGATGCCGGGAATCACGACCCAGAACGTCAGCGCGCCGATGACCGCGAACCAGAACAGCGCGTCCATCAGGAACAGGCCGAGCTGGTCGTACACCGTGGGATTCTGCAGCTGGATCGCGCCGGTGAGCTGTGCGCCCTCGAAGCTCGGCGTCCGGTACCAGCCAGCGAATACCATCCACGCGAGTCCGCCGCCCGTCAGGATGGCAGCCCCTTTGGCGAATTCGTCAGCCATTGTTCGACCGTTCGTCGGCCGCGTCTTTAGCGTTTTCCATTCCGTCGGCTTTGAACCGCGTCGAGAAGGCGTACGTGACGGCACCGAGAGCAACGAGGAACAGCCCCGCCAGTGCCAGGATGGGATCGACCTGCGAGAGCGGTGCCGTCGCACGATTGGTCGCGGTGTCGAGCACGACGAAACCGCCGACGACAGTCACGACGGCAAACAGCGTCGAGAAGACGGTGACGGCCTTGTAGATCCGATTCGGAACGACGACGGTTCGCGATTCGACGGTTCGCGATTCGACGGTGCGCGACTCGACAGTCTCGGCCGCGTCCTCGGCGGAATCGAATCCGTCGTTCGACCCGGTCGTCGGCATGGACGGTCACTTCGGCGGTCGCAGCCGATAGTACCGCCGGTTGAGATTGAACATGTATCCCTCGCGCATCGACCGCAGGATGGCGTAGGCCATGAACGCACCCACGATGGGCAACAGGAACGTCAGGTCGAACAGCAGTTCGTGTGGCAGCGGCACGAGGTTCTTGACCGACAGCGCCGCGATGGTCACCGAGAAGATGACCCCGGAGACACCGACTGCTCCCCAGAACGGCTGTTCGACCGGTCGCCTGGCACTGCCCTTGTTCACGAACGGCACCATGGCGATGATTCCGACGACGACGATGTTCGCCACGATGCCGAAGGTTCGGTCGGCCATCAATGCCTTGCCGCCCAGCAGGGCCAGGTCGGGATTCAGCGGGCCTATCTTCAGCAGGCCGAACGACCAGTACAGGTACCAGTCCGGCAGGATGATCGCTGGTGTCTGACTCGAATTGGCCGGTGCCGCGATGTGGGGCGGCAGTGCCGCCGAGAGGAAGAGTATCATCCCCACGAAGAAGCTCGTCAGCGCGAGGTTGCGTATCATCTCGTGGGGCCACATCGGAAAGCCCAGCACGTCGCGCTCGACGTAGCTCGATTCCTGTCGCAGATCCTGATCCTCGCGGCGTGCGCGCTCGAAGTACTCGTAGGTCAACCGGGCGAGGCCTTCGGTGCGCGTCTTGCGTTCGCTCCAGGTGGGCGTCTCGTCGTCCGGCGGCACGATGCCCGTGCCGCCGCCGTCGGTGCGTGCCTCGGTGGTGTCGTCGTCGCTCATGGTTTTAGTGGGGTTCCGCGATGCCTTGCATCCAGACGATGCCGATGTGAATGGCGATGAGTGTCGTGGCAACGAACGGCAACAGGAACACGTGCAGGATGTACATTCGCTGGATCGTCGACTGGGTCAGGGTGAACCCGCCGAACATCAACTGCGCGACCCACTCCCCGATGAGCGGGATCGAGAGGCTCATCTCGACGCCGATCTGGCCGGCCCAGAAACTGAGCTGGTCCCACGGCAGCAGGTACCCCGTGTACCCGAACACCATCGTCAGCGAGATGAGGACGATGCCGATGATCCAGTTCAGTTCCCGCGGCTCCTTGTACGCGCCCGTGAAGTACACCCGCAGCATGTGCAGAAACACCGCCGCGGTCATCACCTGTGCCGACCAGCGGTGGAGACTCCGGAGGAAGAACCCGAAGTTCAGACTGGTCATGATGAAGGTGATGGAGTTGTACGCCAGCGCCGGATCACCGTTGGACGTCCCGGCGACGGGTGCGTAGTAAAACCCGAGCAACGCGCCGCTGATGGCGGCGACGACGTACGCGATGGTCGAGAACGACCCCAGCGCGTACAGCGGGTACCAGTACCAGAACTTGTTGTCGAGGTTGTACTGCTCGGTGTGGCTCTTTGGCATCTGGAGATTGACCTTGTAGTACATGTTCTCTAACATCTCCAGGTAGTCGACGAGCCGCAGTCGCTTGTCGAGCCACATCAGTGCCGTCAGGTACAGCTCTTCGATCGGCGTCAGGTCGCGCCGCTCCATCCAGGCGTCGTGGTCGTGTTCGTCTTTGGGTTCGAGACTCATGGGTTATTCGTTGGGGCGCGGCAGCGCGATGAACTGTTTTTGCACCGGGTGGAACGGGTCGTAGATGGACTGGTGACACGGACAGTACACCAGGTCCTCCGCGTTGGCGTACGTACTCGTCTTGAATCCGGGGACACAACAGAAGTGCGTACACTTGTCCAGCCAGGCGACGAAGCTCTTTGCGGTCGCAGCGTCGAAGAACTTTCGGACGTTCTCGGGGATGTCCGCGTACTTGCCCTCGCCCTTGGCTATTTTCGGCACGCGCTCGCTCCGGATGACCTGTACCGGCAGGGACTTCACGTCGCCTTTCGAGCGCCACATTCCCTGGGCGGGCTTGCCGATTCCGGACTTGCCGATGCCGTTGCCCCACGACTTGTAGTCGTCGAACATGTCGACGGTGAGCTTCGTTCCAGGGTCCTGGGTCTGCCAGTCGTACGGCGATCCGGCCGCGGTCCGGAAGAAGTTGTCCTGATCGGCGTCCGGCTGGAGGCTCGCGTACGTCTGGACGCCGCAGTACTGGAACCACTCCGAGGAGAAGGTGAATCCACCGATCTCGGTTTCAGCGACCTTGATCTGGCGGCCGGCCTCGGTTTTGGTGGTGACCTCGGGCCACACGCCTTTCAGTTCGCCGGCGTCCGTTATCTCGATGGGAATCATCGGCATCCCGCGCGGTGCCGGGCCGCTGACGTTGTGGATGCCGATGTACTGCGTCGGACCGCCGCCAGCCCCGGTGGGGGAGGTGGCCGTGCTTATCGCAGCAGCGCTTCCCGTTCCGACGGCCGCGAGCGCCGCACTTCCGACGACGCCCTTGACGAACCGCCTGCGTCCCGTTTCGGACGGATACTTGTCTTCGTCTTCTGGCATTGGTTACCTCTTGTAGTAGGGATAGATCGCTCGTTTCAGGCTTTCGACCGGACTACCTTCTTCGCCGCCGAGGTGCACGCCGTCGACGTCTTCCTCGCGCACGTACAGGTCCTCCCACTTGCGGCGGCGTTTCTTCACGATCATCACGTCCGGGAGGAACTCCTTGCGGTAGAGCATCAGGACGAACGCGAGGTCGACGAAGATGACCGCGAGGATACCGCCCAGATACATGTTGCCGAGCGGGGACAGGCCCCACCCGGAGAGGAGCCCGAACGTGAACAGCCCGACGAACACGACCTCGATGACGGTCAACAGCACGATAGCGACCGCCGCCGCGGTACTCTCGCGTGCCGGTTCGTAGCGGTGAATGTCGCCGTAGGTGCTTCCGGTGGAGGACATCAGTTGTTCCCCCCTTTGGTGTTGGGCGATTCACCGTACTTCAGCAAGAAGAAGGTGAATATCAGCGACACGATCATCATCAGAACGGCTGCGAACCCGACGTAGTGTGCCCGGAAAGGGACGCCGAGTTCTTCGGGATCGATTTCGGTTGCCTGCCCGCCGCCGCCCCCGCCTTTCGTCGGATAGTCGGATCCGACGACGACGGACCCCTTCATGCCCAGGGACTTGTGGGGCTGGCAGTAGTAGTTGTAGATGCCGCCTTTGTCGAAGGTGTGTTCGAGGTGGACCCCGGCTTCGGCGGTGGGCGAGCCGCTCTCGAAGGAGCCGCCGTCGTCGACGACGTTGTGCGCGCCGCCTTTGCCCGTCCATTCCCACTTGACCGTGGTACCCGTATCGACGTGGACTGCTGGCGGGTCGAACGCGAAGTTGCCGCCGTTGCCCTCCGCACCGACCGATATCGTCACCTCGCTAGAGCCCGTCTTGTCGACGACCGACCCGCTGTAGTTGCCGACGTCGTCGAGCCAGCCGCCGAAGTCGGGCGTCCCGCCAGATTGCGCGGCCGCTGACCCCGCTCCGGTCGTTGCGACGGCGGTCGCGCCGGCAGCCCCGCCGGCCGTTTTCAGAAAGTCCCGCCTGTGCATATTCACATTGGGCTGAGAAGCGGATTTGTATAAACCCACCGGATAGCGCGCGGAGGGACATCGAGCAGTCCCTCATTTTGACGGGGTGTCGTCGTCCGGCGAGCCGTCGCCGGGGAGAAACGGCGGCCGCTCGCCCTCTTCGAGTTCGACCGCACGAAGTCGATTCCGGTACTCCTCGGCGCGGTACTTATCGGACAGTCGAGCGTTGGCGACGACGACGAACAACACGAGGCCAACCACGAGAAACGCTCCGCCGGCGACGAACAGCATGACGAGGTTGAGTTGACCGCCTCCCCCGCCTCCTGGCAACGAGACGACGTTCGCCGACGCGAACAGCCACGCGCCAAGGAGGACCAGCCCCGCCAGTATCTGGACGCCGGCGACGACCTGGAGGACGGTGTTGCCGAGTTCGCCGCTCCCTTCGGGCACCGCCTGTGGCTCCGGCAGGACGTCCTCGGGCGGCGACTCGGGCACCTCGTAGTCGTCCATCGAACACAGCGCGACGGTCGGCTTGACGTCTCGCAGGACCGTTCCCTCTCCCTCGACGCTGCCGTCGGGATGGACCGTCGCGTAGCCCGTATCGGAGTAGGCGATGAGTTTGTCCTCGTCGCGCTCGACGCGAGCGAACACGTCGCGGTCTGCGACCCGCTGCTTGAGGTCGGCCTCGACGCGGTCGAGCAACTCCGGGCCGGTGATCCACGTCTCCGGGTCGAACGCCGCCTCCCACTCCTCGGGGCTCATCTCGGCCATGTCCGCCGGTCCGAAGTTCTCGAAGTCGTACTCCTGCTCGACCTGCCGGCGGAGGTCCTCCGTGGAGGGGTTCGCAGGGGCCTCGTCGGTGGTATCGGCCTCGTCGGCGGCCGGTTCGTCGGAGGCGTTGCTCATGTGTCGCCGCTAGGCGGTGCGCACCCGTTAGCGTGACGGTCCGAGCGTCGGGGAAACGCCGACGAGTGATGCGTCGGGCGGACCTGCCGCGAGCGGACGCGTTCCGGCATCCTTTAGCGATCGCCCGCCAAACCTCCGCCGATGGCACTCGCCGACGGCACGGTCGCGACCGCGGTGCTGATCGTCGTCACGGCGAGTTTCCCCTGTTTCGTCTACGGGGCGTGGGTGATGCTCGACAACGACCCGATCACCTGGGGCGTGCTGACGCACCACCTGAAGTTCGTCGTTCTCGGACTGATCCTGACGACGGTCCCGGTGGTCGGGTGGATGGCCCCGCGGTTGCCCGACCAACTCGGCGGGTTCGCCGTGTTGCACGCGCTGCTGGGTGTGCAGGCGTACGCCATGCTGGCGTTCGGGCTGACCGGTATCGTCCGGGTCTTTCGCGCGAAGTACGAGTACGACCTCTATCACGACTACGACGAGGACGTCCTGTTAGAAGAGATCGGCTCGACGAATATGCGACACTGGCGGCGACGCGTCCGTATCGGCGTCTTCGGCTACGTCGGGTTCTGGACGCTGGCGTACGTCGCCGGCCTCGTCCGCTATCTGTTCCGGTACCACCTGGCGTGATTCCGCGACGCGAGGCCTCCTCGAAACGACGACGAGTCGAACGATCCGTTCACTCCCAGGGGTCGCCGTCGGCCAGGTCGACGTCGTGATCGAGCTTCGAGGACGGACAGCGGTCTTCGAGGACGCACGCCTCACAGTCCGGATTGCGCGCGTCACAGACGGCCCGCCCGTGACTGATGAGCAGGTGGGTGAAGTCCTGCCACTCCGACCGGGGGACGACCGGCATCAGGTCCTGTTCGATCTTCTCGGGGCGTTCCTCCTCGGTCAGCCCGAGGCGACGGGTAATACGCTGGACGTGGGTGTCGACGACGATGCCCTCCACGACGTCGTGACCGTGCTGGAGGATGACGTTGGCGGTCTTGCGCCCCACGCCGGTCAGGTCGGTCAGTCCCGCCATCGTGTCGGGCACCTCGCCGTCGTGCTCGGCTAGCATCGTCTGGGCGGCCGCCTTCAGGTAGCCCGCCTTGTTGTTGTAGTAGGTCACGGGATAGATGTCCTCGGCCAGTTCGTCCGCGTCCGCGTTCGCGTAGTCCTCGACGGTCCGGTACTTCTCGAACAGCGCCGGCGTGACGTCGTTGACCCGCTCGTCGGTGCACTGGGCCGACAGCACGACGGCGACGAGCAGTTCCAGCCGATTCGAGAAGTTCAGCGAGATGGTGCTGTCGGGATACTCCTCGTGGAGTCGTTCGATGACCGCCTCGGCCTGCGCTTCGCGGGAATCCAGCGGCGTGCCCATGTCGAAGCCAGTCGATTGGCGGTCGTTTGAGTCGTTCGATTCGGGACGGCGGGACGGTCCCGAATTATGCATTGCCGTGGACGGCGGCGCTCGCGCCTCTATCACCCGGTCACGCGAATGTAATCGAAGGCGACGCGGCCGCCCTTGTTGTACCACCCGACGAAGTCGCCGCCGCCGGTCCCGTCAGCGGCGACGCTCACCGTTGCGATTTCGGCGCCGGTCGCGGGATCGGTCAGTGTCACGTCGACCTGACTGGTTCCCCACGCGATTTCGACCTCGTACCACGTGTCGAGCGGGAGCGAGAAGGCGGCGCTGGTACGCGTCGTGAGCCCGTTGCTCACCCTGAGTACGTACTGGCTCCCGGATTCCCGGATGACTGTTTTGTAGTCGTTCCCGCTGTTCGTCTCGCCGAACGCGAGGCCCGCCTTGAACGTGTGCCGGTTGTTTTGCTGGGGACGGACATCGTACGCGAACGTATCGCCTTCCTGTGGATAGGCCGGGAGTCCGGACGTCGAGTTGAGATACTTCTGTGCGTTGCCTATCTCCTTGGACTGCAGCGCGTACTGTCCGTGGTACGCCACCGTGGACGTGACCGAGTACTGATTCGTGTCGCTGCTGTATTCGGCGACGTTGCCGTCCTCGAAGTCGTCGATGGGTCTTCCACTGACGTCGACGACGGTTTGGGCCAGGTCACCCCAGTTGTCGTTGGCGTCCTTCGTGCGGACGGCGACTGTGTGGCTGCCAGTCGTCCACCCGTTGGTGTCGATACCGGTGTCTTCGACGTCCTCGACCGCCTGATCCCACTCTCCGTCGACGACGGACATGGGTGTCGCGTTCCCTGTGCCTGGATCCTGTCCGGCGACGGTCTCGCCCGGCGCGGCGCGGAACCACTCCGCAGCGATGACGTCGGATCCACCCCGTCCGGTGTCGTCTCCGGTCACCGTGACGTCGATGGTGTTGCCATGCTCGACCGGATTCGGCGACGCCGTCACGCTCGTCGTCTTCGGTCCCGTAGCGTCGCCGCCACCACCGCCACCGCCGGTTCCGCTCCCGTCGGTGTTCTCCACCGCGAGACGTACCGAGACGTTGTGCGGCGTGTCGGGGTTCATCTGGGTCGGCGCGTCGCCCAGTTTCTCCTTGCGGGGATCCTCGATGGTCGCGTTCAGGAAGTCGCGTTTCTCGGTGCCGTCGACGTCGTCCGGCGGTTCGTACCTGGCGACGACGCGGCCGTCGGCGTCGGTCCGGTTGGACGAGAGCCACGTCAGCGAACTGTCCTTGCGGGTGGTATTCGCGTGGACGAGCACCCCGGAAACGGGATTGTCGTAGCGGTCGCGCACCTCCAGGACGACCTTCTGAGTACTCCCTTCCGGGACTGCCGTGCCGTTGCCGCGAACCGTCGTCAGGTACGCCGGCCCGGTCGATCCGACGTGGGTTCCCAGTCCCACCTTCGCCATCCGGAGCCGGTAGCTCACGTTCGACAGAAACGCCAGGGTAAGTTCCTTCGTTCGCCGGTCGGACAGGACCGAATCCGGGATCGCGACCTTGGTCCCGCCGGTGTCGGGACCCTCGTATCGCACGGCGAGCGACTGGCCACCGTCGTCCTCGAAGTACGTCACAGTGATGGTGTGAAACCCGTCGTCGAGGTGGAGTGGATTCGACGCCCGTTCGGCGGTACCGTGTTGCCCGTCGTTGTTCACCACGCGCTCGCCGTCGACGTACAGTCGGCTTCCGTCGTCGGAATCGGTGTAGAAGGTGTACTGGCCGGCGTCGTCGATCTCGATGCGCTCGTTGAATCGGAACGCGAAGCCGTCGTTGCGGTCGCGCTTGGAGATGTCGAAGTTCGACGTCTCGCCAGTCCGCACCAGGTTGTCGGCACTGAACGCGGGCATATCCGACACCGCGGAGTAGTCACCCTCGTAGTACTCGTACGGTGCCTGTCGGCTGACCGCCAGCGACTGGACGGTGCCGCCGTTTGCGGCGAGTTGGTCGGACAGCAGCCGTCGCCATTTGGACTCGTCCAACCGCGTCGGGACCGTCACCGTCAGCGGATCGGCGTCGTATCCCCGCTGGTTGGAGAGTCGGCCGTCGGGAATCGCCGCGTACGTCCCCGTGTTCCCCGGATCCCACTGGACGCGCAGCGACCGGTCCCCGCCGCGGTCGTAGTACTCGACGGTGACGTCGTGTGTTCCCTCGCGCAACTGGAAGACGCTCGACTCGACGGGACCGCTCGCAGCGTGCTCGCCGCTGTAGTCGACTTTCAGATCGTCGTCGATACACAGGACCGCACCGTCGTCGGAGTTCACCCGAAACCGAAAGTCCCGGGTCGTATCGACGCGAATCTGCCCTTCGTATCGATACGCCACGTCGCTCGGTTTGTCCGAGACGGCCGACAGGTCGACGTTGGCGACTGCACCCTCCTCCAGGCGATTCGCGTCCCGAAACCGCGGCATCGTGTCGCTAGTGGTCGCCGTCCCGTGACACCCCCTGTTCTGCAGGTTCGATCCGTCGTCGTAGTCGGCCTCGTAGTACTCGTAGACGAGGCCGTCCGGATCGCTCGTGACCGACACCGACCGGTCCGAACTGCTGACGTACTCCGGATCGACGGTCATCGGCCCCGTCTTCGTCGTCGACAGCGACCCGTTCAGCGCGACCAGCGAAATCGTTCGGCCTCGAACGAGGCGCTGACCCGATTCGGTCAGATTCGCCGTCCGATGATCGTTGTAGACGACGGTGTTGTCATAGACGGTCGTCGGTGCGTTTCGGAACTCGTTGTAGTTGGGTTCGTACGCCAGAAAGCCGGTGTCGTAGCGGCGCGTCGAACCGTTCCAGAAGTCGCCCGTTTCGCCGCTGGCGTTGGCGTTGTCGATAGCCAGGGCGACGCTCCCGTCGGTCGTTCGGGACGTTCGCAAGGTACCGGTCGGTGCTTCCGGATTGACTGCGACGGTTCGGGAGGGGTAGTGGACCCCGAGTTTCAGTGACACGGCCGAACTCGCCCGGCCGGTCGGTGCCGAAACGATATCGTTGCGTAGCTTCTCGAATTGCTGTTGTACCACGTTCTGGTGGTTGAACTCGACTCCCTCGTTTTGCTGTGGGACGACGAACGCCTGATAGATCGAAAACGAGACGACGACGACGGCGAATAGCAATATCGCGCCGATTTGTATCGACTGTCCCCTGGTGTCGCCATCCAGCATCCCCGAAATAGAATTCTCGCAGCCGCATAAAAATATTGTGTGTGTTTTTGTGCAATTTTTCGGCGGAGGTAAGAACCGATCCGTAGCCGAGAGAACCCGAATCGTCGTGAGAGATCTCAGTTCTGGTTCAACAGCGGTGCGTGCTCGGCGAGTTGGAACTCGAGAACGACGACGGCACCCCCCGGGTCGCCGTCGGTGTCGCCGTGTTGGCCGTCGCCGTCGGCCGTCCTGTCTTCGATCCAGACGGTCCCGCCGTAGAGGTCCATCACGACCGAGACGAAATAGAGCCCAAAACCGTGGGCAGTCTGGCTGGTCGTGACGTTGCGTTCGAAGACGGTCTCCTTGATGTCGTCGGGAATCCCGGGGCCGTTGTCCGCGACGCGGACCCGGACCCGGTCGCCCGTTCGATCCGTCGATATTTCGACGCGCGGGTCGGCGTCGTTGTGTTCGACGGCGTTCCGGACGACGCTCTCGACGACCTCGTCGAGGAGTTCGTTCGCCGCGACGTGGACGTCGTTGTCGACGTCGACGTCGAAGGTAATCTCGTCGTACGTGGCCGCGAGCGCGTCCGCTCGCTTCCGGATCGTCGCCGAGAGGTCGACGTCCGCGAGCCGCTGTTGTTCCGATGCCGTCACCGTCTCGTTGAACGTCCGGATTTTCTCGGTCAGCTCGGTTAGCTCGTTGCACCACTGGCTGATCGTATCGAGGTGATCGTGGTGGTCCGCCTCGATGGCGTCGCGCAGGTAGTCGACGTTGCCGTCGATGACGAGCATGCCGTTGCGAATGCTGTGTCGGAGGACGCCGTTGAAAAATTCGATCTGTTCGGTGCGTCGACGGATCGTGGTGCGACTCTCCCGGAGTTGCCGTTCGCGGGCGACGCGAGCGAGTGCCGTTTCGGCGGTCCGGGCGAGTATCCCGACGAATCGCTCGTCTTCGGTCGTGTAGGTAGCGTCCGATCGCGTCGACCCCACACAGAGCAGCCCCCGGTTCCCGAGCGGCACGGCCAGCAGCGTTCCCAACGGGAGGTCCGACAGCGGCGGCGGCGTCTTCTCGACGGGGTCCAGAACCAGCGTCTCGTCTCTCTCGAACGCCCGATACAGGCGAGTTCCGTCGTCGACGGTCAGCGTGTCGTCGCCGCCATCGTTGGCTTCGACCGTCCCGGTCGCGGCAATCGACGTCAGTCGCCCGTCCTCGTCGGGTGCGAACAGGACGGCCACCTCCTGGTCGAGAACGGTCTCGGCGAACGTCACCGCGGTGTCGGCGACGTCGGATTCGCTCGTCGCCCGGATGAACTTCCTCGTGGCCGTCTGCAACGCCTCCAGGCGGTCGAGTCGGCGCTGCTGGACGCCGACGTCGCGCAACACGAGCAGTCTGCCGCGCTCGATGTCGTGCTGGTCACGTATGGGCGTCACGTGCGGATCGTACACGGCCGCGGTATCGTCGCCAACGGCCGAGGTATCGTCGCCACCCCCGCCGTCGAGAGTCACGGTCTCGCCGGCCGTGCCCGCGTCGACCGCACCCGGACAGACGTCGTCGACGTGACGGTCGGACGGATCGCCGTTGACCAGCGCCGTCGCCCGTGGGTTGTGATCGACGACCGCCCCCGACTCGTCGAGGACCAGCACGGGGTCCGGCAGTTCGTCGACGAGGACGTCGCCGGCCAGCGGCGAGACGTTCATGAAGTCGTAGTTGAACAGCGCCCACGCGACGACGACCCCGTTGAGGGTGAAAAAGACGACCGTCAGGTCGAC
Organism: Haloarculaceae archaeon; assembly: GCA_042217765.1. Taxonomy (GTDB): domain Archaea; phylum Halobacteriota; class Halobacteria; order Halobacteriales; family Haloarculaceae; genus JARUKX01. The sequence continues at coordinate 29,343 of JBDGSB010000013.1, read as the reverse complement.
GCCGGGGTGCAACTGCAAGCCGACGGTGGTGAAGACGTTGGCCACTAGCGGGAACAGGCTCCCGACGAGGATGGCGATGGTCTGTTTCCGGTAGACGTTGCGCGAGCGGACGAGAAACTGCACGAGGACGGCGTAGCCGACGACCATGTACAGGTACCCCACGGCCTGGCTGACGTAGGACGCGGCCGTCCAGTGGACGACCGGTGCCGTGATCGACCCGACCGTGACGATGGCGGCCGACTCGGGGAGCAGGTCGTGGTAGCCGACCGTGACCGTCAACAGGAAGAACACCGCCGGATACGCCCAGAGTACGGGCGCGCGACGCGGTCGGAACCACTTTTGGTTGCCCGTGTACGCGAGCGTGAAGACGAGCCAGAAAAACGGCACCTGCACGGCCGCGAGACTGGACAGCCGATACAGCAGAAGTGCCTGCGTCGGATCACTCGACAGCAGGTACGACGTCCGGAAGAACGCCCAGGCGGTGGTCGCCAGCGCGAGCATGCCGTACTGCATCGCGGCCGGCACGTCACGGAACTGCCAGGCGATACCGGCGAGAGCGACGCCGACGAACCCGCTGACGACGCCGCCAGCGATCACTACCACCCAGAGCGCGGAGGCCATCGAACGGTCTACAACAGGGTTGTGTTTTTTGTGATATTAGCGTTTGTGGTGACATCTTCGACGTGGGTCACTCCGTCAGGTTTTTTAGGGGTCTCACGGCAATTCCGAGGCGTATGCTGACCGTGCGGGCACCGGCGACGAGCGCGAACCTCGGGAGTGGCTTCGACGTCTTCGGCGTCGCGTTCGCCCGCCCGGCGGACGTCGTCCGCGTCGAGCGCGCGGACCGAACGACCATCGAGGTCACGGGAATGGGAAGCGAGTTCATCCCGGAAGACCCCGAGAAGAACACAGTCGGAGCCGTCGCAAAGGCGCTCGACGCCCCCGCCCACATCGAGATCGACAAGGGCATCCGGCCCGCGTCGGGGATGGGATCGTCGGCCGCCAGCGCCGCGGGCGCGGCCGTGGCGCTGAACGAACTGTACGATCGCGGGTATACCCGCGAGGAACTCGTCCCCATCGCGGCGAAAGGCGAGGCCGTCGTCTCGGGAGAGGCCCACGACGACAACGTCGCGCCCTCCATCATGGGCGGGTTCACCATCGCCACCGGCGACGGCGTCCACAAGGTCGACGCCGACATCCCGCTCGTGGTCTGCCTGCCCGACATCGTCGTCTCCACGCGCGACGCCCGCCGCGTCGTCCCCGAGACCGCCCGGGTCCGACAGGTGGTCGAGACGGTCGCCAACGCCGCGACGCTCACGACCGGGATGCACCGCAACGACCCCGAACTCGTCGGCGACGGCATGAACGACTCCATCGTCACTCCCGCCCGCGCGAAACTCATCACCGGCTACGAGGACGTCCGCCAGGCCGCCTTCGACGCCGGCGCGACCGGCGTCACCATCAGCGGCGCTGGCCCGTCCATTTTAGCCGCCTGTTACGCCGCCGATCAGCGCACCATCGCCAACGCCCTGCTCGACGCCTTCGACGACGCGGGCGTGGACGCGCGCGCGTATCAAACTCGTATTGGCGACGGCGCGCGAATCTGCTGAACGTCCTCCCGCTCACGTCCACAACGACGGCGTCACGTCGGCGACGGCGCGCGGATCCGATCGAATCGGCTACACGTCGGCGTACAGCCGTTCGATCTCCGCCTCGTAGGCGTCGAGTATCGTCCGACGTTTCTTCTTCATCGACGGCGTCAGCATGTCGTTGTCGGGCGTCCACTCCTCGGCGACGAGCACGAACTCCTTGATCCGCTCGACGTGCTCTAACCCCTCGTTGACCGACGCGACCTCCGCGGCGATCCACTCGCGGACGCGCCCGTCCTCGATGCGGTCGCGGTTGCGGGCGGGAAGGTCGAGTCCCTCCTCGGCGGCCCACCGCTCCATCGCCTCGAAGTCGGGGACGACGACGGCCCCGACGAACTTCCGGTCGTCGCCGACGACGAGGATCTGGTCGACGCGGTCGCTCGTAGCAAAGCGGTCCTCGATGTGGCCCGGCGCGACGTTCTTGCCCGTCGAGAGGACGAGCAGCCGTTTCATCCGGTCCTCGTAGACGAGATACTCGTCGGCGGTGCGTGCAACGACGTCGCCGGTCCGGAACCACGCGCCGGCGTCGTCGGGCGCTTCCCCGTGGACCCTCTCGGCGGGAACCTCCGCGTCGTCGACGAACGCCCGACTCGTCCGTCCGGGCTGATTCCAGTAGCCGTCGGTGACGTTCGGCCCGCGGACGAGGAGTTCGCCGACCTCGCCGTCGGCGTCGGGAAACTGGTCGGGGCCGACGACGGACTCGTCGATGTAGGTCTTGACGTCGACGACGGGGACGCCCACCGTCCCCGGGTGGGGGTCTTCCGGTGGATTTACGCTCACGACGGGAGCGGTTTCGGTGAGTCCGTAGCCCTCGAGAATGGTAAGGCCCATGCCGAGAAACAGCTCTGCGAGGTCTCTGCTGAGGCTGCCGCCGCCGCTGACGAAGAAGTCGACGTTGCCGCCCAGGTTCTCCCGGACGGTCTCGAACACCAGACGGTCGGCCAGAGCGTGTCGGGCCCGCAGTCCCGGCCCCGGATCGTCGGTGCGGGCGTACGCTCTGGCCACGTCGACAGCCCACTCGAAGACCCGCCGTTTGAGCGGCGACTCGCCGGCCCGCTCGCGCATCGTGTTGAAGATGCGCTCGTAGACGCGCGGGACGCTCGCGCCGACGGTGGGCGCTAGCAGTCGCAGGTCCTCGGCGACAGTGTCCGGGCTCTCGGCGTAGCCGACCGTCGCGCCCGACGCGAACATGAGGAAGTGCCCGGACAGGCGTTCGAAGACGTGCGCCAGCGGGAGAAAGGAGATTGTCGTCGTGTCCGAATCCAGCGTCGCGAGGTCGGGGTCCTTGTCGGGACGGGGAGCCAGTCGCTTGCGACACTGGTTGACGTTCGCCCGGAAGTTACGGTGGGTCAGCCGGACGCCCTTCGGTTTCCCGGTCGTCCCGGACGTGTAGATGAGACTCGCCAGATCGGTGGGGTCGCGGCCGTCGAGCCACTGCCGGTAGACGTCGGGGTCGAACGCCGTCTCTCCCCGGTCGTGGACCTCCCGGAGCGTGTACACGTCCTCGCGGTCGGCGTAGCGGTCGAGCGCGTCCATCACGACGACGAAGGCGAGATCGAGGTCGTCCTCGACCGCGACGAGCGTGTCGAGCAACGCCTCGTTCTCGACGACGACGCCGGTCGCGCCCGGGTCGTCGAGCAGGTACCGCACCCGGTCGGGCGACGACTCGGTGTAGACGGTGGTGACGACGCCACCGGCCGATAACAGGCCAAAGTCCGTCAGCGCCCATTCCATGCGGGTGTTCGCGTAGATTCCGACGCGGTCGCCCGCCGCGACGCCGAGGTCGCGAAAGCCGGCCGCGAGGGCGCGGACGACCGCACCCATCTCGGCGTACGTGATCGACCCGTACTCGCCGTCGAGGGGCTCCGGCACCACCGCGTCCGCCAGCGTCCGGTCGTAGACGCCGCCCTTGTACCGCTGGGCCGGGTGCTCGCCGTAGCGGTCGACCGCGGCGTCGAACATCTCCGCGATCGTGTCGTCACCGATCGTCTCATCGGTGTACGCCCGTTCGGCCGCCCACCAGTCGGCCCCCCCGCCAGATTCCGTCATGGCCGCCGCTTCGGCGGCCAGCTAAATACGTCTTTACGGGGAAGAAAAACTCGAAAGCAGTTGTTGATTCTCGATCCGGAACCGTCCTATTCTCGATCCGGAACCGTCCTCCTGGATCATCAACGCGGTTTTGCTGGACTACCAACGCGGTTTTGCTGGACCACCAACACGGTTTTGGAGTGCGCACCCCAACCGTTCGACAACCGGAGTGGAGGTCTTCGATGCGAAAGGCGGGTCTCGTTCCGTTCGTCGTGGCCGCCCTCGCGATGGTACCCACAGCCTCCGCGCACGGTCTCGGGACCGTCACGAACGAATGGATACACCTCGTCGTCGTGTTTCAGGTGGTGACGCTCCTCGGGTTCGCAATTGCCGCCGCAAGCGCGTGGTTCAGCCGAACGCGCTGGTCGACCCGACCGCGGCGGACGGTAACGGGTATTGTCGCGGGCGTCGGCGTCGCGATGGTCGGGACGGTCGCCATGACACAGATCCAACTTCTCCCCTACGGGACGACGCCGTCGCCCGTGTTACGCGCGTGGTATCCACGCATCGCGTTCGTCGCAGGATCGACGATCACGCTCGGAAGCCTTGCGGTCGGGTGGCGCTACTGGTTCGACCGTCCGCGGTACTGGCTCCTCGGCGTACTGCTTGGCCAGTGGGTACTGTATCCCGCAGTGATGCCCAGGCAGGGCGTGACGAATCCGCTCGGCTACGTCCTCGTTGCTGCCGTGGTGGTGGCCATCGGCGACGTTGTCTGGCGCGACGTTCGCCCGGCACTGTCCCGGGCGGTCGTCGGTCAGTTCGCTCGGCGGGTCGGCATCGCGACCGCGGTGCTGTTCGGCGTCTTCTACCTGTTTTCGGCGGGACTGCTCACCGTCAATCCTGAAGACGGGGTGAACGCGCCGACGCACGCGTTCGTCACGGTGACGAGCTTTTCGAACCCGCTCGTGATGTGGCCCGCCGTGGAGTTCGGTGCCCCATCGCTGCCGTTTTTCCCCGGGCTCTCGGTCGGCACCGTGCTCGTTATCGGCCTCCTCGCCGGGCTCGTCGGCATCAACGCCAGCCTCATGACGGTCGGGTGGCTCGACGAGATCGAACTCGCACCCTCGGAAGGTGTAGCGGGCGTTGCCGCCACGACCGGAGCGACCGCGTGTTGCTGCTGTGGCCCGGCCGTCTACGCGATGGTGAGCGGCGTGTTCGGAGTCGTGGCGAGTCCGCTCTTCTGGGCGTTCACCGACCCGACGTCACCGTTCGGAGCGCTGTTTTTCGTCAGTTCCGTGGCGCTGTTGACCGGGAGTTCGGTCCGGCTCACTCGTTCGCTGGCGGATGCGGGAGCCTGTCGGCTGTCCGGCGGACCCGCACCGAGCGAACAGGTGGCCGGCGTTCACGGCGGGAACGAGTGACTGGAACGACTCGCTTTGTTCACAGTTTTGCGGTGGCTCGCCTCACTACTGTTCGTTCTCTGACTCACCGTCCCCAATGGCCGACCGATTCACGACGGCGTCGTTGACGACGGTACTGTCGATGATCACATCGCCGTCGGCGCTGATGTTGCGATGGTCGATGTCGGCGTCGGCATGGACGGTTCCGGGCGAGCGAGTTCGACCGCGAATCTTCTGGCGCTCGTCTTGAACGTCAGCCCGTATCTTCGGATGCTGGTCGAGATACGTCTGGAGCAGCCAGTGCGAACCGTTGCGCCAGTAGATGAACAGTCCCCGGACGTCCAACCGCGCAGCTAGCTCCTGGCCACGCGCCAACGCCTCGACTTGACTGTACTCGATGTACCGTTCGCCGCCGCCGCTGACGAGATACGGTTTTTCGTCGTAGTCACGTGTTCCGTGGCGACTTTCGACGATGACGCCACCGTCGGCGACCGCCTGGAACGTCTCCACACAGTTCGCACAGTAGACCCGGTCTTCGAAGCGGACGGCCGCCGAGGTGAGGTCGGTTCCGCACCGCAGACAGCTCTGGTAGTCCGTCGAACCCATTGCTCGAACGTCACACGGGCTGCAAAAGTGTGTTTGGGTCAGGTGGTGTGTTTTGCACGCTCCTGCGCTTTTTGCACGCTCCTGCGCGTCGGTGACTGTCGGGGGAAAGAATATACCAGATTGACAGTAAGGCGTTTGTATGTCCCCGACTCGTCGGCAGTTCCTCCTTGCGAGTACAGGTATGACCGCGCTTGCCGGGTGTTCGGCGCTCTCCGACCCACAGCAGTCGCTTCTGGTCGCGGTCAACAATTACACAGATTCACGTCGTGAGGGCACTGTTCTCATCGAAAAGGACGGCACGGAGATAGTGCAACAGTATTTGGAAGTTCCTGCCGCTGAGCCGGACGAATGGGCGACCGTAGAGACGAAGGTCGTACTTGGTAGGATGTCGAGTGAGACACCGCTCGACGTGACAGCATCGTTCGGTGACGGCTTGAAGGCAACCGGCCAGCACACGCTGGATTGCTCCAACCGGTACACGGGTGACGCAATATACGTACAAATCGAGCCGGAGAATCCGGTTAACGTCCGATTGAACCTCGCATGCTATGACCAGTTTCCATCGAACGAAGCGGTACAGGGCGGAATTAACCAGTCAGCCAACCAATCATAAGCAGCGCGCAATCAACGTCGTATCGCTCACCGGACGTCGATGTGGTAGCTGTCCTCGGCGGCCTCGTCGATGGGGAGGACAACTTCGAGGACGCCGTTGCTGTAGGTCGCCTCGACGTCGTCGACGAGTACGTCGTCGGGGATGCGAACCGACTCCTCGACGCGGCGGCTACGGAAGCGGTCGTCGTCGTCGACCTCGTGCAGCGCCGAGATGTACAGGCGGCCGTCGTCGAACCGGAGGTCGATCTCCTCGCGCTCGAAGCCGGGGATGTCCGCCAGGACGACGTAGCCCTCGTCGGTGCGCTCCACGCTGAGGTTGGCGTCGAACGTCGACTCCCCGAACGCGGGTACGCCTTCGCCGGCGCTCCAGTCGTCGACGGCGGCCCACCGCTCGTCCATCATGCGGCGCATCTGTTCGAGCATTCGGTCCATCTGTCGGAAGGGATCGTTTCTGATTGCCATCGGAATCGTCTACATATTGGCGCTGTGAATATATAAATTAGTAGAGACATGTGATAGCACTGTGCCACGAGACGCCGGAGTGATAAAAGGGGCAACCGGCTCCGGGAACCCGGCCGACGCAAGCACGCGAGCGAAAGCGAGCGCGCGTAGCGAGGCCCGGGAGTGGAGCCGGTTGGGGCTTTCAGGCTGGTCGAAGCGCCGCTGTGCAGGGTCCAAACGTAATACAGACCACTCGGGTCGGCGAACCGCCGGCAACCGAAGACCCGAATCCGTATCAGGCGATCAGTTGTGCAGACTTCTCCAACAGTCTCGTGAAGCACTGCAATCGCGTGGCTTTTTCGCCCCCGGGACGCTACCCGCTCGTATGAACGACAGCGACGGGTGGTTCGTCGGACTCGATCCCGACGACCGCGAGGGCGCGATCGCGCGCGTCCGCGACGGCAGAGCCGACGCGCCCGCGGACTGGCCGCAAAAAGCGGTCGACGCGGGCTTCGCCGCCGACGAGGACGCCTACTACGACGCGCTGCACGAGGCGACTACCGCGGCCGCACGGGCGGCCGTCCGCGAGCGCGAACGGGCCGACGACCAGCAGTTGATACACGCGATTCGCACCGTCGACGACTGCCAACGGACGGCGAACGAACTGGCCGAACGGCTCACCGAGTGGGCGGGCAGTCGCTACGACGACGTCGAACCCGGCGTCGAGGGCGCACGACAGATCTGCGACGTGGATGCCGACGGCCCGGTCGACGAACGAGTCCGTTCGCTCGCCCGGCGCGTGGTCGACCTCGCGGACGAAGCCGACGAACTCCGCGGGTTCGTCGAGCGGACGACGCCGGAGGTCGCGCCCAACCTCGCGGCGCTGGCGGGACCGATCCTGGCGGCGCGGCTGATCGCGCTGGCGGGTGGCCTGGAAGCGCTGGCGAAAAAGCCCAGCGGGACCGTCCAGGTGCTCGGCGCGGAGGACGCGCTGTTCGCACATCTCCGTGGGGCCGCGCCGTCGCCGAAACACGGCGTCATCTACACCCACGAGTACGTTTGGGGCACCCGTCCCGAAGAGCGGGGGTCGGCGGCGCGGGCGCTGGCGGGCAAACTCTCCATCGCGGCCCGGATCGACCACTACAGCGGCGACCTGCGGCCGTCGTTGCAGGCCGACCTCGACGACCGCATCGAGCGCATCCGGGGGCGTGGTGACAAATGAGCCTGCCCGACGGCGTACGGCGCCGGCAGTTCGGCGACGAGGAGTCACTGGCCACCAAGGGAGCGCCGGTCTACGGCGAACCGGTCGTCGACGGCTGGCGACGGTGGGACCCGCACCGCTCGAAACTCGGGGCGATGCTCGAATGCGGTCTGGACACCGGCCTCGACGGCGGCGAGACGGTGCTGTATCTCGGGGCCGCCGCGGGCACGACCGTCGGCCACGTCGCGGACTTCGCGGGGCCGACCTACGCCGTCGAGTTCGCCGCGCGACCGATGCGGGACCTGCTCGACGTCGCCGCCGACAGGCCGACCCTCTTCGCGTTGCTGAAGGACGCCCGCGAGCCCGAAACCTACGCTCACGTCGTCGAACCGGTAGACGTCGTCGTTCAGGACGTGGCCACGCGTGGGCAGGCCGACGTGGCGCTGGCGAATCGGCAGTTCCTCACCGCCGGCGACGCGGGGGCCGACGGCCGACTGCTCGCGGCCATCAAGGCCCGCAGTGAGGACGTGACCGCCGATCCCGAGGACGTGTTCGCGGACGCGTTGGCGGCCCTCGAAGACGGCTACGAGATTCTGGCGACCGACTCGCTGGCACCGTACCACGACGACCACCTCGGCGTCGTCGCCCGGCCGCTCGATGACAGAACGTTTTAGCGGGAGGCAATCAATGTCCGACAAGATGGACCAGCGGGGCTCGGCTGCCAACTTCGATCGAATGGGCACGCTCGGTATCGAAGAGGAGTTCTTCGTCGTCGACGACGACGGCCGCCCGACGTCGGGAACGGACGAACTCGTCTACGAGAGCGACCCGCCCGAGATTCTAGATGGACGACTCGACCACGAACTGTTCAAGTTCGTCATCGAAACGCAGACGCCGCGTATCGAGGCCGGCGAGGACCCCCGAGAGGCCGTTCTGGCGGTCCGCCAGGCGCTCGTCGAATACGCGGCCCGACACGGCTACCGCGTCGCGGGTGCCGGCCTCCACCCGACCGCGAAGTGGCGCGAACTCGAACACGCCGAGAAACCGCGCTACAAGTCGCAACTCGACCGCATCCAGTATCCCCAACACCGCAACACGACGGCGGGAATGCACGTCCACGTCGGCGTCGACGACCCCGACAAGGCCGTCTGGATCGCCAATGAGATGCGCTGGCACATGCCGATCGTCCTGGCGCTGTCGGCCAACTCGCCGTACTGGTGTGACTTCGACACGGGCTTGCAGTCCGCGCGGGCGAAGATTTTCGAGGCGTTGCCCAACACCGGCATGCCGACGACGTTCGACTCCTACGAGGAGTTCGACGCCTTCGAGCGGCGGATGCTAGAGACCGACTCCATCGAGGACCGGGGCGAACTCTGGTTCGACGTGCGGCCACACTCGGGCCACGGCACAGTCGAAGTGCGCGCCCCGGACGCACAGTACGATCCCGACCGCGTCCTGACGTTCGTCGAGTATACCCGCGCACTCGTCGAGGACTACGCTGCCCGGTACGACGACGGCGCGACGGGGACGGAGATGCGACGCGAACTCCTCGACGAGAACAAGTGGCGCGCGATTCGCCACGGCCAGGACACCGCTCTCATCGACCGCGACGGGGAGACCACCGTCGACTTCGGCGAACTCGTCGACCGCGAGGCCGACCGCCTCGGCGTCGAGGGCATTCGCGAAATTTACGACGCCGAGAGCGGCGCCCAGCGCCAGCGTCGCATCCGCGACCACGACGGCGTCGACGCGCTGTGTGAGTCGTTGGTGCTCGACCGTTCGACCGGGCGAACGTAAGCAAGGTTTATACCTCGCAACTGCTTTCGTCCTTCTAGAGAGGACATGTCTGCGGACGATCCAACTACTGGCAGTGACGGCACCGGCGACCACACCGACGACGGCGACTCACGGGGTGACGTCCGCGACCGTCTCGAACAGGAAGCCGAGAAGGCCGTCGAGGGGTTCGACGAGGGCATCGTCGACTTGCTGTCCTGGCTCCTCGACACGGAGACGCGGGCACGCATCTACGTGCAATTGCGCCAGTCGCCCGACAGCACCAGCGACGAGATCGCCGAGGGGACGGGACTGTATCCATCCACCGTGCGCGAAGCCCTGGCCGAACTCCACGAGGAGGGGAAAGTGACCCGTCGCAAGCGCGAAAACTCCGGCGCCGGCAACAACCCCTACGAGTACAGCGCCATCGCGCCAAGCGAACTCGTCGGCAACGTCGTCGACGACGTCCAGGACGAACTCAACACGGTGTTCAACCTCGACAGACACCTCGGGAGCAGTCGGGCGGACGACGGCGACGCCGAACCGGTCACGATCACCGTCGAAGACGCCGAGGACGTCGACGACAACGACGACGATGCGGGCGACGTCCACGACGCGGGCGACGCCGACGACGCCGAGGAGTGATCGACCGTCAGACGAGTCGAAGCCACTTTAGGGGGGGCAACCCTTCCGACGGACATGAAGGTCGCGCTGGGGGGGACGTTCGATCCGGTTCACGACGGTCACCGGGCGCTGTTCGAGCGGGCGTTCGAACTCGGCGACGTGACTGTCGGGCTGACGAGCGACGACCTCGCACCGAGGACCCGCCACGACGAGCGGTACGTTCGCCCCTACGAGGAACGCCGCCGCGACCTCGAAGCCGAACTTCGCGAGTACGCGGACGAGTACGGCCGCGTGTTCGAGATTCGCACCCTTGAAACGCCCACGGGCATCGCGACGGAACCGGGCTTCGACGCGCTGGTCGTCTCGCCCGAGACCGAACCCGGCGGGCACCGCATCAACGAAATCCGCGAGGAACGCGGACTCGACCCGCTCGACGTCGTGGTCGTCGACCACGTCTACGCCGACGACGGCGACGTCATCTCTAGCACCCGCATCGTCCGCGGCGAGATCGACGAACACGGCACCCCCACTCCCGACAGCACCGGCCGCGAACGACCCAGTGAACCGTCCTAACGCGTTCGTGTCTCCGTACTGCGAGGGGACTACCGGTCGCCGCGAGCGGCCTCGAACGCCGCCAGCGCCCGCTCGCGCGCGTCGGCGTGGTCGACGACGGGCGCGAAGTAGTCGGGTGCCAGCGACGCCCGGCGCTCGTCGGTGAGTTCGGGCCAGTCGTGTATCTCCGCAGCCGGAACGTCCCGCAGTTCCGGGACGTACTTTTGGACGTACTCGGCGTCGGGGTCGTAGCGCTCGCCTTGCGTCGTCGGATTGAAGATCCGGAAGTACGGCTGTGCGTCCGTTCCCGTCGAGGCGGCCCACTGCCAGCCGCCGACGTCGTTGGCGGTGTCGTGGTCGACCAGTTTCCGCCGGAACCAGTCGTAACCCGCCCGCCAGTCGATCAGCAGATCTTTCGTCAGGAACGAGGCGACGATCATCCGCACCCGGTTGTGCATCCAGGCCTCGCGTCGGAGCTGGCGCATCCCGGCGTCGACGATGGGATAGCCCGTCTCGCCGTCCGTCCAGGCCCGCAATCCCTCGGGATCGTCGCGCCACGGAACGTCGTTCTCGTAGGGCCGGGCGTCCTCGGTGACGATCTCCGGTCGGTCCGCGAGGACGTGCGCGTAGAACTCCCGCCAGGCGAGTTGCCTCCGGAACTCCCGGACGCTCTCGCGCTCGCCGTCGCCGTCGGCGTCGGCCATCGCCGCTCGGGTCGCGGCGTCCACCTCCCGGATGCCGACAGTCCCGAATTTCAGGTGCGGGGACAGCCGCGAGGTACACGACGCTGCGGGGACGTCGCGCGCGTCGGCGTAGCGGTAGATCGGCCCGTCGCAGAAGGCGGTCAGTCGGTCGCGTGCGGCCTCGGTCCCGGCGGACGGTATCGTCGCCTCGGGGTCCTCGACGCCGAGTTCGGCGATCGTCGGCACCGGATCGCCGTCGACGACCGCGACCGCCGCGGCCGTCGGCGACGGGACCGGCGACGGCTTCTCGCGGTCGAGCCACTTGCGGCCGAAGTACGAGAACACCGAGTACGGCTCGCCGTCGGCGGTCGTGATCGACCCCGGTTCGTGGAGGAGCGCGTCCTGGACGACCCGCCGCTCGACGTCGGCGTCGGCCAGCGCCCGCCGAACGCGGTCGTCGCGCCGACGCGCCAGCCCCGAGTAGTCCCGACACCAGGAGACGACGTCGGCGTCGTACCGAGCGGCCAGGTCCGGGAGTAAAACGGCGGGGTCGCCCCGGACGACCAGCAGGTCGCCACCACGCCGGCGGTAGGCCGCCCGGAGCGACGCCAGCGCCGACAGCAGAAAGGCGACGCGGGGCGGACCCGCATGTTCTAGTACCGCGTCGTTGAGGACGAACACGGGGACGATCGAACCGCTGTCGGCGTCTCGCGCCGCGGCTCCGACCTCGTCGGCGGCGACCACGTCGGACGAATCGCGGTCCGGGCCGGAACCGGCCAGCAAACCCGCGTTGTCGGCGACCCGGAGGTCCCGGCGGTGCCAGTGGAGGCGCATATCGAACCGAGGGTCCGACGCCCCCTCAATTGCCCGCCCAATCCTTTTGGCACCCCCCGACGTCGAGTCGGGCATGACAGACGTCGTTCACCTGGACGTCACCGACGGCCGCGCGACCGTGACACTCGACGACCCCGAGGTGCGAAACGCCCTCACGCACGACGTGTCGACGGGCGTCGTCGACGCCTTCGCGGAAGTCGCCGACCGAGAAGTCCGGTGTGTCGTCGTCGAGTCCGCGGCCGGCGCGTTCTCCGCCGGCGGCGACGTCGGCGCGATGGTCGAGAACCTCTCGGGGGACACACCGCCGGCGGAACTGGTCGACCGCGTCGTCGCGGGGCCGGCGGCCGCCGTCAGGGCCGTCCGGACCTGCGACGTCCCGACGGTCGCGAAACTCGACGGGCCGGCGTTCGGTGCCGGTGCGGCGCTGGCCATCGCCTGTGACGTCCTGCTCGCCAGCGAGAACGCCAAGATGAGCTTCGGTTTTCGGCAGGTCGGGCTGGCCGTCGACTCCGGCGTGTCGCACCTGTTGCCGCGACTCGTCGGCGAGAACGTCGCGAAGGAACTCGTCTACACGGGCGAACTCGTCGACGCCGACCGCGCAGCCGAGATCGGCCTGTTCAATCGCGTCTACGACGCCGCGGCGTTCGAGACCGAGACCGAGGCCGTCGTCGAACGCATCGCGACCGGCCCGACGGTCGCGCTGTCGGCCTCGAAACGACTCCTCGAACAGGGCTTCGACAGTTCGCTCGACGAAGCCATCGCCAACGAGGCGACGACACAGGCCGTGACGATGTCGACCGACGACCACCGCGAGGGCGCGACCGCGTTCGTCGAGAAACGGGAACCGGACTTCGAGGGGGAGTAACGACCGGTGAGTTTCGAGGAGGAGCGAGGACTGGCCGACC
>JBDGSB010000013.1:0-15935 GCA_042217765.1 Haloarculaceae archaeon | reverse complement strand
TTCGAGGGGGAGTAACGACCGGTGAGTTTCGAGGAGGAGCGAGGACTGGCCGACCACAGATTACGGCGAGACACGCAGACCGCCTATCAACCCGCGCTACAGTTTCTGTTCGGCGTCCTCGGCGAGTTCCTTCATCCGCTTGCCGACGCGACCCGCGTCGGAGAACTCGTCTTCGCTCATGGCGTTGGCCAGCGCGTTACCGAGCACGAACACCGCGTGTTTGTGCTCGCTTTTCGACTTGTGGACGTCGTCGGGCGTGACGTCCAGTTCTTCGTACTGGTCGAACAGACCGGGGTCGACGCCGTCGATGTCCTCGAAGAACTCCATGATCTTCACCATCTGGCCGTGGAGTTCCAGAAGCTCGTCTTTGTGCATTTGCACCGGTATAGAACGCTCGGCGGTTTAAGATTTTCTTGACAACCGATGGCAGCCCGAACGAAGTCAGACCGGCCGAATCGGCGCTTAGAAGACGTACTCGTCCTCGTGGCCCATCATTCCGTCGTCTTCGAATCCCGGGTCCTCGTCGTCGTCGACCGGGCCGCTCGTCTTGTACGCTTTGAGGCCGGTCGAGAGCAAGTCCTCGATGGCCTCCTCGCGATTGAGGAACTCACCCTGCTCGACGAGCTGGGCGATCTGCATCTCTAGGTGTTCCGGGATCGTGATCTCTACTTTGGGCATCGGAACGTGCAAAGGTTCGGTAAGGGGGTATTTAACCTTGACGGGGAGTGTTCCGGGAGTGGAAAAGAAAGGTGCCGAGGTGTGAAACGTACGTTCCGCGAAAGGGAGAATATGTTCGATATCGTCGCATACTGTTCGGATTTCGTATCATTGCGGCCGCGAACCGGGAGGGATCGCAGGAATCGGAACGGCGACGAATCGGCGGGAAACGGCGACGAAGTACCTCCCGTCGATCGGTGTGGTTCGACGTTACTCGTCCTCTTCGACGACTTCGGGGTCCTGCAGCGCCGTCCGGAGGCTGTCGAGGCCGTTGCTCCACTGGACCACCAGACCCGGTGGCAGTTCCTCGGCGATCGACGGATCGAACTCGTCGCCGTCGATGATCCGCGTGCCGGCCTGGACGCAGAGACTCAGCGCCGCGTCCAGGTCGTCCTCGTCGCGTTCGGCCTCGGCGGCCGCCCGGACGTACTCCTCGGGCGTCCCTTCCTCGACGGGGCCGCCGACGAGGTACTCCTCGGCGGTGTAGAAGACACACACTAGCGACGTCTGGACGCTGTCGACGAGCATCAATCGCTGTTCGTCCGCGAAGTCCGGGTCCGCGAGCACGACCTCGCGCATGTCTTCGAGTTCGCCGAGCGCGGCGTCCTCGTCGAGTTCGCCGGCGTCGAAGTCCTTCAGGACCTTCGCGACCGCGATGGCCGTGTCGTCCTGCATGTTCCAGAGCAACTGTGCGGAGTCGTCGGATTCGGGGTCGACGTCCTCTTCCTCGATGCGGTCGAGCCAGTTCTGCCAGCGTTCGGCGGTGTAATATTCCCCCGGCGGCGTGCTCATATCCCACCCTTCGTGGCCGGGGGGATATGACTTTCGGACACGCCGACACCGGGGGAATTACCGATCCGCTTCGCGGAATTCGAATCGAGCGCCGCCGTCGTCACCCTCGGTCACCGAGACGGTCCAGTCGTGTGCGCGGGCGATTTCCGCGACGATGGCCAGGCCGAACCCGGTGCCGTCCTCGGCGGTGGTGAACCCGCGTTGGAGGACCTGTTCGCGTTCGTCTTCGGGGATGCCGGGACCGTCGTCCTCGACGAAGAATCCCTCCGCGAAGTCGAGCGGCCCCGCCGTGACTGCGACGTCCTCACCCGCGTGTTCTAACGCGTTCCGAAAGAGGTTCGACAGCAGTTCGCGCAAGCGGTCGGAATCGGCGTCGACGACCGTGTCGGTCACCGTCAGCGTGGCCCCCGCGGCGTCGATCTGGGTCCAGGCGTCGGTGGCGACGGCTTCGAGGGACACGTCCTCCGAATCGAGTACCAGTTGTCCCTGTTCGGCCATCTCTAGCAGGTCGTCGATGAGGGCTTCCATCCGGGCGACGACGTCGTCGAGTTTCCCACAGCGCTGGCGGACGTCCGCGGCGTCGACCTCGCCGTCGGGACCGTCGACCAGCGCACGGATCCGTTCGAGTTCGGCGTGTACCAGCGTCAGCGGATTGCGAAGATCGTGAGCGACCGTCCGCCCGTACTGCTTGAGTCGTTCGTTCTGTCGCTGGAGGTTGCGCTCCTGTGCTTTCAGGTCGGTGACGTCCCGGTTGATGGCCACGAATCCCGTGACTTCCTCGCCGACGTCGAAAATCGGGGCGATGGTCTGGTCGACGACGTACCGGGTGCCGTCCTTGCGCTCGTTCGTCACCTCGCCCTGCCAGACGTCACCGCCGAGGATCGTCTCCCACAGGTCCCGGTAGAACTCGTGGTCGTGCTCGCCGGATTTGAGCATCGCAGGCGTCCGGTCGATGGCCTCCGCGGCGGTGTAGCCGGTCGTCTCCTCGAAGGCCGGATTGACGTACTCGATGGTCCCGTCGACGTCGGTGATGATGACGCCGTGGCCGGCGTGTTCGACGGCGCTGCGGAACCGCCGGAGGCGTGACTCGCGCTCTTTGCGCTCGCTGATGTCGGCGTTGACGGCGACGAAGTACTCGACGTCGCCGGCCGCGTTCTCGACGGGCGCGATGGTCTGGTCGACGACGTACCGCTCGCCGTCTTTGGTCCGATCGACGACCTCGTCTCGCCAGGTCTCCCCGTCGAGAATCGTCTCCCACAGTTGTTCGTAGTACTCCTCGTCGTGTTCGCCGGACTTCAGGATGCGCGGGTTCGAACCCACGGCCTCGGCGGCGGTGTAGCCGGTAATCTCCTCGAAAGCCGGGTTGACGTACTCGATGGTGCCGTCGCGGTCGGCGAAGTAGATTGCGTGACCGGCCGCCTCGACGGCCTGCCGGAACAGCCGTAATCGTCGCTCGCGTTCTTTGCGCTCGGTGACGTCGCGGCCGAGGGCGACGAACCGCTCCTCGTTTCCGACCTCGGCCTTCGTGAGCCAGACGTCCACCGGGTACGTCGTGCCGTCGCGTCTGCGGTGCGTTCCCTCTAGTTTCACGCGCTGGCCGACCGCCATGTCGGTCCACGCCTCCCGGAGCGCGTCGCGACTCACCCCGACCTCGAAGTCGGCCACGTTCATCGAACGCAACTCCTCGCGCGGATATCCGAGGTTCTCGACGGCCTGGCGGTTTACGTCGACGACGTCCCCCTCGGCGTCGTGTACGACGCAGGCGTCGGGCGAGTGATCGAAAAACGCCTGGAGGCGGTCGTCGTCCGGTCGGTCCGCGTCCGGTCGGTCTGCGTCCGCTCGGTCCGTCTCCGATCGATCCGCGTCCGACCAGTCCGCGTCCGGTCCGGCCACGTCGGCGGTTTCCCGTTCGGCTCGACGTCGCTCGACGGCGCTCCGTATCCGGGTGGCCAGGACCGCGTGATCGTCGGCGTCGGCGCTTCGCGGGAAGTAGTCCGTCACCCCCCGGTCCATCGCCTCGCTCGCGAGGTCCGTCGACCCCTCGTCAGGATAGAGAACGAACGGGACGTCGCGGGCCGCGCGAACGTCCGCGAACAGTTCGAAGGCGTCCACGTCCGCCAGCGCGTCGGCGGCGACGACGCAATCGACGTCGCCCTCGGCGAGTCGGTCGAGAACGACCCGACCGCTGGCGACGGACTCGACGCGAAGGCAGTCGTCGGTCCGTTCGAGGATCTCTGCAGTCCGGCCTCCGACGTCGCGGTCGGCGTGCGCGTAGAGTACGCGAATAGGGGCGCCAGACACGTCCATCCGTGTTACTCTCAGAGATGGGCCGCCTTATTACCGCTTTGGAAATTGTACGATGGCTACAATACGACGTCGCGTCCCCGTCGTACCGTCATTCGAGCGTCCTCTCGACGAGTCCGCCATCCGAACGTCCTCTCGACGCATCCGCCGTCGAGACGGGACGGCTCGGCCGGCGTCGCCTCGGTATCGCTACTCCTCTCGCGTCGCCTCGGGCGACTCCTCCAGCGTCGCTTCGGTATCGATACCGTATACGCGCGCGGGCGTACCGACGTGCGCGTTCCGGACGGCCTCGTCGTAGCCCTCCGCCAGCAGCCAGCGAACGCGGCGGGGGACGGTTTTGGGACCGAGGACCGCGCCGGGTCGGTCGGGGTCGTCGATGAAGTCGGTCTCCATCATGAACGGATCGCCCGCTTCGGCGGCCACTCGGAGTTCGTCCTCGTCGCTGAGGACGCTCGGAATCGGGCCGTCGAGGCGGCCCTCGGCGTAGTGTTTGACCACGCGCTCGCGCGGGAGGCCGCGGTCCTCGGCCCACTCGGCGACCTGCGTGAATTCGGTGCCGCCCTCGGTGTGAAGTTGGATGGCACAGCCGGTCTCGGCGGCGAGTTCGAAGCCGTGTTTCATGACGGCGTTGGAGGCGTCCCAGACCGGATCGTCGACCTCGTAGTGGGGGCGACCGGATTTCAGCGCCAGCGCGGGGCCATCGGCGACGTACTCGGCGGCGACGTCGAGCCCGCGCTGCATGACGTCCCGCGCTTGCTCGGGCGCGTACCCGCGATCGGTGAGCTTCGAGATCAGCGCCGGGTGGACGCCCAGTACCGGCCAGGCGCGGCCGTCTAGCACCTCCGAGGCCTCCGCGACGACGTCGATCGTCAACTCGAACGTCTCCCGGAAGACGTCCTCCTCGTCGGCGACGTCGACCAGCATCCACGAGGGCTTGTTCACGACCAGCAGGTGCGTCCCGCCGAGGCGGGCGAACTCCTCGACGGCCCCGACGCCGCGGCCGTTGACCGGGTCGAGGTGCATGTGGTCGTCCAGCACCGGCGTGTCGAGGTCGGCGTTCATGCCCGTTCGTCCGGCCGCCCTCCGCAAAAGCCGTTCGTTCTGGGCAACGGTGGCGTCGCCGGAGACGCATCTGGACTGGCCTCGTCGCGTCGCACAGCAGTCGCGATCACTCTAGGGTGACCGCCTCGTGTGCGGCGTTGGCCAGCGCGTCGGAGTTGCCGAACGCGCCGGGCGCGATGGCGAACGTCGTCAGTCCCTCCCGACCGGCGACCTCTAGGACGGGTTTGAAGTCCGTGTCGCGGGAGGCGACCGCGAGGACGTCGATCCGTCCGTCCGTCGCGGCGGCGGTCGCGTCGACGGCCAGTTTCACGTCGACGTCGCCGCTGGTCGTGACGACCTCGAAGCCCCGTGCTTCCGCCGCCTGTATCAGTCCGGGCGTCGCGTGTTCGTCGAGATACAGCCGCGTCATCGCGAGAATCCCCTTCCGGCCGGCGACCTCGCGCAGGTCGTCGAGGTCGACGTCGAACTCCTCGCGCAGGACGTTGGGGCCGTCGACGAACAGGCCCACCCGCCGGCGGTCGTCGCTGCCAGCGAGTCGGCGCAACCAGTCCATACGATCCGTAGACGGGGTCGCCACAAAGCCGTGCTGATTCGGCCGGCGACACTCCGGACGAATTAATGCCGATGCTGCCACAGTCCTCGACATGGCCGAGGGAATCGCCGTCGAGGTGCTCGTGGACCTGCTCACGGTGTTCATCATCGCGGCGGGCGTCGGCGTTCTCGTCGCGAAGGTCGGCCGCGTGCCCTACACCATCGCGTTGCTGCTGGCCGGATTCGCGGCCTCGGTCGTGGGCCTGCACGTGGCCGTCGCGTTGAGCCACGACCTCATCCTGCTAGTGTTGTTGCCGCCGCTGCTGTTCGAGGGCGCGGCGACGACCGACGTCGAGCGCCTCCGACGCAACCTCCTGCCGATTCTCGTGTTGGCCGTGCCTGGCCTCGTCCTGTCGGTGATCGTCCTCGGGATCGCCGGCACCTACGCCTTCGGCTTCTCGCTGGGGGTGTCGCTGCTGTTCGCCGCGATGATCCTGCCGACCGACCCCGTCTCCGTGCTGGCGCTGTTCGAGGAACTGGGCGCGCCGGATCGGCTGTCCGTGCTGGTCGAAGGCGAGAGCCTCCTCAACGACGGGGTCGGTGTCGTGCTGTTTTCGGCCCTGCTGGCGCACGTCGCGGGGACGACCACGGGGAGCCTGTTGACCGTCTCCGGGCTGGTCGATCTCGTCGTCGAGATCGCGTTCGTCAGCGTCGGCGGTCTCGTGGTCGGCCTCGCGGCGAGTTACGTCGTCTACCGGGTGATGGTCAACCTCGACGAGCACATGACCGAGATCGTGTTGACCATCATCCTCGCGTACGGGTCGTTCGTCCTCGCCGAGCACTTCCTGCACGTCAGCGGCGTCATCGCCACCGTCGCCGCCGGCACCCTCGTTGGCAATCGCGGCGCGGAGTACGCGATGAGCCCCCAGACGAAACTCTCGATTTTCAACACCTGGGACACCGCCGCGTTCATCGTCAACACGTTCATCTTCCTGATGATCGGCGTCACGACGCCCATCGGTGATCTGCTGGCACACGTCGATCTCATCGCGATCGCCATCGCCCTCGTGTTGCTCGTGCGCGTCGTCGCAGTCTATCCGCTGACGGCGGTGGTGAACCGGTTCACCGATCCGCCCGTGCCGCGTCGTTACCAGCACGTGCTAGTGTGGGGCGGACTCCACGCGTCCATTCCCATCGCGCTGGTCCTGGGTCTGCCCCGGGGCGGAGCGCTGACGCCGGCGTTGCGGACGTCGCTTCGGGCGATGGTGTTCGGCGTCTCGGCGTTCAGCCTCGTCGTGCAGGGTCTCACGATGTCGAACCTGCTGGATCGGTTAGACGTCGTGACCAGAAGCGACGCCGAACAGTTGTTCGAACTGCTAATCGGGCGCGCTCGTGCCGTCGACTCGGCCATCGAGGCCGCCGACGACCTCCACCGGTCCGGTGAGCTGGCCCCCTCCGTCCACGACGACTTCACCGCCGAGTACGAACAGGAGAAAGCGCAGTTGAATCGCGCCATCTCGCAACTGCTGACCGAGCGGCCCGAACTCCGACGGGAGCAACTGCTCGCGGGCGAGCGTCGCGTCCTCCAGCGCGAGAAGAGCGCCATCCACGACGCCATGCGCGAGGGACTCATCTCCGACGACGCCGGCGAACAGTTGCTCGAAGAGACCAACCTCAAACTCGACCACGTCCACGACGGCGTCTCGACGGTCGAACGACGCGAGGAGGGTTTCGAGGAGTTCTGGCGTCGCCGCGCCCGGGAGTTCGGACTGCGACTGGACGACGGCGACGAGGAAGTCGACGAAACGGAAGGATAGGCGACGATCCGAACGAAGCGGGAAACGTTATTTGGTGCCGTGTCCCAACGAACGGGCATGCCAAGCGAACCCGTCTGTCCCGTCTGCGAGAGCGAGGAGTGGTGGAGCGTCCTCGTCACGGCTCGACAGGGCGTCAGGCTCCCGGGCGACTCGCGGGCCGCCGTCGACGAGGAAACCAGGCGAGAAATCGCTCTCTGTAGCACCTGTGGCGTCTGTTACGATCCCGTCGTCGCGGCCGAGACCGATGAGAATGCGACCGGTACGACCGAGGTGGACGCGGCCGAAGCCGACCAGCAGCCACCGCCCGAAACGGTACGGGCCGACGCCGACGCGATCCGCGAGCGGCTGGACGGCATCGAGAACACGCTCCAGGCGAACGTGACGACCGTCCACGAACGGTTAGACCGCCTGGAGAACGCGTTACAGGTCGTCGCCGGCGTGCAGGCAGGGATGGCGAACGTCACACCGGCAGTCGATCAGGACCGCGTCATGGACACGCTATCGGAAACCGACGTGGTGCCCGACCAGCGGAAGTGACGCGACGGCGTGTCCGGCCGAAGTGACGCGACGGCTGACGGTCGCTACTCGATCTGCGAGAGCGGGCCCACGTCGTCGACCGGCGTCACCGAGTAGTCGACGGTCGTGGTGTCTTTCGTCGCGCGAACGCGGCCGACGAACGCCGAGATCGATTCGAGGTCGCCCTCTAACACGAACAGTTCCATGCAGTAGTGCGACCCGACGTGCGTGTGGAAGTTCGAGGCCACGAGGTCGTCGTGTTCGTGGCGCAGGTGCATCATCTTCTCCTCGACGGAGGTCGTCTCGTAGTCGAACAGGACGGTGACGATGCCCAACAGCGGCCGCTCGGAGAGGGACTTGTCCTCGAACTCGCTCAGCAGGTTCCGGCTGGCCTCACGGACCACCTCGCTACGGCCCGTGTAGCCGTGTTCGGTGGCGAACTCGTCGATGCGGTCGAGCAGTTCGTCCGGCATCGAGACGCTGACGACTGTCATGCTAGTAATCCAGGCCACGATCGTTATTAAGAGATCGGGTACGTCGGTCCGAGTTCGGAAACGGGCTCGCAACCGAACGTCACGTTCCCGGGAACGTCACGTTACCGGGAGTTCGACCACGAAGGGAACGCCTGACGACCCACCGCCTGCGTCGATCGGCGGTTTGGCGTCGCCTGATACGGATTAGCGTTACTCTTTACCGGTGACTCGCCCCCGTTTCGGCGAACCATCGGTATCTCCTGACGCTACCCCGTCTGCGTCACGAATCGCGTCACCTACTCCCGTCCGTCGAACGGTTAGTAATCGTTTTCCGCGAACGGTGCTCGCTACGACGGAAACTAATCACCGTATACTCATGACCAACTCCGCGAAAGAGGGGACGAACGCATCGATGCGAATCCTGAGTCTCGTCACGAGCGCGCACGCCCGATTCTACCGACAGCAGCTGGCGCGCCTCCGCGCTCGTGGCCACACCGTCGAGACGGTGGCCGTTCCGGGACGATCGGTCGAAGACGGGATCCAGTTCGAGGGGCGAACCCCGCTCACGTACGCTCGCTACTACCCCCGTGCCGTCGCCGCCTCCCTGAGAGACTACGACGTCGTCCACGCGAACTACGGGCTGACCGGTCCACCGGCGGTCGTGCAACCGTTCCATCCGGTCGTCCTGACGCTGTGGGGCAGCGACGTGATGGGCGAGTACGCCTGGCTCAGTCGTCTCTGCTCGCGACTCGCCGACGCCACTGTGGTGATGTCCGAGCCGATGGCCGACGCCGTCGGTCGCGACTGTCACGTCATTCCCCACGGCGTCGACTTCGAGACGTTCCGGCCGTTGCCACGCGACACCGCACGTGAGAAAGTCGGCTGGGACCCGGACGCGTACCACGTCCTGTTCCCGTACGGACCGTCTCGACAGGTCAAGAACTACCCCCGCGCCGAGCACATCGTCGAGCTGGCGCGTCCGGAACTCGACGACCGCGTCGAACTCCAGACCATGACCGGCCTCGCACACGAGGAGGTCCCGTGGTACATGAACGCCGCGGACGCGATGGTCCTCACGTCGAAACGGGAAGGCTCGCCCAACACGGTGAAGGAGGCGCTGGCGTGTAACTGTCCGGTGATTTCCGTCGACGTCGGCGACGTGAAAGACCGACTCGACGGTGCCACCCTCTCGACTGCCGAAAGCGACGACGAACTGCTCGCGGACGCCCTCGTGAACGCGCTCCGGAGCGACGAGGACGCCAACGGACGCGAGGTCGTCTCCGAGATACGCCTGGAGCACCAGGTCGACCGGATCGAGGCCCTCCTTCGCTCCGTTTCACGCGGGGAGGTGGTGGGGTCGTGAGCGACTCGCCGACCGATACTACCGGACGGCAGTCCGTGCTCATCCCGACCGGGATCGAGATGAAGAGTTACGGCTGTATCCGGTCGCTCAACCGCCACGGTATCCACACGATCGTCGCCTCCGACCGCGAGTGGATTCCGCACTTTTGCTCTCGCTACTGCTCCGAGCAGGTTCGGCTGCCCTCACACGAACACCACCTCGTCGCGTACAAAGACGGGCTACTCGACGTCGCGGCCCGCCCGGACGTGAAGACGATCATTCCCGTCCGGGAGTGTGATACGTACATCTTCGCGAAGTACGCCGACGAGTTCGCCGAGCACGTCTCGCTGGTCTCGCCGCCGCTAGAGACGCTTCGGAACGCCCACGACAGGCTGCGTCTCGCGCAGGCGGCCGCCAGCGCGGGCGTTCCCCACGCGGAGACGAGACGCCTGTCGGACGTCGAGGAGTGGACCGACGACGTCGTCGTCAAGGCCCGGTACAACGTCCTCACGAGCGACTACGTCGACTCCATGGGCCCACACGAAGTCGAAGAGGTCAACGACGTACGGTTCTGCCGGGCGGGCACGGAGCCGGACGCGGACGCGCTCGTGGAGTCGATGCACCACGAACCCATCGTTCAGGCGTACATTCCCGAGGCGGACAAGCACCTCTACTGCGCGCTGTGGGACCGCGGCGAACCGCTGGTCACCTACCAGCACAGACAGATCCGCAAGGTCTCGTGGGTCGGTGGCGGCGGCGTCTACCGGGAGTCCGTGCGCTCGCAGGCCGTCGAGGAGGCGGCGTACGACCTCCTCAGCCACCTCGACTGGCACGGTTTCGCGTGTATCGAATACGTGAAAGACGAGCGAACCGGCGAGTGGAAGTTTCTCGAGATCAATCCGCGGGTCTGGCACTCGCTTCCCGAGGCGGTCCGCGCCGGCGTGGACTTCCCGTACCACTACTGGCTGGCCACGCAGGGCGAGGCGGACCGAATCGAGACGGGCTACGATACGGGGATCACGTGTCACACGTCATACGGCGAACTGAAACACCTGCTGAGCCTGCTGTACGACGAATCGCCCTTCCTGGAGCCGCCGTCGTTCACGAAGCAGCTAGCGGAGGTCGCAATCTCCTGTGTTACCCACCCCCGGTTCGACTACATCCGGGCCGACGACCCGCGGTTTCTCCTGAGTGCCGCCCGCGCGCTCTCGGGCATCTCCGTCGGCGACGAGTACGAATCCGACGGGTAAACGGGACTCACGTCCGGCAGTACGAGCCCGGTTCGATGCGGGCGTATTCGGTAACCATCCGGCCGAGTTCTCGGACCCGCGTTGCGAGGTCCGTCTCGACGAACTGGCCCTGGTCGTCGAACGCGTCGCTCGCGTTCCGGATTCCGACCTCGTGGGGGAGCACCCAGCCGTGTAGCGTGCGGACACCCGTTCGCAGGTGTTCTAACGTGGCCGCGTAGGGGCCGCCGCCGGTCGTCGCGAGCAATCCGACTGTCGTGTCTTCGAACTCGTCTCTGCCCAGGTAGTCGAACGCGTTCTTCAGAACGGACGATACCATTCCGTGGTAGACCGGCGTCCCCATCACGACGGCGTCCGCGCTCCCCACGACCGATCGAAGCGCGGCTGCATCGCCCTGGTCGCGGTCGTCGGCGTCGTACACCGGAAGGTCCCAGTCTCGAAGATCGATCAATTCCGTGTCCGCCCCGGCGTCGAAAGCGGCGTCGAGAACGTGTCCCAATGCGAGTCGAGTCGTGCTAGAATCGCGGAGGCTCCCGCAGATTGCCACCACACTCGGAGACGATTCCATCGATTTATTTCGGGGCGCGCACGCGTTTAACCGCCTCGATTTCGGGAAACCAGGTTCGAATCCGTCCCACACCGTCGGACAGAACTACTTCCGATCGTACTCACCGGCCCCCTCAGTTTCAAGCGGGTCGAGCACCTCGTTACCGTATGGAACTCACCGACGGTGTGTACGGCCTGCCGCTTGCGGTATCGCTGGGCGACCGCGAGATGACGCTCAACCCGGTCGCCGTCGAGACGCCCCGGGGACCGCTCCTGCTAGACGTCGGCCTGCCCGACGGGACGGGCGTTCTCGCCGACGCGCTGGACGAGGAGGGACTGTCGCTCGCGGAGACGTGGGCGGTCGTCGTCACGCACCAGGACCTCGACCACGCCGGGTGTTTGGCGGCCGTCGTCGACCGGACCGACGCGGTCGTGTTCGCCCACGAGGCCGACGCGCCGTACCTCGAAGGCGACCGCGACCTCGTGAAATCGAGCGCCGACCGGCCGATGGACCTCGACCCGACGGCGGTCGACGTCCGGCTCGCGGGTGGGGAGACGTTCCGGACCGACGCGGGGCCGATGCGGGCCGTCTACACGCCGGGCCACACTCCCGGCCACACGTCCTACTACTTCCCCGACGCGAACCTGCTGGTCACCGCCGACGCCCTCAACGTCGTCGACGGAACCCTCGTCGGCCCCCGCGAGGACGCGACTCCCGACCTGGAGACCGCCTGGGAGAGCGTCGAGACGCTCGCCGGACTCGACGTCGAGCACACGCTGTGCTTCCACGGCGGCTACGTCGAGGAAGGATCCGATCGAATCGAGACGCTGCTGGCCGAGCGGTGATCGCCACCGAACAGTTCGATCGTCGATATCGTCGTTTACGAGTTCGCGATCTTTACCGTGAGCGCGATTACGCCCCCAAAGACCGCTAGCGCGACGAGCATCCCGAACGCCGTCGAGACGCCGCCCTCGACGTCTGCGCCGACGAGTAATGCGATGACCACGAGCAGTCCGATTCCGTACACCCACGTACGTTTCAGACCGAAGAGCCTGTCTTCGGTCGGAGTTCGCTCGGAACCCATGTCATGGTAATCGTGACCATGGAGACATAAACTTTGTCCGCCCATGCCGATAAATCGTGTGCGTCTTCGATTAATTGCCGCCGTCGGCGTCGAATACGATCCGATCGTAGCTGTAGGATTAAGCAGGAAAGACACAAAATTGATTGTCCTGGAAATAATTTATACTGGGTGTTCGAGTGGGTTCTACAAAGAGGGCACTTCGTGTGAGGCAACGTCATCACCGCCGGACGCGGCAAGCGAGTACCGCCCGCCCGGCTGAACGCTCGCGGTATCGGGGGCATCGATAGGAATGCGAACGACGACCCGCGGGCTGGTAGCGGTGTATCTGGCCGTACTCGTCGGGCTAGCGACCGTGGCCGTGAACCCCGGTTTCGTCGGCGTCGCTGCCGCGGGAAATACGGCACCCACCTGTAGTACGGTCGGGTACGCCGGTGCCGGAAACACCGCCAGTCCCTACCAGGTCGGCGACGTCGACCAGTTGCAGTGCATCGACGCGAATCACGAGGAGGTAGACAGTCGCTCGGCCGCTCTAGACGCAGACTACGAACTCACTAGCGACGTCGACGCCAGTGAGACCACAGACTGGCACGACGGTGCCGGTTTTTCGCCCATCGGTAGTAGCGAGGTGAAATTCACGGGCACGTTCGACGGGAACGGCCACACGATTTCGGGACTGACCATCGACCGGGAGAGTACGGACGACGTCGGTCTGTTCGGATACGTCGATACGGGTGGCACAGTGCAGAACGTGAATCTCGAAACCGTCGACACGTCTGGCCACGATCGGGTCGGTGCTCTGATCGGCTCCAATTCGGGTACAGTGAGCCAATCGAACACGAGCGGTACGGTTAGCGCCACCGGTGATTCCACGGGTGGGTTGATCGGCGACAATTCGGGAACGGTGACCCGGTCGTACGCGACCGATGACGTCAGCGCCACCGGTGATTCCGCAGGTGGATTGGTCGGCGACAATTCGGGAACGGTGACCCGATCGTACACGACCGGTGACGTCAGCGCCAGCCGTTACGCGGGTGGGCTGGTCGGCTACGATTACGATTCCGGAACGGTGACACAGTCGTACGCAATCGGTACCGTCAGCGCAATCCGTTATTACGCGGGGGGACTGGTCGGTGCCGCCTTTGGTACCGTCTCCCACTCCTACGCAACGGGTGCCGTCGGCCTAACCACGTACGGTGGCGGATTGGCCGGAACCACTGTAATCGAGGGTAGTGGAGGGTCCGTCGAGTACTCCTACTGGGACAAGGGGACGACGTATCAGATCCATCCAGTCGGATTCGGATTTCTCGGGACGACGAACGCGCTCACCGGGTACGGTTCGAGCGATGACCCGTCGCCAGCCCCCGAGATGCAGGGGTCGAGTGCGTCCTCGAACATGGACAATCTCGACTTCACGAGCACCTGGGAGACGGTACCGAGTGGGGACAGGGACACGACGGACAACGGGTATCCAATATTACAAGCGCTCGACCGTTCGAGCCAGTTGCAGGCCCAGGGAATATACAACACGCCGCCGTCGGTGTCCTCGATTTCCCGCGACAGTCCCTCCAGTCCGACCCACGACGACAGCGTCGAGTTCACGGTGACCTTCTCCGAAGACGTCTCGGGCGTCGACACGAGCGACTTCACCGCCACGCAGGTCAGCGGCGACGTGACGGGCACCGTGTCCGACGTCAGCGGGTCGGACAGCAGTTACACCGTCACGGTCAGTGACATCAAACACGAGGGAGACCTGCGACTGGACCTCGTCGACGACGACAGCATCACCGACGACAACGGATACGAACTGGGCGGGACTGGAATCAGCGGGGACGGAGACGGCAGTTACACCAGCGGCGAGTCGTTCACCATCGAATCGGGCGGCGGTGGCGACGAGGAGACGCCACGGACCACCGCGACGCCCACCGCAACCGCGACGCCCGCAGGCAAGCAACGGAACGTGACTCCGCACGAATCCAACGACGGAGCCAAGAGCTTCGACATCTCCGGCGCGAAGGGCGGCCAAACGGTCGTCCTCGCCATAGGTGACAGCACCACCACGAAGGACAACGCTGGAAATTCAGCTCCCACGCCGACGGGCGGTTCGACGCCGACCGGCGAGACGACGTCCACCACCGCTGGCGGAACGACGTCCACCGGGACCACCACCAGCGAATCCGACGGGGCCAGCCAGCATGGGATTTCGTTCGAGAGCATGTCGATGCACCTCGACAAGAATGTCGACAGCCAGATCGAGGTCTCCATCCACGAATACGAACCCAGTGCTGGCAACGCCGGAGAGGCTACCACCGGAAACGGGAGGCCAGCAAACGCCACGACCACTCCGGGCGAATCGACGACCACGCCCGGCGAATCGACGACCACGCCCGGCGAATCGACGACCACGGGCAGTGGGAACAACGCCGCACCCGACGGCGTTGATCCGGATTCGTTCCTCGATGAGACCGGTGCGTCGGCCGCTCGCTACATCGAGGTCGACCACACGAATCCCGACGAGACGATCGAGAGCGCAACTTTCCGGTTCCGCATTCGAAAGGACGCGCTCGCAGCGCAGGACACCGACCCGAGCGACGTCGCGATGTATCGCAACGAATCGGGCGGCTGGAACAAGTTGCCGACGACGGTGGTCGACGAGACCGACACCACGTACGTTTTCGAGGCGGACTCGCCCGGACTGTCGATGTTCACGGTCGGCTTCACTCGCCCGGTTTTCGACGTCGAGGCGGCCGCCGTTCAGATCGAGAAGGCTCTCGTGTCCCAGCCCGTCGTCGTCGACGCGACCGTCCACAACGCCGGCGGCAAGGCCGGGACACATCGGGTTACGCTACAGGTCGACGGCGAGATCAAAGCCAGCAAGTTGATCGACGTTCCGGGACAGTCGAACACCTCGGTGTCGCTGACGTTCGCCCCGGAAGCCATCGGCAAGTACGACCTCTCGGTCGAGACGGTCCGGGCCGGAACGGTCTCGGTGGTGAACCAGGCCGATGGTACCACGACCAGAACCGGCGGGGAAACGAGTGCGACGACCGCCGGAACGACCCGGTCGACCGCCGAAACGACCAAATCGACCGTCGAGACGACTCACGCGACGACCACCGGGACGACGGCCGAAGGCGGAAACGGAAATCCCACGACGACCGCGACGACGGGCACCGGATTCGATGCAGTCGTCGCCGTCGGTGCCCTCCTCGCGGCGGCGCTGCTGGCGCTGCGGCGTCGTTGACTGAGGACCGTCGTTCGGCAGCACTCCCGGTCCGTCGTCCGTGGTCCGCACAGCGGCGAGCGAGCGCGCTAGACAGGAGTCGAGACGGATCGTCTCGATGCATACGGTTCTCGACCCGCTTTGGTCTACCGGTGATTCCCCTCCGGTGGTTTCGTATCTTTCACTCCTAACACTCTTTACAAGCGGTATAGTCGCGCTGGACGCAGACAAACGGGTCGTGGTGTCGCGATTCAGCTAAATTCGGTGTAGTCCCGACTTCCAC